>JACKDF010000005.1 GCA_020633655.1 Deferribacteres bacterium
ACACCCATATTGAAATTTGCTTCGGTAAAATCAGGTCGTAAAACCAATGCACGGCGAAAGTGTTTTTCGGCACGATAAAAGTTGTTTTCTTCCTGTTGATATAAAGAACCCAAATTTAAATGTGCTTCAGCAAAACTGTCATCGTATTTTAAGGCTCCCTTGTAAGCCTGGATTGCCTGATTTGTTGTTTTAGGGTTCTTACTGTACAATAGCCCGAGATTATAATACGCCAATGCAAACTGCGGATTTATCTTCAAAGCCGCATGGTATGCAGTGATAGCCTTTGGATTATTTTTCAGATCGCGGTACGTATTTGCCAGACTCAGTTGCAGCTCCAGATTATCCTGATTTATAGAGATGGCTTTTTCGTAGGTGGTTGCCGCATCTTTAAGAATGCCCAATTGCGTATAAAGATTACCGAGATTAAGCCAGGCCTCGTTTAATCTGGGATTTATTTCTATCGCTTTTTTGTAGGCAATGAGCGCTTTGGAGAGAATTCCCATCTTATCGTACGCGCTCCCCATGTTTGCGTGGGCAATAGCCAATGTACTATCATAAAAAAGTGCTACTTCATATTCCCCGAGGGCAGCCTTGTAATCGCCCTTTTTAAGATAAATATTCCCCAAATTGATGTAGGCTCCGGTTAAGTCGGGTCTGATTTCAAGGGCATTCAGATGGGCTTTTTGCGCTTCGTCGATCATGCCTTTGGCATCGTAAACGCTACCGAGATTCGTATAAGCCTCCGCAAGATAAGGGTAGAGTTGCAACGCTCTTTTGTGCTCAAGAATTGCTGCATCGGTATTGTTCATTTCATAAAGAACATTCCCGAGATTTGTGTGTGCCTCAGGGTGCCCCGGATGAATGGTTATAGCTGCCTGTAATATGTCGTGTGCTTCCTGTAGCATTTTCGCACGGCGATAACAATTGCCAAGATTGTTTAAAAATACACCAATGACCTGGCGTTTTGTTAGATTTTGCATGTAAAATACATGATTACCATTAATTTGGTGTTTTTCTCTGTAGTAATTATTGCTAACAAGTCGTCCGCCTGCGGTGGTTTCAATATTCACGATTTGTGTTTCGCCATCATCATAGCGCACGAAAAAATGCCCCGGACTGGCAACACCAAATAGCGGCAGATTCAAACGGTCGGCAAATATTAAATAGGGGAGTGACAAGGACAGGCAGTAGCCTTTCCTTCTCTCAAAGACATCATTAATAAAGAGATTCTTCGGATCTCTTCCGGTTGTATCGCTTTCATCCGTTGTGAATCCCAGAACCGTGAAAATGAAATGATTCAAAATATTGATGGTTTCTTCAGGATTTCTTGCATTCGCTAGGCGATTTTGCAATAAAATGGTTAAACTATCAATCTGGTGAAGGCTTTCCTGCACATCAAAATCACGATTCAGTATTTCGCGTGAGCTTTTTTGTGAGATATAGAGAAGGGCGTAGGCAAGATCAAAATTGTCGTTTGGTGCATTGACGATATCGTCAATCGTTTGCCATTTTGCTTCATTCTTTGCAACAGGATGTCGTGCTGCCGAAAGAGATATCGCAGCGAAAATGAGGGTAAAAAGCACGATGCCAATGGTGTAGATTCTCAAGTGCATGCCGGAGTTAAATTTTAAAATTTTGATCTTTTTTTCGAAATTGGGCTATAAAATAATTACAAATACATGGAAGAAGCAACCATTTAATTTATACGAACAATGAATCCTTTTTATTTTCGCCGAATTGCTGTATTTTCAAAATTTAACAATAGTATTTCAGTTTTGTTCGCATTGGACAGCAGATTGCAGCATTACGGACATTCTGATTAGACAAGAGACCCTCTTGCGAAAATTTGAATTTATTATCTCTAAATTTGAACAAACTCCCTGATTTATTTGTGGAAAAATCTATCTAAAAGGTGCTGTCGAATTACGATGCCAATTCCTGGATTTAAAATGATTACTGCCCTTCGTAATAAAATCAAATTGCGAACGCAATTTGTTGTATTTCTCCTAGTACAAAGTGGCATTATACTGGGGGCAGCAGGCCTGTATGTGGATTGGCAGGTACGCAAGGCTGTTGAGGATGAATTAGGGAAAAAACTCATCGTCATTGCAAAGGTCGCCGCCGAGCAAATCCGGGATACACATGCCTTGCAGCTCGTGCCAGGTGATGAAAACTCACGCACCTTGCAACGACTTCAGCTTTACTTTGCACCCGTTCTCGAAACCGGAACTATCGCACGCATCATGTTGCTTGATCCCGCACGAAATTGCTATTTTGACAGCAAAAAGCTGATCGCCATTGGGGATGAATACTATCGTGCACGACTGGATGTGCAGGAGATTAATTCGGCATTTTCAGGAAATGCCGCAACATCACGATTTTTTTTCGATAGCAAAGACCAACCTTTTATGTCGGTGTATGTACCTGTAGAAATTGACAATGATCCGCACGCCGCAGTGCTCTGCATGGAAGGCAGCGCGGAAGGTCTGCAGGCGATTGACACGATGCAGAAAATTTTGCTCACTATTGGTCTGCTTGCCATAGCCGTAGCTTTTTTATCTGCAGGGCTTATTGCGAGGCAAGTAACCCGGCCTTTGGAAAAATTAGAGAAAGCTGCCGAGGAGATCGGATATGGCAAATATGATTCACCCTTGGAGCAAGCAGGAAGTTCAGAAATCGTGATTTTGGCCCAAACCATTGAAAAAATGCGCCAGGCAATTGACGAACGGCAACAGCGTCAGCAGATGATGCTGGCCGGTGTCGCCCATGAAGTGAGAAATCCGTTGGGTGGAATTACACTTTTTGCCGGTGTATTGCAAAAAACTGCACCGCAGGATATGCAGCAACACGTAGCTCGTATCATGAAGGAAGTCAATCATTTGAATGAAATAATATCCGATTTTCTCAGTTATGCCCGTCCGGTCAAGGCCAATCCAGGCATTGTTGCCGTTGAGACACTGTGCAAGGAAGTTTGTGCAGTGATCGATCATGGCCGCAAAGAAATCCATTGGGATATTGCCATTGAAAAAGGATTGAGCGTATTTATCGATCCGGATCATTTCCGTCAGATATTATCCAATATTTTGCAAAATGCCGTGATCGCTGTGAAGGAGAGTACAGAGGCTGTGATTTCCATTGTTGCCAGGCGGGAAAGACTTTATACCGTGTTAACGATTACCGATAATGGTCCGGGAATTGCCATTGAAGATCAGGATAAAGTATTTCAACCCTTTTTTACAACACGAAATGAAGGGACGGGACTCGGCCTTGCACTGGTACGGTTGCTGGCTGAAGAGAATAATTGTCTGATTCGATTAAAACCGAGCAGCCAGGGGGCAAAATTTCAATTTCTCATTCCACATTCAAAAGCAGGCAATAAATGAATGCAAATTACCAAATAGCAGTCGTCGATGATAACGAAACAATGCGTGAAGGTCTGGTTCAGGTTTTAAAAATTTTAGGATACACCACACACCCTTTCCCGGATGCCGAAAATTGTCTTTCAGCTTTACAAATTAGCCAACCACATATCGTCATTGCAGATTACAAAATGCCGGGAAAAAATGGCCTTGATCTCACACGTGAGATCAAAGCAAAATATCCTGCAGTGCAAACGGTCCTCATCACCGCCTTTGGTTCTATAGAATTAGCGGTAAAAGCGATGCAGGTTGGCGCTGCCGATTTTATCTCCAAACCGTTTTCTGCCGATGAAATTGGGGTTAAAATTGAGCGCATTTGCAAACTCATTGCAAATCAGGAAAAGTTATCCCGGCTTGTGGCGGAAAATCAGTATTTGCGTGAGGAAGAGAAGCGTGAGTTTAACAACGATGAAATCGTTGGCCAGTCATCGAAAATGAAACTCATATTTAAAACAGTCAAAAAGGTAGCCGCAACCGATGCTTCGGTAATTATTTATGGTGAAACGGGTACCGGAAAAGAATTGATTGCCAGAGCCTTGCACCAGAACAGCCCGCGTTCTGAGGAGGCTTTCATACGGGTGAACTGCGGAGCGCTCGCAGAAACGATTCTCGAATCAGAGTTGTTTGGGCATGAAAAAGGGGCATTCACCGGAGCATTAAAACGCAAAGCGGGTCGCTTTGAACTCGCTCACAAGGGCACGATTTTTCTCGATGAAGTCAGTGAAATATCACCAGCCATGCAGATTAAATTGTTGCGAGTCTTGCAGGAAAAGGAATTTGAAAGAGTTGGTGGTGAAGAAACCTTGCGGGTTGATGTGCGGGTGATTGCAGCAACCAATAAACCGCTGCAAGACCTCGTTGATAAAGGCATCTTTCGTGAAGATCTATACTACCGCTTGCATGTCGTCCCCATAACCTTGCCCGCCCTGCGCGACCGCGATGATGATATTCTCTTGATCACCCGACATTTTTTGGAGAAATTTGCTCGTCGCTTTGGCCATGAGCAATTGAAATTGGATAAAGGTGTTGAACAAGCCTTGCGCAACTACAACTGGCCGGGTAATATTCGGGAGCTGGAAAATGTGCTTGAGAG
This sequence comes from Deferribacteres bacterium, assembly GCA_020633655.1. Classification (GTDB taxonomy): domain Bacteria; phylum Zhuqueibacterota; class Zhuqueibacteria; order Zhuqueibacterales; family Geothermadaptataceae; genus Bioreactorimicrobium. The sequence goes on from JACKDF010000005.1 coordinate 4,513, forward strand.
AGCAGCGGTTCTGTGTGAAGATTCGGTGGTTCGGTTGTCTGATTTGCCACCGTTGGTGAACAACAACAAATCTGTGTTTTCCTTTCTGGATGACAATCTTGATTTGAATAATACCCTGGACCAGGTAGAAAAAACACTCCTCGAGCGGGCGATGCACACGGCGCATGGAGTGAAGGCAGAGGCCGCCCGCCTTCTGGGAATAAAAACGACGACGCTTTTATATAAATTATCCAAATTTGGATTTGAAGACAAAAACGAAGATGAGTGAATAGATTTTTTCATGGTGCGATCCTGGCTAAAAATTTCCGTGCTGTTCCTGCTCTTTTCAGCGTTTTTGCAGACGACAAAACTCGTGCACTGGGAAGCGCAGCTAAATAAATTGGAATCGGAATATTTTGTTTCCATGCAGGAAACCCGTCGGCTTTCGACGTTGGTGGACAGCCTGGGAATTGCTATTTCCTCAGCAAAGTCAAGAAGTGGTTTTCTTAACGATCGCAATCTCGCTCAGCTACTCGCTCGTTCGCATGAAGTGGCAAATAAACTTACACTTTCCCGGGATCTGAGTCATGAACGTCTCAATGCACTGACAGCTGCGTCCTCAACATTGCTCGATACTTTACAAGTCTTTAGCACACAACTCTCCAGTGATCTGCTTGTGGCGGAAAAGCAGCGCGATCGTGCCGCACAGACACGCCTTATTCAGGATATCCAGCAAACACGACTGCTTATGCAACACTGCCGCACGTATTCTTCCGATACCGCCATTTTTGATGGATTGCTGCGCGTCACAACGGACTCCACGGATACGCCCGAATCCTTACGTCAGAAATCGGATTTCATTCTCGATCAGGCGGACCGGCTTCGTCGTCAGGCTGAAAAATTGCAAACGAAGAGAGAATCATTGCGGGCGGAGTTGAGTATGCGTGGCCGAATTTCCGATTTTTTTGGAGATCTGGCATTAACCGATCCACAAAGAGAAGTGACAGCCTCAGATCAGGGGCGTTCCCAGGAAGAGATAAAATACAATAGTGATGTTGCTGGTATGGAAGCAGGCAGGAATCAAGCATCGGAGATTAGTCTGCTGCCGGAATTTTTTCGTGCCGGCTCTAATCTGCCAGAGGACAAAGCGTGGTTTTCCAATATTGAGAATCTCGAATCCGGTGAAATTGAGAAGTGGCTTGAGGTTCTTGATCACCAACGCTTGCAATGGCTCAATCAGGCAGACAGCCTCGATAATCAAGCTCGAATTCTGCAACAATCTATTCAAAATCGGGAAGATAAATTTTGAGATTTACGGGAAGAGAATTTATCGTTTTTTGTTGCATCACAATGACAACAATTTCTCACGCCTTTGCACAGGATAGTTGGCGAATAAATAACCGCTTGCAAGTAGGATCGTTTCACGACAATAATGTTTTCGAATCGGTTCGGAATACAGAATCTGCGTTTGTTTCGAGCGCCATTTTTCAAACACAAGGGAGGCGAAATTTAGGTGAAGTCCGTGTTAACTACAGCTATTCCAACGGACTGCAGTTTTATTCGGAATTCCAACAAGAGCACAAAATTACGCAGATCGTCAGCGGAGATATTGTCTGGTCGCCGGCAAAAAATATACAGTTCACAGCTAATGCCGGAGGGACAGCAAAGTTTTTCCTCAATGCGCCTTTCGACTTTATTCAAACTTACTCAGCTTTAAATGTCAGTTATTTTCTTCCCGGCGGTTTCAGTGTGAGCCTGCACATCAACGGCAACCAGCTGGAATACGCAGAGACCAATCAATTCGATTTTTTCAATCGGAATTATGGCGGTTCATTGCAAAAACGGTTGAGCAACAAATTATTAGTGGAAGGTGGTTTTAGTTATTCGGGTGCAGATTTTCAAAGGTCTGCGTATTATCAATCTGCAGAGGGACTTTTTGTTGAAAAACCCACCAGACAATCGGATCAATACAATAATGCTTTTTTTCGTGTCACTTTTGGAAGGCATTATCTGCTGCGCTTAACCTCTGAATATATGGATAATTCATCCAATAGTATTGGGTACGCTTTTTCTGGCATGCGGTTATCTGTCGTTGGGGCTGCACGTTATAAAACGAAGTGGCTGGCCAGAATGGCCGTCATTGCACAGGAAAAAAAATACAAAGAGGATATTACCCCCGTAAATTTACTTGAATTCGACCTTGAACGAAGTGAAACAAATTCCGCTGTGCTTGATATCAGCTATGATTTTATTGCGAATATCTCGATGCTCATTCGCTATTCCTATTATAAAAACGAGACGGGATTGCGAGGACAGTTTTATTCCAAGAACCTGATTTTCATTGGATCAGAATATCGATTTTAACACGCGTAGCCGAATTCAAAATACTGAATAAAATCATGACTTTTTGAATAGAAACGGGCGGTGTTCGTCAGTGATTTCTGTGTTTTGTCCCATAAAAACGATTAACTGGTTTTCTGGCATTCTCGTTGCCGGAGACCAAATAAATTATTGCACTTATCTGATAATACTCTCTGATAAATAACTATGATTTTTCGAATGCTCGACAATCTCGAATTGTATCATGGAAAAAGTTTTCATTTTATGCTCTGTCGGAGGGTTTTCATAGTTGTTCTCGCACTCTCAGCCTTTGTTCTTACCATTTCCTGTGAGCATGATGGCCTGTTCAGTCACACGGAACCCGAGCCGGTAACAACCATTCCAGACATCAATTCGGATGAAGTCATAGTGCATTTGAAAATAAGCGGCGGTTCAACGGGCATAGAACACGATTTGTTTATCTTAAAAAACCGCACATTGGAGATCTATGACAATTATCCCGACAACGGCTCGTTGAATCGGATTTTGAGTCAGGAAGAAATGGACCAATTGCGACTATTGTTCAGTGACAATAATTTTTTCTCTATCCAGAATGAATTGGACGAAAGCACTGATTCGCCTGCATTGCTTTATGAGATTACCTATAAACAGGACGACCTGGTTCACACCATTGCCACCAATTCCTCAGAAGCCTCGAATCGTGCCCGCGCCATTCTGGATGCCTTGCTCGTCTATTTTAATGAATTGCGTGAAAGCCTTAATATTCTTCTTGAGACTGATAAAACAGAAATTACCACTTCGCGCTATTTGCGCATGGTGATGCAGGTTGAAAACAATTCAGACCGTGATCTGGAACTTGTGTACATGCAAGGCCAGGCTTTTGATTATGTTGTCTACCAGATCAGCGACAATCAATTTACCAGCCTGGAGCCAAAAGATGAAATCTGGCGGTGGTCATTGAATTACAACGACGAACTTGTTGAAAAAAAACTCAGCATTCCAGCTCATCAAATGAGGGAATTTAAAGAAGTTGTTTGGAATATTCAAACGGATGAAAAAGAACAAATTCGCGGCATGGTCGCTATTGTCGGGGAGCTCGTTTCCACACCCGGGGGAAAATCACGGGCAATTCAGATTAAAATTAATTGATGCGGAGGAAATTCATGTTGTCCATTTCAAGAAATCGATTCTTCAAATTTCTGGTTCTTTTTTCGTTAATCCTTTTGTTCGTTCCGGCATGCATTACAGATTCAAAGGACGACGACGCGATCAAAATTGAAACAGGGACTTCTTTTGGGATGTGCGTCGGATACTGCAAACGTACTTTGCAAATAGAAGGGAAAACGGCAACGATTTATGCAGAATCCTGGCGACCGGAGGACTATCCAAAACAAAAACATGAGTTCGCCCTGACCGATGCGGAATGGGACAGCCTGCAGGCATTATTAACTGTTACCGATATGTCCGGACTGGAAGAGGTGATTGGGTGTCCTGACTGCGCAGATGGAGGAGCAGAATGGCTGGCAATTAAGCAGGATAAAAAGGTGCATCGCTCAACCTTCAACTATGGGGCAAACATTCCTGAAATAGCTGTAATGATGGAATTTTTACGACCAATTCGCCTCCGCGGGGAAGAATTGATTGCGAAAGGTCAATGGAAGGATACTGAGGAATCGGGAATTCGCTAACCATTGCAAACGAATCTGATATAAAAAAAGCCATGAATGCACTCATGGCTTTTTTTATTAAAATCAATATGCAGGAATGCTGAGATCGTGAAGATGATATTTTATGCGCAATCCCGCACCAACGATTTGTGAATAAAACAGGATAATTCCTATTTTTTCCTTGGCCGGCCTATGGAAAAATAATCAATTTTTAATTCTTCCATCCTTACGGGATCATACAAGTTCCTGCCATCAAAAATGGCGGGATAGTGCAGGAGTTCTTTAATGAGATGGAAATCCGGTTCACGGAACGCATTCCATTCCGTCATGATCAGCAAGGCATCTGCGTTTTCCAGTGCATCGTAGCGTTTATCAAATAACACAATGTCTTTTTCAGTACGGTCGCCGAAAATCCGTTTGGCTTCATGCATAGCTTCCGGATCATGCGCCTGGACTTTCGCACCTTCAGCTGTTAACGCATCGATCATGCTGATTGCCGGTGCTTCCCGCATGTCATCTGTGCGAGGTTTAAACGCCAATCCCCAAACCGCTATGGTTTTACCTGCTAAATCACCTTTGAAATAGTTTTTCAATCCATCAAAAAGAATGGTTTTTTGCTTGTAGTTTACATCTTCAACCGACTGGATGATTTTGGTTTCTACGCCATACTCCTTTGCCGTCCGAATTAATGCCTGCACATCCTTCGGAAAGCAGGAGCCACCGTATCCGGTTCCCGGATAAATGAAGTGATGGCCGATTCGTCTGTCGCTGGCGATGCCCTGACGAACGAATTCGATATTCGCACCAACTCTGTCACAAATATTGGCAATTTCGTTAATGAATGAAATTTTCGTAGCCAGCATGGAGTTCGCCGCATATTTGGTCAGCTCCGCACTCCGTTCATCCATAACATGGATCGGATTTCCTGAACGCACGAAGGGTGCATACAGGCGTTTCATCATTTCGGCGGCTTTGGGATTTGATGTACCGATAACGACACGGTCCGGACGCATAAAGTCGTCAATAGCAGCACCTTCTTTTAGAAATTCCGGGTTTGACACAACGCTGAATTCAAGGTTTGTATGCTTTTTGATTTCAGCGGTGACTTTATCAGCTGTTCCAACGGGAACTGTGCTTTTATTGACGACGACTTTAAAACCATTCATGTTTTTCCCAATATCTTTTGCGACGGCAAGAACGTGTTTTAAATCGGCGGAGCCATCCTCGTCCGGCGGCGTCCCAACAGCGATAAAAATTATCTCCGAATTCTGTACGGCAGTTTTTATATCGGTCGTGAATGTCAGGCGCTCTTCCTTTACATTGCGAAGAACGAGGTCTTCCAGACCTGGCTCGTAGATTGGGATTTGTCCCTTGTGCAGTTTATCTATCTTTCCGGGATCGATATCAACACAAACGACATCATTGCCCGAATCGGCGAAACATGTTCCTGCAACAAGTCCGACGTAGCCTGTTCCTACGACTGCAATTTTCATGTGTAACTCCTCTAAATAAGGTCAATCCTGTTCCTTATCGACTAATTTTTTATTAGTTCGAACAGTAAATATTTATTTTTTAAAGAAAATTTTCCGTTTGTACCGTCAAAAAAAACGGCCAGAAGGTAAAAAATACGGCTTATTTAGTCAAGCAATAGTGCCGATTAACTTGTGACAAATCCTTCTTATTAAACTGGTAATGAATAGTTTACAGACCGTATTGTCTATAAGCGGAATTGCGCGCAATAATCGTCGAATTGCGAGCTCGATTTTATCCGCTTGTTTGTGGGATACGGTAAAAATTCCAGTTTCAAACAGATAAGGATTTTAGTTGTTATCGCTACCTGAATCTATTCTTGAACACGATTTAACATGCATTGGAATAATTTTTGTCAGGGTGGTGCCTGACTATTTTACAACTATCGGCTAAATTAACGATTTATAGAATGATTGAGTTTGAAAAATTATAACATTTAATTGCAAATTGGTGGATTGCATTGTACTTAAACAGGATAGCGTTCTGAATTGGAACAGAAACAGGTTGCATCTGCTTTAAGCCTTTTTTCTGTGAAAGAATCGCGCAAACGAGGACATATTTTTAATTAAACCAACAGGAATGACATGGACAGTAATCAAACGAGAAATGCTGAACAGATTGAAACCAAAGCTCATGAAGTGAAAGTAGAAAATAGAATAAATATTCGCAGGAACGACGACTATCTGGAAGATTTTGAACAGGTTGCAAAACGAAAAAAATGGAATCCATCAAAATATGAAAAAGAATTTCTGCCAAATATGAAACTGGCCGGGTTCGGCGGCAAGGAGGATATCATCCTGCAAAATACTGCCGACCTGCATGTGCACACAACCTGGTCGGATGGTGATGATCTCGAAAAAGTTTTATTGTCTGCGGTTGATAAAGGCCTCGATGCGATTGCGATCACAGATCATGACGAGATAGGTGGAGCGTTGTTAGCAAGGCGAATTGTGCATGAACGCCGTCTGCCACTCGCCATTATTCCCGGCATTGAAATCTCGAGCAAACATGGGCATATCGGAGGATTGTTTTTAACGCAAAAAATTCCCGCTGGAATGAGTGCGCAAGAAACCGTAAAAGCCATTCATGAATTAGGCGGGGTTGCCGTTGCACATCATCCATTTACGCCACGATTTTTGGAGTTCATTTTTCAGGAACGCTGGGGTGTACGTGAACTCATTCATAGCGTTCCCTTTGATGCGATGGAATGTTATAATTCTGTTCCGGGATCGGGCATTCGCTACAATTTAAAAGCAATCAAGGCCAGCCGGACGATTCGAAAAAGAATTGCCATTACCGGCGGTAGTGATGCCCACCAGGCGCGGTTTGTGGGCATGGGCATGACTTATTTCCCCGGAAATGAAGGGGTTCTCAGCTTGTACAACGGTATTTTGAACGGTCTAACCCAAGGCGCTGCTGCGTATTGGACGGCGACTGACAAATATTTCTATTATCAGAATTTATTTAAAGAAATTATGCTGAAAATTCTTGGGCTGAAATAATTAAAAAATTAAAAGTGATTATTAACCAGTGCTTCCAAACAGGATGGTTGAATATTATGGGATCCTGAAGCTTTTTTAAAATCAAGTTATTGGATTATTGGGAAAGCCATTCTTATGTGAATGATTTATTCTAGGTTCAATTTGATTCATTTATTTGAATACTTCCAAAATGAAATTTAACACCTTTGATTTTATAATGAAATCTATGAAAGGAGGGAGCATTGTCAGTAAGGTAACTATAATTGCCGTTTCTACTGATTTTGCTCCTACGGGAGGAAATACTCGTATTTTATTTATTTCATTGTAAAGTTGATTGAGTGTATTGAAGTTTGTAAGATCAGCCTCATTTTTCCCTTTTGCAATCCTATTCGTAATAGCATTGTATTCATTTTCAATTCGCAATGAAATTTCTTCCAAAGCGTCATTCTTTAGCATCGAAACTTTCCGTGATATTGGATAAATAGGTACTACATATGCCAATATTAAGACTATGATTGTCCAAACAGAAAAAACAATCAATGAGAAATCATCGTTTTCGGCTTTAAATTTCGAAAAAAGGATACTTAACAAAGCCATGAAACAAATGAAGGCAACTTGTCTTATAATCGCTCGATTCGTTTTTAGCAGGTATTTTGAAATTGGGCATGATCTGTCCCATAATTTTATGTTTATAAACTGTCCGAGCCATCGAGTTTTTTTGAAATATTTTACCATTATATAAAGTGCCATACCCGTCAAGAAATTTGTACAGAACAGGAATGTTGCCAGAAGTAATTCCACTGCAAAACTATTGTATAATGGTTTTAAAATAAAAAGTTTTGAGAAAAAAAAGATTGAGCCAAATACGATTCCAGAAAATAAACTCTCGTTGAATTGATAGATATCATCCAATGCATGTACTAATTTAAAATCTGGAATTTGTTTGCTAATACTGGCTGTGAGTTCTTCACTGCTTTTTGTCATATGGATAAAATGGGATAAAATAATTCGATAAAGAGCAAAGGCATTTGCCATCAGAATACCAGTAAAAATTTTATCATCGATTGTATGATATAGTTTCCATTGTAAAATACTGTAGAATGCTCCCGTTAAAATTGTAAACCAAACACCAAGTCGACCGGCAATTTTATATTTTGTATAAAGATGACTTTTTTTAATGGTATCTATTGCGTCATTATTCTGATTTTGCATTTTTTTTCTCCTCTGATTTTTGCTTTCGTATCCAATTCAAAATAAAATCCGCTGTTTCCTCCCAGCCATCTTCTAAAGTGATTAAATGTCCAAAGTTTTCAAATTGTTTATAGGTAGAATTCAATTTGCGGGCAACTTTTTTTGCCATTCCCGGGTGAATAGTCTGATCTTTTCCACCTGAGACAACAACAGTTGGACAGTCTATTTTTGAAGGAAGAATAGGTATGCCAAATAAGCCAATTTGCTTTGCGAATTTTCCAGACTCAGGACTAAATTTTACGAGTAATTTCTGTTGTTCGCTTCTCTCAAATTGGTGCAAACCGAGCAAAATCATGTCCTTTTTGGAAGGCATAAAAGATAGTGACATGAAGGCATTAAAGAAATTTTTTATTACCGTTAGCAAAAGCCGGGGCGAATAGGGGCCCAATATACCTTTCGGCGGCGCTGGAGATAATAAAATCAATGCCTGGATTTTTATAAATTCTGCAACTTTGCATGCGAGTAATGCTCCAGAACTATGGCCGATGAGTATGGGATTTGAGACGTTATTTAATAGAATTTCTACTTCGGAAAGATAATCTTTAAAAGAAATCTTACCAATTGTTGACGGAGCGCTTCGTTTTTTAAATCCACTTAAATTTATTGAATATATATTGTAGCCGGCATTGAAAAAATATTCCATATAATTTTGCCAAATCCATTGCCCCCCCCACATTCCATGAATAAATACTACGGATGGATGGTTCGGTAGTAGTGAAATTAATTTGGTTGAAACATCTAAATTTAAATTATTTCTAAAAAAGACCTGATCATGGACTTCCATTTTGTGGTTTTCTTGATATTAGTGAATCGCTTAAAAAGTTTTTTGGATGTATTTCGTTGTATTCCAAATATTGATGGAGAGATATTCAATTTCAATTGGTGAACTGAAAAACTGTTTATTACATTTGCATGAGGTAAATTTAAAATAACGTAAACCCCGCAATTGGTTATATCTAATGGGGTTGGGATTATTACCCATCTTAAAGTATCTTTTAAAATTATGCAAGGAATTTTGCAATGCTGTAAAAATGAATTCGTAATTTTTGTAATGACATTGACCTTCTTTGTACAAATCGTGCCTGTTTTCAACTGACAGAGTGCAAATATTAATTTTGTATGAAGAAGCTTTGATCTGTTGCGCGCGCACAAAAAACTAATTATATTGTTTGCATTATTTACAAGTCGAAAATTCGTTCAGGTCTCAAATGGACAACCGAGGACAGCAATGCAAATTACTATCTACGAAGTGATCGATGGCGATTTCCTGATAAGCAGCAACAAAGAAAAATTAAATGTCGATGTCATTCATGATTTCTTGCGAACGAGTTATTGGAGTGAGGGTATTGGGCGGGAAACAGTGGAAAAATCGATTAATGGTGCAGTATGTTACGGCTTGTATCACTTCAAGGAACAGATTGGTTTTGCGCGAGTCATAACGGATGGTGTGAACCTTGGCTATATTGCTGACGTTTTTGTGCTTGAAAGCTATCAGGGGAGGGGATTGGGGCAATTTCTTATGCGAACAATTTTAAAAGATCCCTCATTACAAGGTATTCGAAAGTGGATGCTGGCAACGCATACAGCCACAACTTTTTATGAAAAATTTGGTTTTGTTGTGCTGCCCAATCCACGAGATTACATGGAATACAAACCGCAGAATACTATTTGATTCTTTAAAATAATCCGCTGATTTCTTCAATCCACAATTCCTGACTAATCCGCCTCCCCATGCAAAGTAACAACGATCCTGCGTCTGCCACCATGATTCCGGTGCTCACCAAGATAGACCCCCTGCCATGTTCCTGTATAAAAGTGACCGTTTTTTATTGGTAAAAGTACGCTGCTGCCAAGTATGGAGGCTTTGATATGCGCAGGCATGTCATCAGCGCCTTCAAATGTGTGCCGATAATAAGCGGCTCTTTCGGGGACAAATTTGTTAAAGTGTGCTTCCATATCAGATCGCACATCAGGATCAGCATTTTCATTAAGCGTCAATGATGCGGAGGTATGCAGGATGAAAATATGCGCATTTCCAATGTGGAAGTTTTTTAATTCCGGGAGATGCTCTTCAATTTCCCGCGTAATGAGATGAAATCCGCGGGGACGTGCCTGCAAAGTAATTTCCTTCTGAAACCATGCCATCTTTTTCCTTTTCAATTTAATAATTCCAAAGCATATGCTATGGTGTTTAGCTGTATATAAACAGCCGTCTGCAACGGGAGTGGACGAATATCAAATTCAACTAGTTCTTTTTCTATTGATACGCCCTTCGAAAGCTTGCGGATAATCTCCGGTTTGCGTTCAAGAAATTTTAAATAAGCAACGGGATAACCGGAACGGTGTTCTGGCAAACGGACATGGAGCATAAAAAGCGGTAATTCGGTTACAAGGCATAAAGGATCGCCTCCGAGAGTGCACACATACTCCATCGAGTTCAATTTGAATTTTGCGGCGGTTTCGGAATCCCCTTTTTTCTCGAAAAAATGCTGCATTGCTTTGCTCTCCGAGGTTGTGGTAAAACCCGGCCCGATGTAGGTAAATCCTTTTTCTCCCATGCGGTTGTGATCATGTAACGGAAGGTTTTGTTGTTTGGCAAGAGAAGCGAATTCCTGTTGTAATTGTTGTGTCCGGTTCAGCCAGGAGCGTTCAATTAACAGCATGAGGCCTTCGGAGAATCCCATTCCATGCAAACTGCAGTGCAGCGAAAAAGTGGAGTGGGATTTTAAAAATTTTGCCACAGTTTTGTTCTCAATCCGCAATTCCGGATAGCCAAATTCCACATCGCGACCAGGTATTTCGCGAAAGGCTGAGGTGAAGTAGGCGTTTACATCCGGCCATTTTTCAATCCAGTTCTTGTTGCGATATTCACCATCGGGATTGATGTGTGGAATGAGATAAAACGAAAATTTATGCAAAAAATCCGGGTGTATTTTATGATTTTCAACAAGCAGACGAACCAATTGCAAAATCGTCTCCGTACCTACGGGTTCATCAGAATGCGATCCCGACAGAATACTGATTCGGCAGGGGCCATCACCGAGGATGAGGGCATCGATTGGACGCCCTTCTTCACTAAAACCGATGTTTTGCCATTGGGTGATCTGCGGATTTTCTTCTGCATAGTTCTTGAGCAACCTGTGGCGTTGCCCGGCAGGCGTGAATTGTCGCAGGTCAGGCAAAGATGCAGGATTATCCACAAAGTAAACCATGAAGCACTTATTCCTGGATTATTTTTATCAAATCACCTTTTTGATAATTTGTTGTTTCCTCAACACCATTCAGGATCGCTAACTCAGGGATCATTTCATCCTTCATGCCAAATTGCTGCATAATCGACTTGAAGTTTCCGGGATTAGAAACAGTTCGAATGCGCACACGCAGCGGTTTTTTGTTAAGCGCATTTTTATCGGTTAACTGCCGGAACCCGTTTAGTGTGTTTAAAATTTCGTTTTTGTTTTGCTCATAATCAGCGGATGCTGTCAAACCCTGGAACGAAAACAGGCTTTTATCTTTTTCAATGAAGTAGGTGATTACTCGAATAGACTGTGTTTCATTTTCCAGTTTTGCATCCAGAAAGAGTGCCGGGAATCCATTCAGTTTTGTGTTTTGCCGTTTCAGTACAGTTAACTGATTATCCTGTACTAATTTATTGGCTGCACTATCGGGGCTGTTGGTTGAAGCAAGGGCAAACTGAATATAGGCTTTTTCGTCCGTAGATACCATTTGAACAACTGTCGGTAAATTGGCCAGTTTCCAATTTGCCGGAACCGGAAATTGAAAACGCATTGTGGGGTGATAAAAGATATTGTTTTCCACAAAGCCCTGGCGTGGATCATTTCCATAAACAATACCGTCGATGCGTTTGAGATAATCTCTTGGAGAAATATTTAACGGTTTATAATCGATTTTTTTCTGCCAATCACCTGCTAATCGACTGACCGTTTTCTCGCGGTCAGCGGGATTTGGGTGCGTGGAGAGAAAATCCGGCAAACCGCCACCCGATGCCTCGCTCAAACGTCCAATTGTTTGGAAAAATTTGGCCATGCTATTTGCATCATAACCGAGTTTTGTACTGTATTCAACGCCAAGTCGATCTGACTCCGATTCCTGGTTTCGACCAAATTTTAGGAACAGTAAACCTACCCCCATCTGTGCCAGATCACTAAACTTTGCGAGTTCTGGTGAAACAGCCGACATGCCGAGGAGACCGATGCCCGCTAACTGTGCTTTTGACATTTGCTCCGCACCATGACGCGCAACGACATGCCCAATCTCGTGTCCCATGACACCAGCAAGCTCAGCTTCCGAGTTGAAGTGGGCGAGAATCCCGCGTGTAAAATAAACCCAGCCTCCGGGTAGCGCAAAAGCATTAACGATGGGGCTATCAACAACACGGAACGTATATTTCAGATTTGGTCTTTGAGAAACGACAGCTATTTTCTGGCCAATTCCGTCGACGTATTCTGTTAATTTTGGATCATCATACAGGCCGTATTGACTGATGATGGAGGGATCTGCTTCCCGGCCAATCTGAATCTCTTGCTGTTCGGAAACCAGATTGAAAGTGTGTTTCCCTGTGACGTAGTCAACCGCACATGCTGAAATGAGGAATAACAAGAATAGTAAACCTACGAATATTACGGATTTTTTTTTCCGGTTTTTGTTATGAATCGTACGCATTGTTCACTCCTATAGAATTGCCTGAATTGACGATTAAGTTTCGAATTAATAAAATGTAAATACAGAATTAGTGCAAGGGAAATGTCATTGCAATCTTGTGTATTATGTGGTTTTGTAATGGAACCCCAAAAAGTTTTATACTTAGATGGGAATGGCAGGCTTGCTTTTGGCTGTACTCCTTCCTTCGCGAAGTAATACAGCCTTTGCTTTATTTAAATTGGTCGAGTATTTCCTGGTTGGTTTTGAATTTCTTCAAAAGTTCGATGGCGTGCTTTGTGGCTTCTTTAGGAGTCATAGAGTGGAGTGATCGACGTAATGCCTGAGCAGTCAAAGTGTTGTCACCAAATAGTTTTTCTTCTTTACGTGTACCGCTTTCTTTGATGTCAATGGCGGGAAAAATGCGTTCGTCAGCCAGTGAACGGTCGAGCACAAGCTCCATATTTCCCGTTCCCTTAAATTCCTGAAAAATAAAATCATCCATGCGCGAACCCGTGTCGACGAGAACAGTTGCAATAATTGTCAAGGAACCGCCGTTCTCAATTTTCCGGGCAGCGCCAAAGAGTTTTTTGGGAACTTCCAGTGCACGAGCATCGAGGCCACCTGTCATTAAGCGACCGCTGCTTTCCTGGCCGACGTTGAAAGCCCGACCGGCTCGGGTTAGAGAGTCGACCAATAGGACGACATCCCGGCCAGCTTCTACACTGCATTTCATGTATTCAAGGGTTAATTTTGTGAGACGCAAATGGTTCTCAACATCCCTGTCAAAGCTACTCGCGAGTATTGTCCCTTTAACATTTCGCTTGAATTCGGTAACCTCTTCCGGACGTTCATCGAGCAAAAGCGCAATGATAATTTTATCAGGATGTTTTGTCGAAAGTGCCTCAGCAATATCAAATAAAACGGTCGTTTTACCGGAACGTGGCGGTGAAACGATGAGGCAGCGTTGGCCTTCACCTATAGGCGCAAATAAATCAATTATTCTTTGAGTGTGGTTCGTAGGATTCGTTTCCAGCCACATCGGTTTTTCCGGCATGATAACTGGTAACGATTCAAAATTGCTGTTTTGTGGCCATTCAGTTGGGGGTAAACCCTGAATTGAATCGATGAAAATTGCACGACTTTTTCTTGGATCTTTCCTGTCCGGAACCACTTTTACTTCAAGTTCCATTCCGTCTTTTAATCTGAATTTTTGGACAAGAGGAGGTGCAACAAATACATCATCGATTTGTGGTAGGAAATTTTTATCAGCCTGTCTTAGGAAACCATATCCCTTGGTTGAAAGCTCTAAAATTCCGTTTTTAACATCATCCATAAAATTAATCGTTTTTGAGAGTGAACAGATTTCAGACAAATAAACAAAATCTCTATAGTATGCTTATTTTTTTTGGAACTGAAAGAGAGTTTGAACCCTGTATTCAAAAAATGAGTAAAGTAATGAAACTATTAGTCATTATAATCTCTTTTAATCGGAACTACATTCGCAATTTATTAATAAATGAAGGACTTGTATTTCATTTTATTATATCGACGCAATTTCAGTACTTGTGGCAGTAGCTCCGGAGTTCATTGAAGCAAGAAGAGTGCTATAGAGGTTATGTTATGTTTATCCCATATTAAATATTGTGAATCCAAATTGCTGATTAATAATACAAAAAAAATGAAAACTTCATTCCTTAAACTTTGATAAAAATATTTTTTTTATACAGCCAATGCGCTACAAGAAACCATAAGGTAACGAATAAAATGGCAAATGCAAGGGATGCATTATAATCCCCTAACACAGGGTGTAAAATTTCCTGGTAGAACCATTGTTTTAATGAGATTGCTTCATCCCCGTGCCCAAGTTTTACCTTCCAAAGAATTTTAGCTACGATTCCTGATCCAAAAAATACAATTATTGCATTACTACCAAATTCGATGAAGGGCTGCATCATTTTTTGCAGGCCTTTTATTTCTACAAACCAGTAGCAGATTGCTAAAACCATCAGGCCGATTCCTGCAGTGTAAAATACATAACTGGATGTCCATAATTGCTTGTTTATCGGCATAACAGGTTCTAAAATAAGTGCCAGGAAAATTGCAAAGGCACCATAAATAAACAGGATGTTAACTTTTTCCTGATGAGCCTTTGTGGTTTGCAACATTTTTCCCGTGAAAAAACCGAGCAGAACTTGCGCGATTGCAGGCAATGTGCTAATTATCCCCTCAGGTTCCAAATCTGATTTCCACATGTGGCTGCCAAGTATGAGCTTGTCAAAAAATTGGGCTAAATTAGTACCGAATACCCAGGAGTCTGCGCCTCTACCGGGAAAGGGAACTGTAGTCATTAAAATCCAATAGCCGGCAAGAAGAATTAAAGTCCACACAACTTGCCCAGTGCGATTATGATAGATTACAATGAGCGAAGCGAAAAAATAGCATATGCCGATGCGAGGCAGAACACCGAAAAAGCGCATCGAATTGAACTTGAATTCTGGAAAAAGAGAGAGTATCCAACCCAGAAGAATAAGCTTAATGCTGCGTGAAATGACCTTTTTTAATAACGAAGTTTTCGAACTTGTTTCTGAATCGAATTTGCTGAATGAAAATGCCATTGCCGACCCCACAATAAATAGGAAAAAGGGGAAAACAAGATCGGTTGGCGTACAACCATGCCATTCTGCATGTCGCAATGGAGCATAAACAAAGGACCAACTGCCAGGATTATTTACCACGATCATTAGAGCGATCGTTAAGCCTCGTAATGCATCCAACGAGAGAAGGCGTTGATTTGACATCTAGTATCCAGATTCTGTTATTAGGAAAATGCGGTCGGTGCAAATGATAAATAAAAAAAGGAAAAAAACAAGAAATATTAAATATTTACACTGAAAAATAGTTATGCTTTTGGGCCGGAATCGACTTAGTATTAAATGTAATCTCGCCATGCGAGTTAATCGTGAAGTTGCATGTATGTCCGATAAATTTGTCTGTTTTACTATCAAAGAGCTGTAAGCTTATAGCGAATTCACCGTCAGCAATGTTTAAAGGTATCGCTCTACTGATATAAGTATCATTATCCGTTATCTGTGATTGGGCAAACGATATATTATTGACCTTGAACTCAACCGTGTTCCCTTGTGATGTCAGGATGGTAAATTTTTCGATAATCGTATTGTTGTCAAAAATTTTCAGAATATTGGGAGCAAGTGTGTAATGCATATATTTCGCACCCTGTGCATTTTTTTCACACCTAAAGTGAAATTGAATTGGGGAGTGGCGGCAGGAGCTGTATACAAACGGTATGTTTTCGTTGCTTTCTGCATCCAGCAAAGAAAATTGAAGATGGCCTTCACCCTGGAGTTGGATGGTGTCCTTGAAAAGAAAACAGAAGGTGAGTGTCACTAAAAAAGTAATCCAAAATTGCTTCTGCTTTATCTTGTTTTCATGCCGCATTGCATTCCTCACTTTGAATGGATTCATGATGATGCAGGCGTTGTGCAAGAACAGTTCCATTTTTATTTCGTCGGATATGATTAGGGCACTCGCTTGTGTGATGTAATAGGAAATGCGCAATTTTATTATTTTAAACTTTCATTCTGTTTATGAAAGTCTCGCTTACGTTGATAAATTCTATTCAAAGATTAAAAACAGACTGTGTTATTTTGCAATAGGTGTGTAAAGTATGTTTTGGAGGGAGCCAGTGGAAGGATTTGAATATTTAGTTCCTCCATGGCATCTTTTGTGGAGTCAATTTGTCAAAGGTTTTACGAATGACTATTCAAAAAAATGAATGGCTTCGACAAAAATTTGCATATGCCAGAAAGGCATTGGATTAACGTTGGGGTTTTTCTTTTACACGAATGTTTGTACAAGAGAATTAGTTTTTTTGAACTAAACTTTTTATTTATAAACACCAGGATTGGCAGGGGACATCCCCTGCCAATCGTTCATTTACAGCTTTGTCTGAATAAGAAGGCTAATTCGATTTTAATACTTTGAGTGCTTGAAACCAATTGTTAACGTGGGCATTGTCGTCGGCCAGCCTTAATTCATCCTTTTTCATTTTCTCAACCAGTTCAGTAATCGTTGCACTCATAAGCTTGTTTTTTATATCATCACGAATTGGACCCCAGCGTTCATGAATGGGGCAGGGTTTATTCTCACCACAGCCAGTTAATCCAATGGCACATTGCTGGAATAATTCCACTCCATCGATAGCTACGACTATATCATAGAGTGAAATGATGCTTGCGGATTTGGCTAACAGGATTCCTCCCCTGGGACCACGGTAGGAAATGAGGTATTCTTTTTCAGTTAAAACTTGAAAGATTTTTGTAAGAAAATGAAAAGATATGTCTAGCGCATTTGAAATTTCCCTGATTGGTGTATAACCTTTTCGACCTACGAGAGCGATGTATATTACGGCTCGAATTGCATATTCACTAGCTTTTGAAAGTATCACAGCTTATCCTTTATCATGTATTTTAGATCTTCTATGAAAAAATGAGCTTCTACAAAGCTGTATTTAGAAGCAGTTCGTATTACTTTGAGCTAAATTGTTTATAACATTAATTAAATTTTTTGTAGTTTGAAAAGAAAAAGTTCGAATTTGGAGAAAAATCTTGCAAAAAAAACAGGAATCTTGTATCTGTTGCGTTTTGATTTCTCCAGTTTTATCTGTTTTTTAATACTCAAATTCAATTTAACCTTATTCGAGTTGGCTATAAAAATGCGTTATTACAACGCTTATAAGTACTTTCTCGTTGAAAAATTTGGCGAACCGGTTTTAAAAATCCCTCTCAACGGGGGCTTTTCTTGTCCGAATATTGATGGGAGCAAAGGATTTGGTGGCTGCACTTACTGTGATAATGAAGCATTTAGTCCTGTTGCACTAAGTACCGATGACGTATTGCAACAGCTTGAGCGTGGCATTGCGCGGGCACATTATCGTTTTAAAAAATTCATTGCTTATTTTCAGCCATTCTCAAATACTTACGCACCGGTTCAACGTTTAAAAGAACTCTACGAACCGGTCCTTCAAAGGTCGGATGTTGTCGGTCTTGCGCTTGGTACACGTCCTGATTGTTTCGAGGAAGAGACGTTCCATTACATGCAGGATTTGGCATCACGCACTTTTTTAAGTGTCGAATTGGGTATGCAAACCATTCACAACCACACATTGGAACATATTAACAGGCAGCACACAGCGGATGAATGCTATTCTGTATTATCGCGTTTGTATCCCATGGGAATCGAAAATGTTGTGCATGTGGTTCTCGGGTTGCCAGGTGAATCGAAAGATGATATGATGGCGACTGCGGATAAAATAGCTGAATTACCTGTTCATGGAATAAAGATTCATCAATTGATGGTGATTGAAAAAACCGTCATGGCTTATCAATATCGCAAAGGGGATGTGCCGACGCTTGAACTCGACGCTTATGCAGAATTGCTCAGTGAATTCATTATGCGATTGCGCCCCGATCAGTACGTCCATCGATTAATGGCGGAGTGCCGTGAAGACAGCGGTTTGATAGCGCCCTTATGGAGCATGAATAAGCGGCACTCCATAAATCTCATACACAATTATTTTGCACAAACCCGGCTTCGCCAGGGATCGAAATGCAAGTCCCAATTCCGAATGTTATAATGTTGAACAGCAATATAGACAATGAAGCCGAGCAGGTTTACTATGAAACAGTTAAATCAGGATGATTTCTCCCATGAACAATCCGTCCAGAAATCCAATCGAGAAAATAATTTCAGCGTCTAAACCGGGCATTGGACATGCACCCTTTGAGATTCGATTTGTGTGGATCGGTTTGTTTTTTACAATATCAGGAGGCCTGACACTTGGATCTCTTGCCGCTGCGATTCCTGTTTTCGAACTTCCTTTTGCGAATTATTATGCGATCGCTTATCAATTGCATGGACATTTACAGCTCGTCGCCTGGACCGGCTGTTTTATCATTCCAATTAGCTTACATTTCATTCCACGATTTGCTGGCATTCCCTTGAAAAATCCTAATGTCCCGTTTATTGTTTTTTTATTTTTTTCAGCTAGTTTATTCCTGCGTTTTTTTAGCCAAATTCTACTTCCAGCCGTGCCAGAATCCTTTTTCAAAATCGCAAGCTGGCTTGTTTTCTTATCTGCAATACTATTTCTTACAGCTATCTATTTTTACATCAAGTCAATTTTTCATGTTATGGGGGAAGCAAAGAAGAAAATAAAGCGCCCTGCACTTCCGCCTGTTGCTCCCTTTTTTATGATGGTTTTAGCGGGATGGATGGGATACGCCATCGTGAATACGGTACTTACCTTTTCTATGGCTTCCGAAGGTAAGTTCCTGAGTGATGTTGTGTGGGATCGATTTGCAGTTGAATTTTTCATCGGCTTTGTGCTTTTTCCAATCAGTTTTTCTTTCGCGATTCGTACATTTCCACTCTACCTGCGATTGCCGGCTACAGACTGGTCGGTTCGGAAGCTGGCGGTATTTTTCCTCGTTACAAGTTTACTCGCTTTGATTCCACAATTGCCATTCATGCACACAATCGCTTCTGCAAAGTCAGCAAATATATCCGCTGTTGGTATTATTCTGCGCTCTTTGGCGGTCCTTTGGTTAATCTGGAAATTGGATGTTTTAACTCGCTTACAAATGAACTGGGTACAAAAGTATGAAGTTGAAGTTCCTGGCGACAACAGGCGTTCAACGCGGCCAGGTATGCCCGACTACGGCGAGTTTGGTAAATTCGAGTTGCTCATCTATGCAGCATTTACCTGGCTCGTGCTCGGTACAATCCTTCAAATTATTAATGAAGTTTCGTTCTTGTGGCAGGGATATCGGTATATTATTGATGAGGCGATCCGGCATATTTATTTACTTGGATTTATTACCAATTTAATTTTAGGGATGGCACCGCGAATGGTGCCAGCGTTCATGGGAGTAAAAACTGTTTTTAGACCGAACCTGGTCACCTGGTCTTTTTTTCTTATTAATTTTGCTGCATTTGCTCGAATAATACCTAAATTGGCATCGAATGTTTTTACTCGTTTTGGGAATATTTTATATGGTATTTCAGGTTTGTTTGCAATGGCTTCGATCATTCTTTTGTGGTTAGTTCTTTTTAATTCTCGAAAAGTTTTTAATCGCGAAGCATGAATGGTTTTATGAATTTTGATTCTAGTAGAAGGAGTTTGGAATAGAGACGCATTTTTATTTTTGACTTTTTTCATGAACTTGAGGATTGGCCAATAGATATCTCCTGCTCATTGTTTATTTTGGGCATAGCATTAATAAAACAGGTTAGACTGAATTGTTTTTTTGCAATTTTAACTAAGTTTTTTATCTCTAAAAATATTATTAAAATTCACTTTAATAATTCCACAAAAAGTTGATTTTAATTGAATTTGTAATTCTAAATAATACATTTGAAACGTTCTGAATTTGCATATTTTTTTATGCTGTATCTTTTTAACAAAATAAATTTCCGACTTCAAGACAGAATTTGATGCTTCCATACGAATGAGTCTGTTCTTTTTCGTTAACTAAAATCACAACTGCCTTTATTTTTCCGATAACCTCATTGAGAAATCCGGTTCATTGAAAACCGGATATTTTGTTTGAACGATACCTATTAAATCATGCACACACCGATAGCTTTGAGAAATTAAATGAATATTATCTTTGATTTTGCACTGGTTGTACTCGGTATCGTATTGCTTAACCTGGGGGCGAATTGGTTAGTCGACGGATCTTCTAAAATTGCCGCAAATTTAGGTGTCCGTCCTTTGCTTATCGGACTCACCGTTGTTGCTCTCGGTACCTCGACACCAGAATTCGTTGTGAGTGTTGTTGCAGCTGTGGCGGAAAACCTCGATGGCATGTCCATTGGCAACGTCATCGGTAGTAATATTGCCAATATTGGATTAATACTTGGCGTCTCCGCGACTATGGCACCGCTTGCTGTCGATCGGCAAATATTAAAGGGGGATCTCGTAATACTCGGTCTTGTGACGTTACTCTTAATCGCGATTGCAGGCAATGGTGTGGTGTCCCACTGGGAAGGATGGTTGTTGCTTGCAGCAGGGGTGTTATTTTTCTGGAATGTCTTGCATCGTGCTAATAATGATAAAAAGCGAAATGGAAATAATGTCGACAAGAGCGATCCCACGTGGACGAAAAGCATCATCGAGGTTGTCGGTGGATTGGCAATTCTCATCGCCAGTTCAAATTGGCTTATCGTCGATCATTCAGTACCGATCATGGAATGGCTGGGTGTTAGTGATGCTGTTATTGGAATGACGATTATTGCCATCGGGACTTCTTTGCCAGAGCTCGCAGCCTCGGTGGCAAGTATTTCCAAAGGACAATTTGAAATTGGTGTCGGTAACGTTATTGGAAGCAATATCATCAATACATTGATTGTTTTGGGTGGTGTTGCAGCTATAAAAGAAATCAATGCAGTTGTGAATGTTGAATTGGGTGTGCAATTGTTCATGACCTTAATGTTGTATCCACTTTTCAAAACGACAGGTCGCATGCAACGCTTTGTTGGAGCTGGACTTTTGGTTTTTTATACAATATTCATTCTGTGGTCTTATATAAAATGAGGAGTAAAAATGGCAAAATTAAAGGAACTGTACAAGCAAGGGCAATCAGTCTGGTTGGATTATATCCATCGTGATATGTTTCAATCAGGGGAGCTTAAAAAACTCCTGAAAGATGGAGTGCGTGGCATCACTTCAAATCCGGCTATCTTTAATAAGGCGATTGTTGGAAGTGAGACATACGATCCTGCAATTAAGGAACTTGTACTAAAGGGAAAATCAACCCAGGAAATCTACGATAATTTGGTTATCAGTGACATCTTGGAGGCATGTGATGAATTAGCTGCGCTTTACAAATCCAGTGGTGGCGAAGACGGTTTTGTAAGTCTTGAAGTAAGTCCCAACCTGGCTCATGATACGGAAGGAACCATTGCTGATGCCAGGCGCTATCACGCAGCTGTGAATCGTGATAATTTGATGATCAAAGTGCCAGCAACAGAGGAAGGTTTTGCAGCTTTGTCAGAATTAATCGCTGCGGGGATTAATATCAATTCCACATTGATTTTTTCCAATGAAGCCTATCGCAGTGTTGCACTTGCGTATATCTCCGGACTAGAGAAACGGGCTGCACAAGGTCTGGAAAACAGCACCATTGCCTCCGTCGCATCCTACTTTGTAAGTCGTGTTGATAATCTGGTCGATCTGCAACTCGAAGAAAAGAACAACGAATCCTTACTGGGTAAAATTTCAATTGCCAATTGCAAGGTTGCCTACGAGATTTATCAGCAGGTATTTTCAGGTGAACGCTGGGAAAAACTTGCACAAAAAGGGGCAAAACCACAGCGTCTGCTTTGGGGAAGTACCGGCACTAAAAATCCTGCATATTCCGATGTTATGTATGTTGATGAACTCATTGGAAATGGCACAGTGAACACGGTTCCGCCAGCAACTTTAAAAGCTTTTATGGATCATGGTTTCGTCTCTGAAACCGTAACCAAAGATGTTGATCTCGCCAAAAAGCACCTTCAGGAATTGGCCGAACTTGGGATCAATTTGGAGGATATTACGGATCACCTTCTCAAGGATGGTATCGTTCTTTTTCAAGCCGCATTTGATGAATTGATGAACAGCATCGATGAAAAAAAAAACACTTTTCGAAAGATATAAACCCTAATTTTGCTTCATTGGGTTACTACGATGTTGTTGTTGAGAATACATTTCTGGAGCTTCGAGAAAACCATATTCTCTCTCGTCTTTGGGGAAAAGATCACACTGTCTGGAAACCCGATCCTGCCGAAATAACCAACCGCCTGGACTGGCTCGATAGTCCGAACGAATTGCAAAAAAACCTTCCCGAAATTAATGCCTTTGTCGAAGAAGTGCGTGATGCTGGATTTACCCACGCCTTATTGCTTGGAATGGGCGGATCAAGTATGGCGCCAGAGGTCTTTCGTTTTATGTTCGGTGTAAAGGAAGGTTTTCTCGATTTAGCAGTTCTTGACAGCACCGATGCGGGTGCAGTTTTGGCGCGGGAAGCGGAGATTGATCTGAAAAAAACGCTTTTTATAGTTTCGACAAAATCGGGTGGAACTGTTGAAACCGTGTCGTTCTTCAAATATTTCTATCAAAAAGTTAGAGCCTATGCTGGCGATGAGGCGGGCGAGCAATTCATTGCCATTACCGATTCTGGTAGTGGATTGCAGGCCCTGGCACAAAAGCACGGCTTTCGAAAAATATTCCTGAACAATCCCAATATCGGTGGCCGATTTTCTGCATTGTCTTATTTTGGGCTTGTACCTGCAGCATTGATTGGGGTAGATCTTGAAACATTACTGCACAAAACGGCAGTTATGGTTGAACAATGTCGTAGCCGTGAAGGCAACACCGGTGTATGGTTGGGTGTGGTAATGGGTGAGTTGGCGAAGAGCGGCCGGGATAAAGTTACTCTTATAACAACCGAACGCTTGCGACCAATTGGCGCCTGGATTGAACAATTGGTTGCCGAAAGCAGCGGTAAAGAAAATCGCGGCATTTTGCCTGTGACGACTGAGCCAGTCGGTAAACCGGAAGTCTTTGCGGATGATCGCCTTTTTGTCTATCTGAATTTGGTTGACGATCCATCTTTGGACACAGAAATACAAGCGCTTGCTGCTGCGGGGCACCCGGTTGTGCAGTTCAATTTACAGAATATTGACGAAATTGGTGCTGAATTTTTCCGTTGGGAAATAGCCACTGCTATTGCCTGCCGTTGCCTTGAGGTGAATCCCTTTGATCAACCGAACGTGGAAGCAGCAAAAGTGCTTGCACGCAGTGTTGTTGCTGAATTTATGGAAAAAGGCGAACTGCCGGATCCTGCGCCAGTTTTTGTAGAAGATAATATTGCTGTTTTTGCAGATTCCGGCGCAGCAACGATAAAAGATTTGCTGCGTGAATTTTTCGGACAAGCACAGACCGGGGCAAAAAGAAGTTACATCGCCCTGCAAGCCTACCTGACACCAAATGCGGAAATGGATGCGTTGCTTGAGGAAACGACCGTTATAATTCGCGACAAGTACAAATTCGCAACTACCATCGGCTACGGGCCGAGATACCTGCACTCCACCGGGCAACTGCACAAAGGTGATGAGGGACATGGGCTGTTTATTCAGTTTACGAGTCGAACCGAGCAGGATGCACCTATCCCTGATGAAGCCGGTGATGACAAATCGTCTATGCCATTCTCTGTTCTCCTGGGTGCTCAGGCGCTTGGAGATCGCAGGGCTTTGGCCGCGAATGGCCGTTTGGTTCTCACGTTTGATTTGGGAGAAAATCCAACAAAAAACATGCAGCATTTTCTCAGTCAAATCTAAGAGAGTCGTGTTTTTAAACACTTCCTTTTAACCTGTCGAAAAAATACATGAGCCTTCATCTCTGCGATTGAAGGCTCTTTTGTGTATTGTATGTTCACTTGATTGCAAGAAAAGATCTACCCGGGAAATAATCTGATTTTGCAACAATGAAGTCTGGCAGGAAGGGGCTGGAGAAAAGGAATGTACGTTGTTGTGCGTATAATTCCACAAGGAGTGTGGTTTGACTATTGAATTTGATGTTGACATAACCCAAAATTTTACACAATCCGGAACGAAAGAATGGCTGGAAACCAACGGTATTGGTGGTTGGGCCAGTTCAACTATTTCCGGTGCCAATACCCGCAGATATCACGGATTGTTTGTCCCCGCAATGGAAACGCCGGATGTGCGGCACGTTCTTCTCTCCAAACTGGATGAAACGGTCATTCTGGGTAACAGGGAATATGAGCTGAGCGCCAATATCATTTCTGGCGAGGTGCAGCCCAAAGGCTTTCAATACCTGCAGTCCTTCCACAAACACTTTTTCCCGCAATTTGAATACCTCTGCAGCGCAACAAAAATCCGAAAAACGATTGCAGCGCTTTACGGTGAAAATACAACTCTCATTATTTACGAGATATTGGAAAGCCCGCATCCGGTGACATTGCGCTTTCTGCCACTTTTTGCAGCACGCAATGCCGATGACCTGCAGCAGGAAAAAAATGATTTTCTCGATGATTTTCATTTTTCCAACGGTTTGTTTCAACTTCGATTATATCCACAAATGATTGATTTCTTTTTGCATATACCGGAGGCTAATTTTACAAAAGATGTCCACTGGTATAATAGCTTTGAGTATCCATTGGAAAAATTTCGTGGTCTTGCATTTCATGAAGATTTATTTTCACCTGGTACTTTTGAAGTGACGCTGCAACCTGGCCAGGAATTAGGCATCATCGCTTCTCTGGAAAATCATCAGGGGAACAATGCAAAAACACTTCTGGAGCAGGAAAAGCATCGTCGGGAAAAACTATTTGTTGAATTAAAAAGTAAGGATGATTTTTCGCGAAAGTTGTGTCTGGCTGCGGATCAGTTTATCGTAAAACGCGACAGTTATTTGCGTTCCATCTTAGCCGGTTATCACTGGATGGCTGACGACAGTCGTGATGCAATGATTGCTTTGCCGGGAATTTGTCTGGCTACTGGCCGTTTTGAAGATGCCCGTAAAATCCTTCGCAAATTTGCGCAACTCGTGGATGAGGGAATGCTTCCTGATCGATTTGATACGCCTGACATGGAAAAAACATACAACAATGCCGATGCAGCGCTGTGGTATATTTTGGCCATTTTTAAATATTGGCAGCATACAAAAGATTTTGAATTTATTCGCAAAGAATTGCTCACAACTCTCGACGACATTATCTTGTCCTATGAAAAGGGGACGCGTCACAATATTCAAATAGACCGGGACGGCATGCTGTTCGCTGGCGCACGGGGGAAACAACTTACATGGATGAATGCAGAAGTAGCCGGGTGGGGAGTTACGCCAAGGCACGGGAAACCAGTTGAAATAAACGCACTTTGGTATAATGTGCTAAAAATTTTGGCGAAATTTAAGGAGCTTGCAGGAGAGCAGGCAACGAGTGATTATTTGACAGAACGCGCCCAGGATGTACTGCAACAATTTCAGAATAAATTTTGGAATGAAAAACGACAGTGCCTCTACGATTACATCGACCGAAATCACAGTGATGAGGCTATTCGTCCCAACCAGATTTTTGCAATAAGCCTTCCTTTTCCGTTATTTGAAGGAGAAAAGGCGGAGAAGATCGTGCAAACGGTTCGTGAGAAATTGCTGACACCTTATGGCTTGAGAAGTTTGGCAAAAAGTGAACCTGCCTACCGTTCTTTTTATGGGGGAAGCCCTGAAGCCCGGCAAAGTTCTTACCATCAGGGTACCGTTTGGGGGTGGCTTATGGGAGCGTATTTGACTGCTCTTGTTCGCGTAAAAGGGGAGGCCGGGAGAGAAGAAGCACGCAAGCTTCTGGTTTTTATTGAAAAACACCTGCACACTTTGGGCGTTGGAACATTGTCAGAAATATTTGGTGCAGAACCACCACACAATCCACGCGGGTGTATTGCGCATGCCTGCAGTGTAGGCGAAATCTTACGTACTTATGTTGAAGATATTTTCCCGCTCAAACAAAGTTTTTGATAAAAGTCATTAAAAAGGCCATGATTGTTAATATCAATGTACCGAGGGCAAGATATCGATCGCTCAAACGCTCTCTTTTTTTCTCCTGATAACCCAGCAACCAAGCACTGGCATATCCACCGATAAATCCACCTCCGTGTGCCCAATTGTTTACACCCGACATCATAAAACCGATGAGGAAGAGAACGACTGCCCATTGCAGGTATTGCCGGTAAATCGCCTGCCCGAACATGCCTCCACGATCTCGTCCGTAATATACAATTGCGCCTAATAACCCAAAGATAGATCCCGAAGCTCCCAAAGTTGGTACAGTGCTGAAAATTCCGGAAAGGAGAAATCCAGCAACACCCGCAATTGTGAAGATGAGAAAAAAACGTGCTGAACCGTAGAGCTGCTCTACAGCTGGTCCAAGTTGTCGCATCCATAACATATTAAAAAGGATATGCAGCAAACTGCCGTGGAGGTAAATTGCAGTAATATTCGTCCAGACAGGCAGCTTTACGACCATGCCTGATGTGTAAGATAAATGACCGGTCATACCGAGCTTGAGAAGGGCGCCAAAATCGGGTGCTAACAGGTTGAGGAAACCACCGCCACCAGGATGGAGTAAAGCGGAGGGCATAAGAAGAATGGCAAATACATACAAGCCAACACAGGCGATTATAATTCCCTGGACGTAGCTGATCTGTCCGGAAAAAAATTTAAACATGTGTTGATTCGAATAAACACGACCGGGTTTTTTATAGCCGCAATTGTAGCATTCTTCACTGTTTCGACTGACCAGTTTACCGCAATTGGGGCACAGAATTGCATGTGTTTTGTTTTCCATTATTAAAACTCTTCAATAAAATCTTATTTTTCCATTAAATGTTTGCCTGATTCCACCCAAGGCTTGAATTGTTCAAAAAGAAAATGGTGCCAGACCTGTTCTATAATTTCAGGTAAGCCATTGGCAAAATCGCCACAGCCGTTTACTGTAAGATGAAGTTGCGTTGAATCCTGTCCAACAGGCGTAAACTCGTAAGTATGTACGATTGTTACAGCTTTGCCAGCGAGTCCCATAGCTCCTTCAAAGCGCAGCAATTTCCCACGTTGTGCAGCAGTTACGGTTGCATGCAAAGCACCGTCACCGCTTTCATCAAATATTTCATAAAAACCTCCGCCTGGTTTTGGCTCAATAAATAATTTTACTGGCTGCTTGGAGAACGTATGATCCCACCAACCGCTGAT
Source organism: Deferribacteres bacterium (assembly GCA_020633655.1). Lineage (GTDB taxonomy): Bacteria > Zhuqueibacterota > Zhuqueibacteria > Zhuqueibacterales > Geothermadaptataceae > Bioreactorimicrobium. The sequence goes on from JACKDF010000005.1 coordinate 32,247, forward strand.
ATCACCGGTTGCGGCATCAAAAACAGTTTCGGGTGCTCCAGGTAAGTTGAGTTTTTGTTCAAAGCTGAAGAGTTGGGCTGCAGGAATGGTTTGTTGCTGATTTTTCTGCGAAGAGCAGGACAATATAAAAAAGACCAAAAAAAACGGTAGATAGCGCATAGGTATATCCTTAAATCAAATAGAGAATAAATTGAGACTTTCACTGCTAACACAAGTCTGCTGTATATTATTGCCACTATTTTGCAAACATACTCGATACAGTTTTTTATGTTTCGCGATTTCGTGTTTGAAAACCATTAACAATAGAGACTCGTGCAGAAACAGTCAAGTCCTTTTTCAATATGGATTTTAACAAACAGTTGGAAATGTGTAGACCCAGGGATAATGAATCTTAAATTAATGCTTAGCAGTCCTGCATGTAACAACAAATTGACAGGCAACCAATTCTTGAGGAAAATTTGGTTCTTCGGTAAATTGTGAGCAATGCCGATAAGAAAGTATAATATTGGTTATTTCTGCGGAATTTTACGCGAGAATTCGCAATTGTTGGTACACATGTAGGTAATTTAAGTATTTTGAATGATTCTTCAAGAATACTGGAATTGTGAGCATGCAGGGAAGCAGCTTACAGCGATATGCCTCCGAAATAAATTTTCCAATCGCTGTTATGGATAAACTGGACGTCCAAATTAACTCGGGGGCAAGAGTTCGCCTCTATCCAAAAAGCCTTTCTGAAATATGCAATTCCGGGTTATTAACCAATTCAAATATTCAATTTATTTTGTTGAAAGAAATTAGCCAATAAACAGGTAGGTCATAATGAGTCCAAAAACAATGCAATTTGATGAGGCAACTATGAACAATCATGAAGGTGATAACCGGGAATTAGGAACAGCCACGTTGAATGGTGTCCCTGGCGAAGGTATCGGCCAAATTCGCAATATTCTCCTGGGAGACATCATTTCAATCTGGGAAGCGAAAATTTCACACATGGAACGTGGCGTTCAGGAATTAATAAATCATACCGAAGCAAAACTTATCGAATTGGAAGAGCGGTTTAATGCACTTGATCATGAGCTGAAAGAAGAGCTCGAAACCAATCTCCTTGAAGTTGAGCAGGAGAATGATGATTTGCGTTCGATGGTGCAAAGCTTGAAAGAGCAGTTTGAAAATCAAATGCATCAATTGGAAAGTGGCAAACTCGACAAGAATTCCATTGCAGATGTGTTCATCCAGTGGGGTCAAAAAATGCAACAACTGGGCGATGGTTAATTAAATTTTCCCATAATTTGACAAACCTGTTTGGCATAAAATTACGACATTATTGTCGGTTCTTCTCAATCGAAATAAAAAAGGGCTATCAAAGATAGCCCTTTTTTTTGAGGAGGATTGAAATGTGTTTTGTCTATGAAAAAATGGAGATTTAGATTATTCCGCGGTATTGTAGAAACGCTCTTTCTTGCCAACTCGCCATGCGAGTACGGTGCCTGCATCTTTCGGCGCGGTCATTGTCGTTTTAAACGCCTGACCGATTATCGGCTTGGCAATGAGAGAAAAAGACGATGTTTCCGTTAAGCCATTTACTGGAAAATTCTTAGATTCATGCGCGAAAATACGACCCAAATAGACAGGGCGTTGGTTTGCTGCTTTCAAGTGCACATGAATGCTGGTGTCCAGTATATTGGTTACACGAATAAAAGTTTTCGGGGGTGCTTCCGCCTTAATCACATTCGAGCTCGATTGTGATCCTGCACAACCCACAAGTGACAGAGTAACGAATAGTAAAACTAATTTCTGCATGATTCCTCCATGGATGCTGCTCGCAGATGACATTGGTGATGATTAATTCCACGCAGCTTTTAACAAGCACTGTGCCAGAATTATACAATCTATCTTTTGTTTCTGTAAGTGAGCTCAAATTTGATTGGTTTTTCGATCGAACTCCTGTTTTACCGATGCATTTCCCGGAAAATCCCTTGAGCGTTTTTCCAAATCGTAATTCAGGAATTGTGATTATTACATTCTCGTTTTTAAAATTCAATTTTGAAAAATGGATTTGGTACCGAATTAGCCAATGATAAGCACAGCCTGTGTTTTCGGTACAGTCTTTGATCAAATTCAAATTCGTAAACATCTTTGCACGAGCATTTTTAGGAGACGAAAATGATTTTGATTCGAAATTTAAAAACAAGCACTTTAAAAACTCTCTGGATAACTTTATCCCTGATATTCTTTTACTCTGTGTCTACCGTGCACGCAGGTTCAAAAACTGTTGTCGCCGGGCAATCCCTACAACAAAAAATACTTACTATGCAACCGGGAGATACCCTGCTTATTCGTGACGGACAGTATTTTGAAACCCTCGAAATAAATCAGGGCACAACTGAAGGCGCACCGATTGTCCTCATGGCTTATCCCGGGGAGAGACCTGTTATCACTTCCAGCAGTGGAAATCCAATTGTTCTTGGGGATAATGTCGTGATGAATGGCCTGCTTATCGATCATGGGGGTGCTTCGGAAGATGCCATTAATATTCGTGGAAATTATAACACGATTATCAACTGCGAAATTCGTAACGGAAAACGTGATGCAATCGAAATTAACAGCGGTGTTGGCCACCGCATTGAAAATAATGTTATTCATGATTTTGTCTGGCAGCCTGGCAAGGATGCGCACGGTATTGTTACAGACCCGGGTATTAAAGATTTAACCATTATTGGTAATACAATTTATAATTGTGGTGGCGATTGTATTCAGCTCTATGCCAGCGGTTCGGATCCAATATCCGACTACTCGAAAAATGTGGACATTATCAATAATATTCTCTACACGACCCTCGGTTCCTCCTCCGAGAATGGCCTCGATTTTAAAGGTATAGATGGGGGATCCATCGTCGGCAATGAAATTTATGGTTTTGAGGACAAAGCGGTTGTCGTTCAGAAGGGGTGTCGCAATCTTTTGTTTGAATCAAACATAATTCATGATAACCAACGTGGGATGGAGTTCCGTGGCGAAAATGACAAATCACAGGAAAATATGGTTATTCGGTACAATGTTATTTACAATGTTTCGGATTATTACGCTGTGAAGTTCGACTGGGTGGATAATGTTGAGTTCGTGAATAATACGATCGCGTTTGTCAATGCACGTTCGATTCTTATTGAAGAAGAGGGGCTGACAAACTCGAAAATAATTAATAATGTTATCTACCAGGCAGATGAACCGAAAATTGATGGTACGTTTGATGTGGAATATCACCATAATGGATGGTTCCAGGTGGATGCCGGCCCTATGATTTCGAGCTCAGATGTAACCGGAAGTGATCCGGGATTTGCTTCTGTCAACACATTTGATTTTCAATTGCGTGCAAATAGCCCACTTATCAATAAAGGGGCAAGTGTTGGATTAAGTTTTGTTGGCTCAGCGCCGGATATCGGTGCGTATGAATATGGTGCCGCGACGGCTGTTGCTGAAAACGATGATTTTGATACGGCAGTACCAAAAAGCTTTGTTTTGGAACAGAACTGGCCCAATCCGTTTTCTGCGACCCAATCAAATGTTACCCGAATTCCCATGAATCTTAATGAAGTGAGTTCCGTTACGATTACGGTCTATAATATTTTAGGTCAGTCGGTTAATGAAATTTATCATGGTGTTCTTGCAGGAGGCAAGCACGAATTGCAGTGGGACGGTCGTGATCAGTTTGGTAATCATGTTGCGCCGGGTGTTTATTATTATGAACTGAGAACACAAAATGGAAGAATGGCAAAGCCCATGATTCTGGTTGATTAGTCTGTTGAAGATAATGTCGTTTCAGTTGCAACGACGAAACCAAGTGTGTTGAAGCGGGGGAGCGCTTGCTAATTTGGAGAGAAATGCGTCCCGCTCTTAAGCTCAGAGCATCCCTTCGATTTCTCAAGGTTCATTTCTTTGCAATTCAGCGTTACCAGGTAATGAAAATCAACATTAGATTGGCGAAATGGAAATCGAGCCTTGAGATTTATCCTGCGATCGATCAAACTGTGTGAAAACATTTAAACTTCACGGAGGCTGAGCTTGTGGAAGCTTGACTCACGCTCAACCGGGCGATTCGACAGGCGCAGCAACCGGTTTACGCTGTATTTTCATACAGCCTGGACAAATTTGCCAGAGTATATTTTAAATAGCAGCGTGGATTTTTAACTGATGGCTTTGTTTATGTAGCGGCAAAATTTGTTAAATATGCCAAACTCATCACTGCTTATTCCCTGGCCAATCGCTGCGTGGCTGACGTATAACACAGCAATCGCCGTCTTGAACTTTAAAATTGGGAAGGTGGCAAAGGGAAAGTTTTTTACATATCGCGCTTCCTCATGGGAATAATACTCATCTCCCAAAGATTCATTATAGGCCACTACATTAAACGGTTTACCTTCCTTAAATGTGCTTATAATTGTCCCTCGCGAACCATTAAAATCAAAATTTGCCCAACGCATCGGATCATCCGGTGGCAAACCGAAATGGACTTTGTTGATGAGACTATTGGTCCGTTTTTCAAACAGAAATACCGCAGTATATTTCATATTGACATAAGTGGACACACTCTGGGCCAAAGCCAGAATAAGCCCTTCGACATCTTTACCATGGGTTAATTTGGGAATCAATTCTTCCAGTACTTTTAGTTCCATATCCCGCAAGTGCAATAAACTCTGCGTTTCTTTGAGTTTATTCGATTGCACATTGACATTTTTGCAGCTGCTTTCCAGCGTAATACAATAATGCCGTAATCCCTCAGAACGTGTGTGCAGATCGTCGATCAAGTTGTAAATTTTGTCCCCGACCTGACGCACAACGCGTCGGTATTGCGTATGGGAAAAATCGAGAAACATACTCGCATTTTCTTGCCCCTCGTAGAAATAATGGTTCGCGTGGGTGCGATCGCAGAAAATTTTGGAGATCGAGTTTGAAACATAGACGATGAGTTCCAGGGATTTTTCCCGGTTTTTATAGCGCAATAGTGTGTGGTCATCATGGTGCCGTAAAATGGCGCTGAACATGGCGACAGGCAGTCGCAATTCTTCTGCTATTTCTGCACCAATCTCCGGGTGTTTTGCTCGCAAAATTTTCTCTTCAGCCTTGAAATAATCTGTGTAGCTGCGATGAATTTTGTTTATACGATAACTTTTTTCCGGAGAAAAACGGGCGATAGCGAGTTTGCCAATGTCGTGAATAAGTGCAGTGATATAGGCTTCTTCTGGATTTGGGTAGCGTAACTCCGTCGCCATGCGCTCTGCAGCATAAGCTGCAAAAAGGGAGTGCTTCCAGTATTCGTGGATGTCGAAGAGGGTTTCGTTTTTCAACGCCAACTCATCGTGGAAAATATTCTGATTCGCCAATAATTCACGTATAGGATTCAAGCCAATGAAGTTGATCACCTTGGCGATAGTAATCGTTGAATTGGCGGGATCAAAGTGTCCCGTGAGTGTTACAAGGGATAAAACACGCAATGTCAAGGCCGGATCAGAGAGAATTGTGTGGATGATTTTTTTAATTGGCGGCATATTTTCATCCAACAGGGATTGCAGCTCGAGGAATATTTCTGGGGTCGCAGGCAGTTTGTGCACCTCAAATGGTTTATCCAGAATGTTGAGTAAATTACTGATTGGAATACTCCTGTTTAAAAGTCCTATCTGCAAAGAGTTGGATCTGAAACGCACATGAAGGTTAATACTAATGATCGGCAAATTCTTTGGTGAGATGAATTAAGATATGGGATTGGGAATTTCTCTTTGCAGGAATCGTTTCGAAATTGGCTACCCAAAAACGAAATTTGTCCAATAAATGCGAAAGCGCATGAAACTGGTATTCTTTTACCGATGCAATCTCAGGGCAGGAGGGAACACCACAGTAATTTACAAAACTGGATTATTCATATCGGTTAATATAGCTGCTGTAATCCTTTATGGTTGGTGTGTACTCTCCTTGCATGAGCGGTGATGAAATCATAAAATCCGCTGTTGAACGGTTGCAGGCAATTGGCAGGTTGTAAAGCACAGCGATTCGCAGTAACGCCTTCACATCGACATCATGCGGGTGTGGTTGCATCGGATCCCAGAAGAAAATCATGCAGTCGATTTGGCCATCAACAATCATGCTCCCCAATTGCTGATCACCACCTAAGGGACCTGATTTGAGCCGTTTGATTTTCGGCGTCATTTTGATTTCACCGTTTTCGAATTTTTTATCAAAGGCTTTCTGCAGGATCATGCCCGTCGTTCCGGTACAGATCAGATTGTGACCTGCAAGTATTTCATCATTCCATTCAACCCATTCGACAAGATCGTTTTTTCGATTGTCATGGGCAACGAGCGCAACATTTTTTTGAATATTCATCTTGACCTCTAATTCTTGTTACTGTTTGAAGCAAAGATACAACACACGTGTTATCTCCCTGTTATCGAATGATGAATTATTTGTTAAAATGCATGCTGGTTTTACTTGATTTGCAAGACAGTTATATGTCCCGCAATATTTTTCCGGCTACCTCAAGTGTCTTGTCCTCCTTTGCAAAACAAAAACGAACCACTTTGTTGTCGGCTCCATCATGATAAAAAACAGACACCGGTATGGAGGCAATTTTATGCTTCCTGGTCATTTCAATTGCAAATTCTGTATCGGGCATAGAGCTAATTGCAGAGTAATCCATCATTTGAAAATAGGTGCCATTGCACGATAAAGGTTTGAATCGGGAGCCGTTCATCACCTGCAGGAATTTGTCGCGTTTCTGCTGATAAAATACGCCCAGGTTTAGGTATTTATCCTCCTTTAAAATGTATTGCGATAATGCATGTTGAATAGGGGTGTTGATGGTGAAGGCGTTGAATTGGTGTACTTTTCGCAATTCCGTTGTTAAGGCTTTGGGGGCGAGTGTGTATCCGATTTTCCAACCGGTAACGTGATAGGTTTTGCCAAAAGAACTAATGGCAATTGATCTTGCCGCGAGCTCCGGAATGGTGACCACACTGTGGTGTTTGTGCCCGTCGAAAATTATATGCTCGTAGACTTCATCACTGATAATAAAGATCCCTGTGTTTTTCGTCAGCGCTGCCAGCTGCTGCAGGTCATCCGCATTGAGTATTGCTCCGGTTGGATTGTGAGGTGAATTGATTATTATGAGTTTTGTTTTGTTGTTGATTGCCTTCTCGACCTGCTGCCAATCGATTGAATAATCGGGAAAATCGAGTTTGATCTGAACGGGTTTTCCTCCGTTGAGTTGAATCACTGGAATATAGAGATCATAGGCTGGATCGAAAATAATGACTTCATCACCTGGGTGGACAAGTGCTGTAATGGCACAAAACAGCGCTTCCGAGGCACCTGCTGTGAGGGTGATCTCAGTTTCCGGATCGTATTTACGACCGTAAAGTTTTTCCGTCTTTGCTGAAATACGCTGACGCAACAAAGGCAAACCCGGTGATAAAGCGTACTGGTTGTGTCCAGCTTTCATGAAATGATAAACCAGATCAATCAGTTCCGGATCACAGTGGAAATCCGGAAAACCTTGTGACAGATTGATGGCATTTTCTTGTAGAGCAAGACCGCTCATTGTAGTAAAAATAGTTGTACCAACCTGTGGCAGTTTTGAATTCATAAATAATCCTGTTTGTTATTCTAGGTGAACCATATTTTTTGTTTTAGCAAATGCGGCTGTTTGTAAATTTTTCTCATGAAATACTTAACGTGTGTTTTACTTTCAATATCTATACTGATTTGCAAAAGTAATGTCCGATACACGTCCAAGCTGTATGAAAACCCACGGAGGCTGAGCTTGTCGAAGCCGGGTTCACGCTCAACCGGGCGCTTCGACAGTCTCAGCGACCGGTTTACGCTGCATTTTTACACAGCCTTGACAACCTGAGCCTTTTTATAGGACATTACTTTTACAAATTGCTTTAAAAAAATTTGGTCCTATTTTTTGTTCTATTTATGAATTGGTGAAAAGATAGTATCATATTTCGTTAAAAAATATAAGAGAAACGGTAAGCAAAGCCAGCAAAATAATGAACAGATGTTGTACTTTTTTAGGGGAACGGATTTATTTGGCTTGCGTTAGTTTATTTGATTAATTAAAATGACGGTTCTGTTTCTGGCCTAAAAAAGAACCAGTGAATTCGTAAATCGCGATGAAAATGGAGAATGACATGAGAATAAAGGAACTCCTTTTATTTTGTACAGCATTTTTTTTAACGCAGTCCATAACAGCAGGAGAATGGCATGCAACCTCTGCGCCTGTGGAACTTGTGCGTAACGAAAGTGCAAACTATATGAATCCGCTCTGGTCAGTGGATGGACGATATTTGGCGTTTACCAAGGCAAATTATCGGGGTATTCTCATTTTAGATACACAAACACAGGCAGTAAATGAAATAAATGATGAAATCGGTGCAGGTTTTGGCATGCTTTGGTCCCAGCAAAAGCCGGAGCTTCTAACGCGTGTTGCAGAGTATCGAGGATATCGACGCTATTCTGCCGTGAAAGTTTTTCAGGTTGAGGTGAATACAGAAATTACGATCGTACCCTATCAAAAAAGCATGCCGGATGTGCCTCGCTGGACTGAAACAGGGAACGTTTACTATGCCGATAATTCAGGAATAAAGCTCGTCGCCCGCTCGAATGGTGTAACGAATCTGGCGAAGGCAAAGGTGCCACAGAACTTGTTTGTGGTACAAAGACGTGCACTTGCAGTTACCAAAACACCGGATGCATCGCCTGTGAATGTTCCGGATTTCGCTCAAATGCGAGTCATCAATCTCTCCTGGTCGCCCGATTTTACAAAAATTGTTTTTGAAGTGATTGGTGGTACTATGTACACAATGGATGCCGATGCGAAGAATATAACCAATCTGGGAATCGGTTTTCGGCCAAAATGGTCGCCGGACAGCCGTGCCATTGTATTTATGCTCAGCGAAGATGACGGCCATCGTTTCACAAAGTCGGATTTATACATTATTAATGCGGATGGCACTGGACGTAGTGAGATTACCTCAACTCCTGATATCCTGGAGATGAATCCTTCCTGGGGATACGATGGAGGTAGTTTGGTTTACGATGTTTTGGGAGAAGGAGCAATTTACTCCATTGAAGTTCAGCATTCTGCAGAATAAAATGATCTGTCCTTGGAGAGCATTTTCATACATATTCATCAACGATACGTCATTTAAAACAGGTAATTTGAATGAATTTAATCCTTTCATGCCGTTTTTTGAAAGGCCTATAAATTAAAGCGAGAGCCTTCATGAAAAGAATAATTGCGTTACTTTGCATCTTGATTACACCACAGCTTTTTGCACAGACGATAACAGGCCTGGATGGCTGGACGATCTATCTCGATCCGGGGCATAGCCAGACTGAAAATATGGGTATTTATAATTACTCCGAAGCGCAAAAAGTAGTTCGGGTTGCTCTGGCGATGCGCCAACTATTTTTTGATCATACAGATATCGGCGATGTTTATCTTTCCCGTGAAAACGATGAAGTGAGTGTTGGACTTAGCCAGCGCAGTGATGAAGCGAATCAGTTGGGTGCCGATTGGTATCATTCCATTCACAGCAATGCCGGTGGGCCGGATGCAAACAACACGCTAATGCTCTGGGGACAATATTCCGATGGGCGTGAAAAAGTGCCGAACGGCGGCAAAGCGATGAGTGATATTATGCTTGTCAATCTCACAGATGGATACCGTATTCCGACAATTGGCTCCCGCGGTGATTGCAGCTTTTACGGCGGTTGTAATGGTGGACCCTATCTTTCTGTGAATCGGCGCACAACAATGCCTTCGGAATTGAGTGAAGCCGGATTTCATACTAATCCAACACAAAATACCCGTAACATGAATGCTGATTGGAAGCGTCTTGAGGCCTATTCTTTTTTCTGGTCTATCCTGCAGTTTCATGGTATTGAAGTGCCACGCGTGGGTATCGTAACAGGTATTATTACGGACAAAGAAACCGGTGTGCCACTCAATGGCGTGACCGTGCAGTTGGGCGATAGTACAGTTGTCACGGATACTTATGAGTCCCTCTTCAAAAATTATTCAACAGATCCGGATTTATTACATAACGGATTTTACTTTTTTGAAAATCTACCAGACACCAGTTTCACAATACATCTCGAAAAAGATGGTTATTATCCTGATTCAGTACAGGTCGTCTTAAAGGATGATTTTTTCACTTTTGTTGACCGGCAAATGGTGTCAAAAATTCCCCCACAAGTGACATCTACAATTCCAGTTGCCAGCGATTCTGGCGTATCTATTCTTGCTTTAGTCCAAATTAATTTTAACCGGCCAATGGAGCGTTCATCTGTAGAAAATGCATTCCATATCACACCAGAAGTTGCGTCAGAATTTATCTGGCAGAGTGGTGATAAGCGCTTAATTATCAATCCAGAAACGTTGCAATCGTTAACTGAATATCACGTTGTAATCGATACGACCGCACATGATTTACTCGGAAAATCAATGGATGGCAATAACGATGGCATTCCCGGGGACGCTTTTGAACTGGTATTCACCACAGGAATTGACGAACATCCACCAGCTGTATCGAAAGTATATCCGATTAATGGAGCAAAACTTGTTGAATTACAACCAATTGTAAACATTACTTTTGATGAGTTGCTTGATGACAGTACACGAAATGCGGACCTTTTTTCTGTTGCAAACAGTAGCGGGGATATCATTTCAGGAGTATGGAAATATTTTGATGTCGATGAAAAAACGACCGTTAATTTTTTCCCAAAACAACAATTTGAACCGGGTACTGTGTTTAAAACCAAAGCCGATATGGGTATTTCTGATTTAATTGGCAATGCAACTAAAATTATACGAAATTTTTCTTTCACAACCGGAAGTGACTATTTTAGAACGACTTCGATTGATGACTTTAACGGTGGTGTTACGGATAATTGGTGGCAACCACAGCAAAGTGGATCTACTGGCGGTATTGTCACCGATTCTACCAATCGATCTTTCGAGCGTGGTAATGTAAATGTCTTAACATCCAGCACAGGCGCCTTGAAAATTAATTATGGCTGGGATGATTCGGGCAGTCATTTAATTCGTACTTATTTGTCGAAGGGTACACCGCGTGCGGTTGAATTCACCAAAGATTATATACTGCAAGCTTACGTTTTCGGCGATGGAAGTAACAACGGTTTCCGGTTTGCGGTAGACGATAATGTGGGGTTTAGCGGGCATGAGGTGAGTCCCTGGTTCGAAATTGACTGGATTGGTTGGAAGCTGGTCTCCTGGAACATGGCAAAAGATGGTGCCGGTTCCTGGATTGGTGACGGGAATTTGGATGGAACTCTTAGAATTGATAGCTTTCAGTTAACGCAGCTCGACGAAGGGGACAAATATGGTTCGATTATAATTGACGATCTGCGCCTTGCTCAAAGTGTGCCGGTTTCCGTTGCAGAACACGATGATGCGAAAGTGCCCGATGCATTTGTGCTTGAACAGAATTATCCAAATCCCTTCAATCCTGAGACCACAATTTCATTTACTCTAACTGAATCACGTCCAGATGTTCATTTGGTAGTACATGATATCCTGGGAAGACATGTACGAACGGTAACGCAAGGGAGCTTTGCACCCGGGAATTATAAATTCGTCTGGGATGGTCGTAGTGATAGGGGAGAACGAATGCCAAGTGGTGTCTACACTTATACTTTGAGAGCAAAGGGTGTGTTTTTGATGAAGCGGATGGTATTATTGAAATAATGCCTCTGCTTTTACGAAAATTACCACGCTCAATTACTTATAATGCGTAAAGGCGTGGTATTTTTTTATCAGATGTACAGGAAACATGACCCGAATTGAAATTAAAATGCCTCTCATTAAGTGAGAGGCTTTTTATTAATTCATTTCGTAATTCTGGACCAAAATCTTAATTGAATCCTTGAAAACCACTTCTAATTGTGTGTCGCCAAGTACTTTGGTGATAACACCATTTCCAAACTTGTTGTGTTTTATTCCGCGTTGTTCACTGAAATCATGACGCATGTCATACGCTACAAATTCTTCTTCAACCATTTCAGCTGTTAGTTTACCCCAATCTTTTTTTGAAGAACGGCGCTTAACTTTCTTTGGACCTGCAGCGTCAGTAGCTTTTGCTTTTTTCTTTTTACCACGATAAAGGTGAGTCGTGTTGCAACCTTTACACATCACCTTTTTTACTTCATCATCTTTCATGGCGGTGACGATGTGGTGCATTTCTGATTTACATTTGCCGCACTCAGTAAAAATTTCATCACCTACGGCGTAGATTTTTTTTACAGTCATGCCAGACCTTTCTCTATATTTATTTTAAGTGAATTTATTTTTTGAAAATGGGGTTTGGATATATATAAATATCTAAATTTTTGACGTGAATTTTTGAAAGGAACAATTAATATAGTCAAACGAATTGAAAATTTAATGAAAATTTTCAAGAAAAGCTACTTTTTTCTTGAATTTTATTTATTACGGAGTTGCTGGTGGGAAACCGGAAAAGTTTTTCATTTTTGGGAATGAAAATTAATAAATTATTCCCGGCTATATTTTGAGTTGTATAACAAGACGGGTTTAGGCTGCTTTTGATGAAAATATCGATTGTCTATTGCTTGAATTTGTTCTTCATTGGCAATAAGATATTCAAGAACGAATTTGACCTGTTCCACTCGAACTGGAAGCCCCCTATCCTTTGCCTTTTTATAAATCTCTTCAGCCGTAAGGCTCTTTTCTAAACCGTCCGTCAGTGACTGAATTAAATTTCCAATAAATCGAATTTCTTTTAAACCTGTCATGGTTAGAATCTTTTTTTTAGTTATTGAGAACAAAGAAGAACTTCAGGAAAATGGTGTAGTTTTTCAAATATTAATTTATGTACAATCAGAAAAGGCGAATCTTTTTAATTTCCATTATGTGGGCGAATTCAATATTCGCTGTTTGTTGGAGAGTTAGAATCTTAAAGGGATTTATAACTTCTATTTGTATTTGGTTAAAGTCCAGCATCTTTTGATGTATATTTACATTTGAATATTCAGTCGCCGCATTTGTTACAATTTGAACATTATATCGGACAACAATTGCGAAATGTAAAATGAATGCTTGTTGTTATTTTGTTCACTGTTTAAATGTACACCATTATTTTTAAATGTCAATCCCTTTTCTTATAGTTATTTCCAAGGGCGCTAAGATTGTTCCCTGCATCAAAATTCAGCAATGGAGAAATATTAAAACTTTATTTTTAGGTACAGCGTCATAATTCTGGATTTGATGATTGAAGGCAAATTATAATTAGATTTCTGAAAGGATGTGCTATGGAAAAGTGGATACAAAATAAACGATTGAAACAGATATTCGCTGTATTTGCCTCACTAATTCTGCTATTCAATGTATATTCACTTAAGGGTAGTCCGGTAAAGTCGGAGAAGGGATTTCTTGGTATAACCATCCAGGAGTTGACTCCTTCATTAAAAGATGCGATGAAATTGGGTGATAAAACTGGACTACTGATCACTTCAGTGATGCCTGAAAGTCCAGCAGAAAAAGCCGGTTTAATGGAGGAAGATGTAATCACCCAATTTGATGGTTTGTCTGTTGAAATCTCAAAGCAGTTTAGTGATATGGTAGCGAAATGTACACCGGGAAAATTAGTGGAAATTGTGGTATTACGCTCAGGAAAAACCATGCATCTCCAGGTGGAAATTGGTGGTAATAAAAAAGAAAAGCAGCTTGCATTTATCGGCGAGAATATGCCAGAGAATTTAATGTTCGTTGGCAGCCGTCCAAAGCTTGGTATTGAATACCAAGATTTGGATGCAAAAGAACTGGCCGCATACTTCAAAGTCGAGCAACGCAGTGGTGTTTTAGTCGTCAAAGTAACAAAGGAATCTGCTGCCGAAAAGGCTGGAGTGTTACCAGGCGATGTTATTATCTCAATTGGTGAAGAAAAGGTAAACGACGGCGATGATCTGCTTGAAACACTTGCGGATTATGAGGCTGGTAATGAATTAAATCTTGTTTTAGTTCGAATGGGAAAAAAAATGACTCTCAAAGTTACACTCGAAGAGAATCAACCCACACAAAATTTTCGTTGGTTCCACAAAAATATAACTCCCTCCAAGGGTACGCAATGGCGTATGTATGATGATGATGTTTTTTTGCCCCGTAGACAAGGGGAGAAAAAAATATTCAAATACAAAAAAGGTGATGATAGCGAGAAGAATATTGAAATCATCATCGAAGATAAAGACTCAATATAAAACTACTCTCCTCCTCCCAAAAACTCAAAGGCGTGGGATTTCCTACGCCTTTTTGTTTTTCATTTGAATTTTCTTTTGTTATTATTTCTCAATATTAAGAAACACATTTTATTATTTTAAAAAATGCGAAATTCATTTTTATCTTAATGTCATTTTGAAATTTACAATTCATTAAAAAACAATACGCTAAGTATACGTGCATGTTTTTTGGCTTTAGAATTGCCTGTGAATCATACTTTGCAAAATTACTTTGAACTGGATTCAGTATTTAATTTTATAATAACCTTAATTTAAAAACAAAATTCTTTATTTTTAAAATTTATACTTTTTCAATATTCAGTGCATGATTGTACTGATTAGAAAACAATTACAAAAGGCGCACTTACGTGAAGGGTTGAACTATGAAAGCTGGATTGGACAGAGAATCACTAGAAATGACATTGGACATGATCGATGAATTTGCAGCGGGAGAACTTCCTGATGAGAAACTCCTCGAGCTCGATCATAAAGATGAATTTCCCATTGATATTGTGAAGCAACTTTTTGGTGAGGGAGAAGATGGCTTGGGTATTCATCTCCTTTTCATCCCGGAAGAATACGAAGGTATGGGAGGAGGCGCCTTTGATGTTTATCGCATTTGTGAAAAAATGGGACATATCGATCTTGGCGTCGCCACAGGTGTATTAGCGACATTTTTAGGAAGTGATCCAATCATTTTTGGGGGAACCGAAGAACAAAAGAAGAAATGGATGACAAAAATCGCTGAGAAAGGATTGTTGGTTGCTTATGGCGCCACAGAACCAGATGCCGGGAGCGATCTTGGCGCATTGCGTACTGTCGCCACACCAGTAGAAGAAGACGGCAAGGTCGTTGGTTACAAAATCACGGGAAACAAACAATGGATCAGCAATGGCGGTTTCGCTGATTTGTACACAATTTTGGCGAAAACACCGGGTGGTCCAAGTTGGTTCGTCGTTGAGCGCGAAGCGGAAGGTTTCGGCCATGGCAAACCGGAAGATAAACACGGGATTCGTGCAAGCAATACAGCTTCCCTGCATTTAAACGATGTTTACGTTGATGCAGATCGGCTTCTCGGTGGTGAAGAAGGAAAAGGTTTGTTTCAGGCACAGCTCGTATTCGGCTATACTCGACTCATGGTAGCAGCTTTTGGTCTCGGTGGTGGTTGGGCTGCATTGGATCGTGCCATACCTTATTCCGCTGAGCGTATCCAGGGCGGAGAACCCTTATCGAAAAAGAAAGGTTACACCCACAAACTCATCATCCCGAACATTGTGCGCCTCGAAACTTCCCGCGCTTATATTGAAGAGACGGCAGAGCGCATCGATTCGGGCGGTGGTAACTTAAACACTGAAGGCGCCATTTCAAAATATCTCGCGACCGAAGCCGGCAATGCAGCAGCTGATGCTTCTATTCAAGCACTTGGCGGTTACGGTTACACAAAAGAATACATGGTGGAAAAATACAAACGCGACGTTCGTATTACAACAATTTATGAAGGCACATCCGAAATCATGGAGATGACTATTTTCCGTGATCGCTGGCAGGAACATCTTAAAACACGCGGTGAATATTACCATAGCAAAGCTGCTGAGATGGAAACGCTCGCTGCGGCGAATCCTGACACGGGTGCCGACTTATCTGCTCTGGCGCTGCATGCTCTTGCAGAAGTGCTTGAAAATGCACGCGTAAAACGATTGACGCGTAATCAGCATATCATGTTCCGCATGGGTGAACTTATCGCCATCGCTGAGGGTGCTTCGGCCATGGCGAAACGAGCCATTCGCGCAAAACGCAAAGAACTGGATGAAAAAACCGATCGCCGTTTTAATACAAATGCGCTGACACTTATCAGTCGTATTGCTGCGCGGGAAGCCGCTATGAAAGTTGCAGAGGAAGGTATGCGCTGGACTTGTGCTGCTGATGGACTTTCTGAAGCTGAGATGATTGCATTCGAAAATAAGTTGCAATTATCGAAAATTCACCGAATTCAGGGTGGTATGCTGACGGATATGGATAGTTTAGTGGATGTTATTTATCAAAATATCAAATGAGTGAACCATTGGATTGTGAATGCCTGAATGGTTTTATGTGTGTCATTTATAAATTCCAGGATCGGGTATGGGATGGCCCTGCCCAGAACAGACACAAAATACGAATGGCATAAAAAAATGCGAGCCAAATCCAGCGATATTTCTGGAGAAGACATTAAGCAAGAGAGAGAATTATGAGTGATAGAGAGTTAAAAGCAGTAGCTGTGGTTGGTTTGGGATCCATCATGCCGGATGCTCCGAATACAGCTACTTTCTGGCAGAATTTAATAAACAGCAAATACAGTATCACCGATGTCGATCCATCGCGTTGGGATCCCGAGTTATACTATGATCCAGATCCAAAAGCTCCGGATAAAACCTATACCCGTATCGGCGGATGGGTCCGTGATTGGAACTGGGATCCATTAAAATGGCGTCTGCCAATTCCACCAAAAGTAAGTGATGCAATGGATCTGGCACAAAAATGGTCTATCGCATGTGCCCGGGAATTGCTTGCGGATTACGGTTATCCGGAACGACCACTAAACACGGAACGCACCGGTGTAATCCTGGGAAACGCCCTTGGGGGAGATTTGCACTTGATGACCGCCGGGCGCGCACTTTTTCCGGAATTCTATCAGAATTTGTTAAAAGCTCCAAGTTTTCTCAGTCTCTCAGGCGAAAAGCAAAAACAAATTTTTCAGGAATTCCTGCAGGGTGTCGACAAGCATTTCCTTCAAATAACAGAAGATACAATGCCCGGCGAATTATCGAATATCGTGCCTGGACGTGTTGCCGCATTATTTAATTTTAATGGCCCGAACTACGCGACAGATGCTGCATGCGCTTCTGCAATGGCCGCCTTTTCCGCAGCTATTGATGGACTTATTTCCCATGAATATGACGCTGTCATCACCGGTGGTGTCGACGCCAATAACGGTGTATCAACTTTCATTAAGTTCTGCAAAATTGGTGCGTTGTCAGCAACCGGTTCCCGTCCTTATGCCGAAGGAGCGGACGGTTTCGTGATGGGGGAAGGCTCAGCATTGTTTCTGCTGAAACGTGTTGAAGACGCTGAGCGCGATGGTGATAAAATCTATGCCATTATTCGCGCTATGGGTGCTTCCAGTGATGGTAAAGGAAAAGGCATCACTGCCCCGAATCCTGTTGGTCAGCACTATGCGGTCGAACGCGCCTGGAAAAATGCCGGTGTTTCTCCAACAACCGTAACGATGATTGAAGGACATGGAACATCAACAGCTGTAGGCGATTTAGTGGAAGCCAAAGCATTAAACGATTTCTTTAAAGGAGTCGGTGCGCAGAACCAATCTATTGCGCTTGGTTCCGTAAAATCAAATATTGGCCATCTCAAAGCAGCTGCTGGAGCCGCAGGCATGCTGAAAGCTGTTTTATCCCTCCATCATAAAATTATACCTGAATCACTTAATTTCCATAAACCAAACCCTGGGCTCGACTTCTCGCAAGCCCCGTTTTATGTCCCAACCAAAACGATGCCCTGGGAAGCAACAAAAGATGGAGTCCGACGAGCGGGTGTGAGTGCATTCGGATTTGGTGGTACGAATTTTCATGCCGTTCTGGAAGAGTACATCCCCGGAAGGATTAGCAGTGAAATGAAAGCCCGCAAAGCATCAGTTGTTGTCAACGGATCCGGTGGTGTACCAACACAAAAATTTGATGCAAAAGTTCCTCTGCGTGGTGCGCTGGTCATCGGCGATCAATCAAAAGCAGCCATTGCAACCCGATTGCAAGCCGTCCTCTCCGAGGCAAAAAATGGCAATGCCCCGGAAAAGAAAGCTCCGGCAGAAAAAGATTTGCATGCACCGATGCGCCTGGCAATTGATTTTGAAGATGCGGCTGATTTGGTCAGTAAGGGCGAGCGTGCGCTCAAAGCCTTGAATTCCGAAAATGATGCCATGTGGCGTGCCATGCGGGCGAAAGGTATATTCTTCGGTCAGGGGAAAACCGGCAAAATTGCCTTTCTCTACACCGGCCAGGGCTCACAATATATCAATATGATTGAAGATTTGCGAGACGCTGATCCTCTCGTCGGTGATCTTTTTAAACGCGCTGATGAGGTGATGAAGCCACTTCTTGGTAAACCGCTTTCCAATTATATCTTTGCAGATAAAAACAATAGCGAAGCCATGGCAGCGGCTGAAAATGATCTCAAACAAACTGCAATTACACAACCCGCTGTGCTCACGGTGGATATTTCTCTTTCGAAAATGCTCAAGTCCTATGGGATAAAACCAGATATGGTCATGGGACACAGCCTGGGTGAGTACGGCGCGCTCGTCGGTGCCGACGCACTGCCATTTGAAGATGCTTTGAAAGCAGTGAGTGCCCGCGGCAAGGGTATGACTGATTTTTCTGTCGAGGACAATGGCATGATGGCAGCGGTTATGGGGCCTTTGGAAGAAGTGAAAAAAATTCTGGAAACTGTTGAAGGCTATGTTGTTATCGCCAATATTAACAGCTTGAGCCAATGCGTAATTGGTGGTGCAACCGATGCCGTGCAAAAGGCGATTAAAGCCATGCTGGATGCCGGATTCACCGCACAGCAAATTCCCGTCAGCCATGCGTTTCATACTAAAATTGTAGCACCTGCCAGCGAACCGCTGGTGAAAACACTGGAAAAATTGAACTTTAAATCACCGGAAATTCCTTTGATAGCCAACGTTTCCGGTGAACCTTATCCAATGGGCGAAAATGTAGTTCCACAAATGCTCGAAATCCTTCGTCAACAGGTATCAGCGCCAGTGCAATTTGTGAAAGGTTTAAATACGTTGTATGACGCAGGTGTACGCGTCTTTGTTGAGGTCGGACCGAAGCGTGTGTTGCATGGTTTTGTCGAAGATGTGCTCAAGGATAAGCCGGATGCTGTTTCTTTCTACACCAATCATCCACGCGTGGGTGGCATTGCTTCCTTTAATATTGCGCTCTGTGGATTGTACGCCGAGGGCCTTGGAAATGCACAACCTGAAGTGGAAGTCGTTGCAGAACAGTCTGTGGCTACCCAAACGTATACACCAGCACCTGTTGCTCAGCCGGTTGCTGCTGCACCTGTTGCACCTCCTTTCCAACAACCGGCAGCATCAATGATGATGCCCACAGGCGGCGATCAGTACAGCCAGCTGGGTAAAATGTTTGTCGATTTCATCGAAAAAGGCTTTGAAATCTATAGCGGCGGAAAAGTACCTTCCGCACGTGCGTCACAACGAACAGGCCATGTTGTCATCTCCGGCGCGTCTCTGGGACTGCCCGGCAATCAACGTGTTTTCGATGATGAAAATATTGCCCGAATACTGCGGGGTGAACAGTTCATCCAGCAAATTCCTGTGCAATTACGTGAAGAGATGGTGAAACGCAATATTCATCGCCTGGTGAAATCCGAAGCAGGCGGGCCGCGTTTTGAATCCATTACCGACGTTAGAGATGTTGTGAAGTTGGCAGGTCGCCTCGGCAAGTTTGATCTTGTGGAAGAATTTGGATTTCCTGCCGATCGAATGGTTGCATTGGATACTGTGACCGCCCTCGCCATTGCCGCTGGTCTTGATGCCCTTCGCGACGCCGGAATCCCGCTGGTTATGAAATACAAAACAACCACCAAAGGCACGCAGTTACCTGATCGCTGGCAGCTCCCCGAAGCCCTGCGTGATGAAACCGGTATCATTTTCGCATCGGCATTTCCCGGCACCGACTCTCTTATTGAGGAGGTGGAAGGCAATCAGCGGGATATCAGCCGCCGTACACGATTGGCCGAATTGCAAGCCATTCGCTCACGCCTCGATGGCGCAAACGGAACCCTCGCTGCGGAAATCGATGCCCGAATTCAGGCATTGCAGGAAGAGATCGCCGAAGATCCTTACATTTTCGACCGAAGATTCCTGTTCCGTGTTTTGAGCATGGGACATTCGCAATTTGCAGAATATATTGGTGCCCGCGGACCGAATACACAGATTAATTCCGCCTGCGCCAGCACAACACAAGCCGTTGGCCTTGCCCAAGACTGGATTTTGGCCGGGCGTTGTTCACGGGTTATTATTCTTGCTGCCGACAATATCACTTCGGATAATTCCCTTGGTTGGTTCGGTGCAGGCTTCCTGGCAACGGGCGCTGCCGCAACGGAAGATGTTGTTGAAGAAGTTGCATTGCCATTCGATCGCCGCCGGCATGGAATGATTGTCGGCATGGGTGGAGCAGCACTGGTTGTCGAGACACCGGAAAAAGTTGCTGAACGCGGTATGCAGCCCATCGCTCAGGTTCTCTCGACTGTGACGGCGAACAGCGCATTCCACGGCACACGATTGGATGTAAACCATATTTGTCAGGTGATGGAAAACCTGGTTTCGCAGGCAGAAACACAGTGGGGTATTAATCGCGCTGCAATTGCGCCACAAACTGTTTTTGTTTCCCACGAAACTTATACGCCGGCGCGAGGAGGCAGTGCGGCGGCTGAAATCAATGCCTTGCGCAGTGTTTTTGGTTCCGTCGCCGATCAAATTGTCATTTCCAATACCAAAGGGTACACTGGCCATGCAATGGCTACGGGGATTGAAGATGTGCTGGCAGTGAAAGCCCTCGAAACCGGAGTCGTGCCACCGGTTCCCAATTTTAAAGAAATTGATCCGGAACTTGGACAACTGAATATCTCCAAAGGCGGTAATTATCCGATAAACTATGCTTTGCGTTTGGGAGCCGGTTTCGGTTCGCAGATTAGCATGAGTTTAATCCAGTGGATTCCAATGCCCGATGGCCAGCGGCGCACACCGCAGCAATTAGGCTATGCTTACCGCATAATTGATCAGGCAGCCTGGCAGAATTGGCTGCATCGCATTTCGGGCAATGGTTCAGAAGGCGTTGAAGTCTACAAACGGATGCTGCGAGTGAAAGATATGGGTGCAGCACGAATGCCGGAAGCGAAACCTGTCGCCCCGGCTAAACCGAAACCGGCACCCACCCCGATCGTTGCCTCCGTACCTTCTGTTGTGAGCTCTGCTCCTGTGCCCGTAACTCCAGCCCCTGCAGCAGCAGTTCCAGCACAACCTGTCACGAGCGATGGTGTGAAAGAGCGCGTCCTGCAGGTTATCGCACAACAAACCGGCTATCCTGTGGACATGCTCGATATGGAATTGGACCTCGAAGCAGACCTTGGCATCGACACAGTAAAACAAGCCGAGATGTTTGCTGCCGTACGCGAAGAATACGCTATCGAGCGCGAGGAAGATTTGCAATTGCGCGATTTCAACACTATTGAACGAGTGATTGGATTCGTCTATGACAAGCGGCCCGATCTCAAACAAGCCGCAGCTGCACCTGCACCACAAGCGCCTGTGACCGCAGCACCAATGGCCCCTGCACCAGCTGCAGCACCTGCGGCGGATGCCGTGAAAACGCGTGTGCTGCAACTCATCGCCGAACAAACCGGTTATCCCATCGATATGCTTGATATGGAACTCGATCTCGAGGCGGATCTTGGTATCGATACGGTGAAGCAGGCGGAGATGTTCGCAGCCGTTCGTGAAGAGTACGGTATCGAGCGCGAGGAAGATTTACAATTGCGCGATTTCAACACAATTGAACGCGTGATTGGATTTGTCTACGATAAGCGACCGGATCTCAAACAAGCAGCTGCTGCACCGGCGCCACAAGCACCAGTAGCCGCAGCACCAGTGGCCCCTGCACAAGCTGCAGCACCCGCGACGGACGGGGTGAAAACGCGCGTGCTACAACTTATCGCCGAACAAACCGGTTATCCCATCGATATGCTCGATTTAGAACTCGATCTCGAAGCAGATCTTGGTATCGACACGGTGAAACAGGCAGAAATGTTTGCAGCCGTGCGCGAAGAGTACAATATTGAACGCGATGAAGAATTGCAATTGCGCGATTTCAACACGATCGAGCGAGTGATTGGTTTTGTTTATGACAAACGCCCGGATCTCAAACAAACAGTACCGGCTCCGGTAGCGCAAACACCGGTAACTGCTGCACCAGTTACACCTGCACCCCTGGCAGCCACAGGCGACGATGCGGTAAAAACAAAAGTGCTGCAACTCATCGCTGAGCAAACCGGTTATCCCATCGATATGCTCGATTTGGAACTCGATCTCGAAGCAGATCTTGGTATCGACACAGTGAAACAGGCAGAAATGTTTGCAGCCGTACGCGAGGAATATGGCATTGAGCGGGATGAAGATTTGCAATTGCGCGATTTCAACACGATTGAGCGTGTGATTGGTTTCGTTTATGACAAACGCCCGGATTTAAAACAGGTCGTTTCATCTCCGGAACCCGTTGCTTCAGCGTCATCTGCGCCTGCACCTAGAACACCACAAGGCGATGATGCAGTTAAAGTAAAAGTACTCCATCTCATTGCTGAACAAACCGGCTACCCCATCGATATGCTTGATCTGGAACTCGATCTCGAAGCAGACCTCGGTATTGACACGGTGAAACAGGCGGAAATGTTTGCTGCTGTGCGCGAGGAGTATGGTATCGAGCGCGATGAGGAACTGCAATTGCGTGAATTCAATACTATTGAACGGGTTATCGGTTTCGTTTACGAAAAACGTCCTGATCTAAAGCAGGCAGCCCCGGTTGCTGAAAGCTCAACACCGCAAAGTGTATCTGCTTCAGCTCAAGCTCCTGCAACAACGCCGCCGGCTGTGAAATTTGAAGCCGCAGTAAAAGGCGATATTGAAGCAACAAAAAAGATTCAACGGCGTGTCCCAACCCCGGTACTGCGTCCTGAACTTGATTTATGCAAAGGAACAGGCGTGGAATTAGCAAAAAACACCCGCGTTATTGTTCACACGGATGAGGGTGGCGTTGGTAAAGCGCTTATCAAAAAATTAGAAAAAATGGGTGTAAAAGTCCTGCTCATCGATGATGCACCTGATGGTGAAACACTGGAGAAACGTATTCAGGCTTGGCTTGAAGAAGGCGCTATTACCGGCGTTTACTGGTTGCCAGCCCTGGATGCGGAGAAACCTATTTCAGAGATGTCGCTCGCCGACTGGAAAGCTGCAACACACCGGCGTGTGAAGATGCTTTACACGACCATGCGTACTTTGTACACCACCGTTGGCGGCGCTGGAACATTTCTGGTTTCGGCAACGTGTTTGGGTGGACAGCATGGGTACGATGCAAATGGAGCATTGAATCCATTGGGTGGTCCGGTCGTCGGATTTACAAAAGCTTTCAAGCGGGAAAAACCGGAAGCACTTGTAAAAGCCGTTGATTTTGAAGCTGGTCGCAAAACTTCAGCTTTTGCCGATCTGCTCATCGCGGAAACTTTAAGCGACCCGGGTATCGTTGAAGTTGGCTACAAAGACGGCAAGCGTTGGACGATCGGTTTACAGGAAAAGCCATTGGGCGATGCACCGGTTGGAATGCAACTTGGTGAAGACTCGGTCTTTCTCGTAACCGGTGCTGCAGGCAGTATCACTTCGGCGATTGTTGCCGATCTGGCAGAGGCTTCTGGCGGAACTTTCTATTTGCTTGATCTTGCCCCAAAACCGGATGCAAATGATGCGGATATCCAAAAATTCGTCACCGATAAAGAAGGATTAAAACGGGATATTTTTGAACGCCTGAAAGCAAAAGGCGAGCGTGCTACACCGGCGATGGTGGAAAAAGTCATCGCTGGAATTGAACGGGAGCACGCAGCCCTTACAGGAATTCAGGCCATCGAATCGGCAGGAGGGAAGGCACGGTACCACAGTCTGAACCTGCTTGATGAAAAAGCCGTGGCCGAAGTTATGCAGAAAATCTCGAAAGAAAGCGGTAAAATCGATGTACTGCTGCATGCTGGCGGTCTTGAAATCAGCCGTCTTTTACCGGATAAAGTGTCCTCTGAATTTGATCTCGTGTTCGATGTGAAAAGTGATGGCTGGTTCAATATGCTCTCAAACCTGGGTGACATGCCCTTGGGTGCGACGGTCGTTTTCAGCTCAATTGCTGGTCGATTTGGCAATGGCGGACAGACAGACTACAGTGCAGCGAATGACTTGCTTTGTAAATATGTCTCCAGTTTCAAAAATGCACGGCCTGAAACACGGGGTATAGCAACCGACTGGACAGCCTGGGGCGGTATCGGCATGGCGGTACGCGGATCGATTCCGACTGTTATGAAAGCAGCTGGTATCGATATGTTGCCACCGGAAGCAGGCATTTCGTTTATTCGCCGTGAATTGACCTGCGCGACGGAAGGAGCGGAAATCGTTGTCGCCGGCAGCCTCGGCATCATGATGAAAGAATTCGATCCAAATGGCGGACTGGACGACGCCAAAGTCGCTGCCAAATTGCAGGAAAAAGGCATCATGACTGGTGTTGTAAAGAGTGCTGGTCTGTTCGAAGGTTTAACCATTGAATCGACATTCGTTCCCAAAGAGCAAGGCTTTCTCGAAGACCACCGTATCGGTGGAACACCGGTTCTGCCGGGTGTTATGGGCATTGAAGCGATGGTAGAAGCCGCGAAAGTCTTGTTCCCCGACCGTTATGTTGCTGTGGTAGAAAATGTGGAATTCGACTCCCCGTTTAAATTCTACCGTGACCAGGAACGTACTGTGACCGTGAGGGCTTTCTTCGAAGCTGAAGGCGATGACATCATTGCCAATTGCCGCCTTGAAGGCGTTCGCCAGCTGCATGGTCAGGCCGATGCACAAGTCTCCACTCATTTCCGTTCCAGAATTCGTCTTTCTGCGGAAAAACCGGAAGCCATCAAAGGAAAAGCCGTTGGAAAAGCTGGTAAAAATTCCGTTTCGAAAGAGGAAATCTACAAGCTTTATTTCCATGGCCCGGCTTATCAGGTGATGGAAAAAGCATGGAAATCGGGAGATCGTGTAATCGGTGAATTTGCTGCTGAATTACCGGCGAACCACACACCGGAAGATCGGAACACTCTTGCGGATCCACGTTTGATTGAACTCTGTTTTCAAACGGCTGGTATTTGGGAGATGGGTGACAAAGACCGAATGGGCCTGCCTTATCGCATTGCCTCAGTGAAACTCATAAAACCCGCATCCCAGGTAAAAGCGAAATTGTACGCAGCAGTTACAGCGAACGATGATGGCTCCTACGATGCAGAAATCGTTGACAGCAAAGGTCAGGTGTACCTGCAATTGCAGGGCTACAGCACCATGGCGTTGCCGGAAGCGATTGATAGCGAGTTGTTAAAGCCGTTGAAAGATGTTGTTGCGTAATATGAATTAAAGCAACCCTGACAGGATTTCGCACCTTTTTGAGACAGTAGAAAAAGGGATTAACCGGACGTTTTGCCTGTAGAAACGTCCGGTTCTACATTCAAATTTGAACCCTTCGGTAAGCTCAGGGTCCGAATTTTCATGTTTTACGAATCCTGTCAGGATTATTTATATTTGAAGTTATAGATTTATTCCCCCCAAAATTGAAATCGAGAAAGCATGAAAAGAGATTTTACACGCGTAGCAATTGTTAACCGCGGCGAACCAGCCGTTCGTTTTATTCAAGCGGTGAAAGAATACAACAAAGAGAAAAATACCACGATCAATACGATTGCATTTTATACCGAACCGGATCAGAATTCTGTTTATGTTCGCGAGGCCGATTCGAGTTATTACCTTGGCCAGGCGAGCTACATCGATCCACAGGACGGCGAACGGCGGACTACTTATTTGAACTACGAACGCCTGAAATCAGCGTTGCTGGCGAGCAAAGCGGATGCGGTCTGGGTGGGTTGGGGATTTGTTGCTGAACACGATGCATTCGCTGAAATGTGTCGCGATCTCGGGCTGATTTTTATCGGACCTTCCCCTGAGGCGATGAGTGAATTGGGGAATAAAATTAAAGCGAAAAAATGGGCCGAAAAATTAAAAATTCCCGTAATCCCCTGGGGTGATTCACCTGTCCATGATCTCACGGAAGCAGAAAAACAATCAGAAAATTTGAAGTATCCCGTCATGCTTAAAGCTGCTGCAGGTGGCGGCGGTCGGGGAATCCGCATGATTCGTGATAAAAGCGAGCTACGGGAGGCCTTCACGAGTGCGCAGAATGAAGCGCGTAAACTCTTTCGTGATGCAACACTCTTTCTGGAAAAATTTCTTGAAAATACCCGTCATATCGAAGTGCAAATTCTCGCCGATCAACACGGTACAATCTGGCCGCTTTCTCAACGGGATTGCAGCGTACAAAGGCGGCACCAGAAAGTTGTGGAGGAATGCCCTGTAGTTGGACTCGATGTGCAATTGCAAAAACAATTAAACGAAGCCGCGGTTGCAATTGCCAAAGCTGTCAATTATGAAAATACGGGTACTGTAGAATTTCTCGTAAATCCAAAATCGCAGACTTACTGGTTTCTCGAGGTCAATCCACGCCTTCAGGTAGAACATCCGGTAAGTGAGCTGACAACAGGGATGGATGCTGTTAAAGCACAAATCGATATCGCACGCGGTGAAAAGTTGCCGTCAGTATGTCCCGCCAGTCATGGCCACGCCATTGAGGTTCGTCTGTATGCAGAAGATCCGGCCGACAACTTTGCCCCGGCCCCGGGCAAAATTAAAGTGCTGCATTTGCCAACGGGTGCAGGCGTTCGTGTCGATTCCGGAGTTGCGGAGAACGAAGAAATTCCTGCTGAATTCGACCCCATGCTCGCGAAAATCATCGCTTATGGAAATTCACGACCGGAGGCTCTTGCCAGACTGTGCCGTGCGCTCACGCAAACGTCGGTTATCGTACGCGGTGGAATGAGCAATAAGGGTTTTTTGCTCAGTCTTTTGCAGCACAAGGAAATTGAAAACGCCTCCGCACACGTAGATTGGCTGGATAACGTTGTCAACAAAGGCGAATTATTCGATGTACAGAATGTGGAAATTGCCTTATTACACGGTGCTATTAAAGCATACCAGACAGAATTTGAAAAGGAAAAAGCAGAGTTTTTTACAGGTGCTCGCGGTGGTAGACCAGTCGTACGAAGTGAAACCGGGCATACGGTCAAATTGATCTATAAAGCGGAGAGTTATGAATTTGATGTCAGGCGAATGGGGCCGACACTTTATCGAATTGGCATAGAGAAAAACGAAATTTGGGTTGAGGCTGTCCAGCTTAGCAGCATCGAATGGCGCTTGCATTTGGGGAACATCGCTTACCGGGTGTTTTTACTTTCTGAAGAACAATCTTTTCTCATCGAGGTTAATGGAGCGCAACATCGCATAACATGGGATTACAATGGGGTGATCAAAGCTCCTGCACCCGCAGTAGTGATTTCCGCCCTCGTTGAGGAAGGGCAGACAATCGCACCGGGGGACCGGCTGTTTTTATTGGAAGCCATGAAAATGGAAACTTCTGTGGTGGCGCACACCAGTGGTGTAGTAAAAGAAATTTTTGTGCGCAGCAATATGCAAGTCAATGCCGGTGATTCACTGCTTGCCTATGACCCGGTTACGGCGGAAGATCAATCCAGCGCACGACCTGCTGTTCATGATCGGTCATCGCGAATTAATTTTACACAATTAGCAGGGCAGAAAGACGCTCATGCTTCCTGGCTGGATGTGTGCCGGACAAATCTCGAAGCTTCAAAAAATCTCTTGCGTGGCTATGATCAGGATGCAGTTGAGCGAAAAAAGATTTTAACGGCAAAAAATGCAATATTAAGTTCTCCTGAACTTGACTCGACTTTTCTCGAAAAAAATGAAAATGACGTTCTGCAACTGTTTATGGATATTGTGTCCCTTTTCCGTCGGAGCCCGCTTGCAGGAGAAGGCCAAAACGGTGATGCATTTGCAGATTTGGAATTTGCAAGTGATGTTCGTCTGGGTTCAAAGGAATATTTGTATTCCTACTTGCGTGATATGCCAGAACGCGGGAAGACGATGCCGGAAGGTTTTCGGTTGAAATTGATTCGGACACTGGCCCATTATGGCGTTTCGAGCTTGCAACCAGGCGATGAGCTGGAGCTTAGTTTGTATCGCATTTGCAAATCGCACCAAAGAATGACGGAGCAATTACCGCTCATTCTTGATATCCTCAAACGTCGTCAATCTTGTCTGCAGAGGAATGATTCAGAAAGCACGGAAAAATTTCGTGGTATCCTGCAACGGCTTGTTGCCGAATCACGCAATCGCTTCCCCGAAGTACACGAAGTTGCACATGACGTATTGTATAAATGTTTTGGTCAGCCTGTTCTTGAGAAGGTACGACACCAGCTTTTTGAAAATGTTGATGCACAATTGGCTGTTTTGCAGGATGATCCCGATGCACCGAGTCGAGAGAAGATTATCGATACACTTGTAAAATACCCGATACCCATCCATTCTGCAATTACGAACTGGTTTAAAAAAAGTGAACCCCTGATGGTGGGGAACCTTCTGGAAACCCTTTCCCGACGTTATTACCGCATTCGTACGATCCTCAACCAAAATATCCATCTTGAAGACACCAATGTCTACTTCACAGCGGAATTTACAGAAAATGGACAGGGCTTTTCTCTTATTGCAATTTCCTCCCATATTGATACTTTTGAGCAGCGATTGCGCACCCTAATAGGAAAAATTTCGCAGGTTGATGAAAATAAAAAAATCGTAATTGAACTTTTCGTCTGGAAAGAAACGACCTGCGATGATCTCGATGAATGTGCACTCGACATCCAGAAATTCCTGCAGAACACCGATTTCGGCCGTCCCATACACAGGATTGTAGTAGCATTGACCCATCCAACGGAAGAAGTTAAAGATGGTCAGGTGCAATTTTTTACCTTCCGCCAAAAAGATGATAATTTTTATGAGGAACGGCTTTACCGTGGTTTTCATCCTATGATTGGAAAGCGATTGGAAATTTGGCGCCTGGATAATTTTACTATTGAACGATTGCCCTCGGCAGAGAATGTTTATCTTTTTCGAGCAGCAGCACGGGAAAATCCAAAAGATGAGCGTCTTTTCTCCTTTGCGGAAGTGAGGGATCTCACGGTCGTCAAAAATTCGAGTGACGGACAGGCGCAATTACCGGAATTTGAACACGTTCTGCACAATGCGTTAACGGGAATACGGCGGTATTTGAGCTCATTGCCTCCGCGAAACCGACTGTATTGGAATCGCATCATCATTAATGTTTGGCCTGTAATGGATTTGCCTGTCCAGATGTTGGCGGAATTGCAAAATCGGCTGGCGCCGGCTACCTTTGGCTTGTCGCTTGAAAAAGTTGTTGTACGTGCAAGAATGCCGCATGCGCAATCGGGTGAATTGCGTGAAACAATTCTTGAATTTTCGAATCCAGCCAATGGTGGTGTTGTTATGCGCCAGTGTGAGCCGAGTACACAAAAAATTCGGGTCATGTCGGATTATACACGAAAAGTCGTCTTTCTGCGGCAACGGGGTATCGTTTATCCGTATGAGCTTATTCGCATGCTGACTCCGGAAAAAGGCAAAGCGCATTCCGAATATCCCGCTGGTGATTTTGTGGAATACGACTTTGATGACACCGGAAAATTGGTGCCTGTCAATCGGGAATATGGCCGTAACACCGCAAATATCATCGTCGGTGTGCTAACGAATTATACAAAAAAATACCCGGAAGGTATGAAACGCGTAGTTTTATTAGGGGATCCCAGCAAAGCGCTTGGGGCGTTGGCGGAACTGGAATGCAGCCGTATCAATGCCGGAATCGATTTAGCGGAAAAAATGCAAATACCGGTCGAATGGTTTGCTATTTCTGCCGGAGCGAAAATCTCGATGGATAGCGGGACTGAAAACATGGACTGGATTTCCCTGGTCTTGCGTCGATTGATCACCTTTACCCAAAGTGGGGGAGAGGTGAACGTAATTGTAACCGGTATAAATGTTGGCGCCCAGCCTTACTGGAATGCCGAAGCAACGATGCTTATGCACACACGTGGTATTCTCATCATGATGCCTGAAAGCGCGATGGTGCTCACAGGAAAGCAGGCCCTGGAATACAGTGGTGGCATTGCCGCTGAAGACAATCAGGGTATCGGTGGGTATGAGCGAGTGATGGGACCGAACGGGCAAGCGCAATATTTTGCCAAAGACATTGCCGAAGCGGTAAAAATTTTGCTGAGCTATTACAATCACACCTACCGGATTCCCGGTGAACGCTTCCCACGCAAAGCTGCGACGACCGATCCCTTTGAACGTGATGTGTGTGAATTTCCCCATGGGGGCGAATTTGAGCGTGTCGGTGATGTATTTTCGAATAAAACCAATCCCGATCGTAAGAAACCGTTTGATATAAGGCAGGTGATGCGCGCCTGTAAGGATCTCGATCAGCCCCACCTGGAACGCTGGTTTGCAATGCAGGACGCAGAGATTGCTGTGGTTTGGGATGCCCACATCGGTGGCCAACCGGTCTGCATGATCGGCATCGAATCGAGGCCGATGGCGCGTACTGGATTCGTGCCGGCTGATGGTCCAAAACAATGGACCGGCGGCACCCTCTTCCCGCAAGCATCACGAAAAGTGGCGCGAGCAATTAATGCTGCAAGTGATAACCGTCCGCTGGTAGTCATCGCCAATCTTTCCGGTTTTGATGGCTCTCCGGAAAGCCTGCGTAATTGGCAATTGGAATATGGCGCTGAAATTGGTCGCGCTGTAGTTAATTTTCAAGGCCCAATAGTTTTCGCGGTCGTCTCCCGCTACCACGGTGGTGCATTTGTGGTATTTTCAAATGCGTTGCATGATAATATGGAAGTCATCGCTTTGGAAGGTACGTATGCATCGGTAATCGGCGGTGCCCCTGCTGCAGCAGTGGTATTTGCACGGGAAGTGAAAAATCGAGTTCTGGCTGATTCACGCATGAAAGAAATTGAAGAGCGGCTTGCTACTGCAAAAGACGAAGAAGTGGCGTCGTTGAAGGATTTAAAAGAGAAAACCTATCAAGCCATTTATTCTGAAAAACTCGGTGAAGTTGCTGACGAATTCGATAGTATCCACAGCGTACAACGCGCAGAGAAAGTCGGCTCTGTTGATAAAATTATTCCACCAGATCAGTTACGGCCATATTTGATTGCAGCAATTGAGAGAGGGATGAAAAAGGAATTGGAATAAAGCGATCATCCTTGCGTACAATCGTGGCGTTTATCATCGTAGTAAAGCGGGATGTTGGCAGAATTTCACTGAAAAAAGTACTTCTGTAAAGAATGAGGTAATCTATTTTTAACCTAAAATGCAATATTTTATAAAGTAGTATAAAAAAATATTGCATTTTTTTTTATTAATCCTTATTGTTGCCGTCGCATTTTTTATAACGTTTTTTAATTACTTCTATTTATTAAATTGTTTACAGGAGCTTGAAAGTAGCATGGCACAAATCGTTGAAAATATTCTTCGTAAAAATAATATATGCCCAACAGCAGTCGCAAATCGTGAAGTCAGTCTGAGTACCTTGCGCTCCATCGTTAAAAATGATGGCCAATCTTTTGAAGTGTTTCAGAAAATGGTACAAATGCGTTCATGATGTCTGCATTTTAAAAGTTTAAAAAAAGCGAATTTTATGATTCGCTTTTTTTTTTGCCTTTTTCTGGAATTTTAGCCTTGAATTAAATCTCACGTGGAATTTAATTGGAGCGCCTCCTTTGCCCTCAAATTTAGGCGGAAACTTCGTTGAAAAGCGAAAAACGCTATTTTGTCAGAGATAACGGTGAATTAACTTGGTTGGATGTAAATCTCATTCAGGAATATTATTCCCTTCACCATCAAATAGTTTCCTCATCGCGTCGGATATTTCTGCGGTTAGTACGGGTTTGGCAAGAATTTCCCGAATGCCGTAGCGCTTATAAATCTCTTCATTTAAGGATTCACTGTAGCCGGTAATCATTATCACCGGGAGCTCCGGGCGCACTTTTTGAATAGCCTTGATGAGTTCCAAACCAGTCATAATCGGCATGGTCAAGTCGGTGATCAACAGGTCGACGAACTCGGATTGATTATGAAAAAAGCGCAGCGCATCCTGACTGTTTGTGTAAGGGTAAATGGTGTAGCCGTAGTCCTCCAGCATTTGCTTCAGCATTTGCACGATCATGTTCTCGTCATCCACCAGAAGGATTCGTTCATTGCCCCGTCGAATTGGGTTCACAATTTTATGCGTTTCAATATCGAGACTCTGCAAGGCAGGGAGGAATATTGTAAACGTCGTCCCTTTGTTTCGTTCACTCTGAACAGTAATATCTCCCTGATGGCTTCGAATTATTCCATGCACAACTGAAAGGCCGAGTCCTGTACCTTTACCCCCTGTTTTTGTACTAAAAAATGGCTCAAAAATACGGTCTCTGGTTATGGCATCCATGCCTATTCCCGTGTCCGTTACGGTAAGGCGAAGATAGTCTCTGGCTTTCAGGTTCGGATGCATGGCTTGCATATTTTCATCGAAAAGCACTTGATCCAGTTCAATTTTTAGAGTACCTCCACTTTTTTCCATGGCGTGAAATGCATTGGTGCATAAATTCATTATAACTTGATGCATTTGCGTTGCATCAGCGATGACGGGACTGCAGTTTTCATCTATCTTCTTTTGTATCTCGATAGTTACCGGGAGTGTCGGCCGTAATAATTGCAGCGTTTCATCAATAATCGCGGGAAGTGCCAGAGGTTTGCGTTCTTGCTCAACCTGCCTGCTGAATGTCAGAATTTGTTGCACGAGTTGTTTTGCCTGTCTCGCGGCATTGAAGATGCTCTGAATATCCGGATAGAGATGATGCGATTCATCCAAATGGAGCAAAGCCATGTCGGAATAACCTAAAATAGGGGAGAGCAAATTGTTAAAATCGTGGGCAATGCCACCTGCCAGCGTGCCGATAGTTTCGAGCTTCTGGGAACGCCGTAATTGAAGCTCAAGCTGTGCTTTCTCCTCTTCCGCTTGCATGCGATCCGTTATGTCGGATAAAAAATTGAGAGTGGCTGGTTTACCTTTCCAGTCGAGACGGACAATATTGATTTCAACCCATTTTGTGGAGCCTGCCCGATCAACGATGCGAAAGGTGTATTTTTGTTTCACATCTTCGCCGCGCAATCTTTTCAGGTGGCGCTCGACGACCATGGCTCTATCTTCCGGATGGATGAAATTATTAATTAGTTTGCCAATCATTTCTTCGGGATGGTAACCCAGGAGCTTGAAGCAACGGTGATTGATAAATTCGATAATGCCATTTTGCGCGACAATAATTAATTCCACTGCATTTTCGACGAGTATTCGGTACTTTTCCTCACTTTTTCGCAATGCTTTTTCTGCCAATTTCCGTTCGGTAATGTCTCTCCAAACGACATGCAGAAAACTCTCGGATTGGAGCGGAATTGCAGTGAGAAGGACTTCAACGGGGAAGACGTCGCCATTTTTTCGCATATGTTCCCATTCAAACCGGAGACTGCCTTTTTCAAAGGCGATGGTCATCATCTCATCCGCTTTTTCATAGGAATTTCTCCCATCGGGTTGTGTTGGTGGGGAGAGCTGTGACGGGTGTGTTTCGAGCAATTCCTCCTTGCTATCGTAACCAAGCATTTCTATGGTTGCAGAATTGCAATCAACGAATTTATTGCCTCGGATAATGAGTAAAGCATCTGTTGAATGTTCGAAGAGCGTTCTATATTTATTTTCGCTTTCGAGAATATCGATTTCATTCATTTTGTGTGTAGTGATGTTTTCGCAGGCAACAAAAATTAATTGCTCTCCTGTACTTTTTTTCAGCAGGCGGGCGGCTTCTCTTACCCAAATAATTTGGCCTTGCTTGTCTACTTTGCGAAATTCCCATCGTTGTAATTTGCCAGGATTCCTTTGGCAGGATTGCAGGTGAGCTAATAATAATTTTTGATCCTCAGGATGAATGATGACGGATATGTGCTTGCCCAGGAGCTCTTTTTTTTCATACCCCAGCTGTTGTGCGCCGAATAAATTAATTTGTTGAATAATGCCATCGACGGATAAGGTGAGATTCATCGTAGGACTGTTGTCATAAAACTCCTGAAAATCATCCTGCATTGTGTGAAGATTTTCATTTTGTTGCGTCAATTTCTGTTCGAGGGCATGACTGTATTGTTCATAGACATTCCGGAAGGCACGATCGATGTAGGGTATTAACTCATTGTTATTGCTGATATTTTCAACAAGGCTGAATGCCATCTCTTTCAGAATGCGAATTGTGGAATCGTCTAAATGTTTTGAGGCCGTATGCACAATAGCACGCAATTCAGGATTGATTCCTGTCAGTTCCGTCAAAAGTTGTATAACATTCTGTTCAGCTGATTCCAGTTGTAATACAGCAACATCAAAGTGATTTTGATTGAAAATTCCAATTGCATCACGGCTGTTTTCAGCAAAATGCACCTTTAAACCGTTTCTTTCGCACAAATCTTTTAAATCATCGCGTGTGCTCGGTGTGTCGTTCACCAGGAGTAAATTGTTGTGATGCTCAGTTCCTTGCAGCGATTTCATGGATTCATCCCTTAAACAAAATTACTCTAAGGAAGTTTGCTTGAGCAGGAAATATGTGGATTCTTCCCTGAATAGTCTCCTGGCCTGCTTTATTCATGCAATGCTCAAAGTGATCGATGGGCAGGGGATATCTCCTGCCCAATCCCGTCGGTTATGAAAAAAGCAGGATAGATTTTCTTTGCTTATCGTCAAGCCGGGCATATTTAATTAACCTAATCGTGTTTATGCCAGCTTTCGCCTTTAAAAATGGAGATATCCCACATGTGATGAAAATAGGGGAGGTTCTTTTGAAATGACCAATTGCCCAGACTCAAGAGATACGTAAAATGCAAATTAAAAAATTAACAGATTTTCGCAAGTATCATTTCTAGTTATAAATTAAATTAGAGAAATGATTTATTGCTTTTCGCTATTGGTTCACGGTCGGTTTGTATTTGATTCGAACAATCACTCTGTTAGCTTTCTGCCGCAGAACTCTTACCTGAATAGACAACTGATCGTGGGCAGTGCCTGACCTGCTATGGAGGAGTGGCTTTAGAATGAGGCTGTCTCCTGCACGCAATGCATCGCTCGCCTCGCCTTTATCATTCTCGGAAAACGTGCTGTCTGCTGCAATCCAGGTGATCTGTTGGGCTTTGGATGCTCGTGGTCGAATATGCGCAATCATTAATCCTCGTGCAGGTAATTCGCCTTCCACACAATCACCTTTTTCGAAAATGCTTATTCTTTGTCTGTTTTCGAGCAAAAAATAGTCGGAACTGTTTGGTAAATCGATTTTGTAGTAGGTATTCGTTGTAATGGCATCCGGTATGGAAAGAAGCGTATCCCTTTTAATCTCAATTGGATGAATCCAGCCGAGTTTTTCCCGTTCATAACCACTCATTGCATAACAAAATGCATTGCCGTCATGAATGCCGAATTCACCAATACTGGAATAATGTCCGGCTCCAAAAAAATAGTGGCTTATTTCGTGGGTAACGATGGAACGGGATGTGGGGAGTGTATAATTGCCGCGCTGCATTGTACCTGACCCCGGAAATCGGCCGAGAATTCTTTTGTTATCCTTGGTGATAGACTTGCTGAAGCCGAAACCTGATATGCCTTGATAACTGGTTCCAGGCGTGAGAATCTTGTGTTGCCAATGCCGGTAAAGAAAAAGAATAAAATCGACATCCCCATCGTTGTCATTATCGTAGCGACTGAAATCGACACCGTTTTCATCGAGCCAATCTATTATTTGGGTGGATAAAAAGCCTCTGCCATGTTTCGTTTTATCCGTATAAAATGCGAAAGGCTGTGGTGTGAGATAAAGAATCGGAAAAACATCGCCAATAAAATGAAATTGTTCATTCGACATTTGGGCAAAATAATCGCTTAAACTTCCTTCGCTGTATTTCTTTGCTTTCTTGGGTGCTAAAAATTTTTCTCCAAGCGCCCATTTTGGAATGGAATGCCGATTTGATGGCCAACCCAAAAGGGAATCGGAGGGACATGGATCATCCCACGTATCGTCTTGAAACTGCACAAAGACGGCCAGGACGCGAAATGTACCTTGTGTTGGGATAAAAGGCGGTCCGTAACTCTGGGCAGCAAGCACACTTGGAAGGAGAAAGTGAACACAACCGACCAGACAAAAAATTGCAATCCGACGGAGGAAAATGCCATCTCTCTCCTTATCTGTCGAATTATTGAGCAACAGCACGTGTTTACTCAGTTACTTCAAAAATCGAATATTCGCGTTCAAAGGGAACATCGAGGAAAAAAATGCTCGGTTGGAAAGCAAATTCCCCAAGGGATTGCAGTAAGGCTTTCGGGAGCTTTTGGTGGGAAGGGTAAAGAAATGGAATAATTTCGTATTTTCCCACAGGGATTGGAAAATTGGCAAAATTGAATGTTAGTTCCTTATTTTTCGGAACGATAGTTACCAAGGCGAGTTCTGAAGTTTTGTAGGTCGAAAGAGCGTGGAAAATAAACATATTGCTCGTTTCGATTTCCCGTAAAAAAATGATACCGAGGGGGCCGCTTGAGTAACTATTCGGAATGACGACAGTTACCGAGTCATTGACTGCGCTTATTTCTGTTGTAATGGTTATGGTTGATACAGTTTTCTGGGCAATACGCTGCGGACTTGCCCATGTGCGTATTTTTAAAAATTTTTCCAAAGGCCTGCGTAAGACGAGATACCCTTTTCCATTGACATCTTCTTCCCCATAGATTACAGCATCATTGCGGATGGCAACTTTTGCGGAATCCAACAGATAATTTGCAGAATAAAAGTAAACATTAAACGTACCACTCGTATTTACTCCACGCAAGCCTGGCGGAATTTTTAGAACAAAATTTCCCTCATCATCAACATTTGTGGCGATGTTGTATTCTTCCAGCCAAACATAGGTACCTTTTGCATTGGCGCCATCGGCAAGAGAAACCGATCCTTTTATCTCTTTGTTCTCCGGAGTAATTTTCGTGCTGCTAAAGGGATTCTTTTCGCAGGAGATTAGCAGGGAATATGTCACCAGTATTAGGAGTATTTTCTTCATTTTTTATCTCAAAATTCCATTTGAACCTGGTCTTTAGCCAGTGCTGGAAAATTGTTTAAATGTTACTGCAATAGATTTGTTGTGTAGCTGTGCCAATTAATCGCTGTCTTTTACGATGCGAAATCCTTCGTAGGAATAACCTTCTTTATTTGGGACTGCTTTTGGAAAACGAAATGTACTCGAACAGAACATATCACTGTAAAGAGCTGAACCTCCACGGGTAATCATGACGATTTCAGAGCCGGTAAAATTAATCGGGAACGGGGAACCTGGACCGTAGGGATTATCGTGCGGGCTGATACTGTAATAGTCTTTTTGATAAAAATCGAATACGATCTCCGCAGCATTTCCTGCCATATCATACAAACCGTACTTGTTTGGTGCAAAGGAACCCACGGGCGAGAGTCCATTCCAGATGTCCTTGCCTTCTGAACTTAAATAATTTGCCAGATCATGATTAATTTGTCCTGTATTCGTTCCATATTCAGCCTGTTCTCCTCCACGGCTCGCTTTTTCCCATTCCGCTTCTGTGGGAAGCCGATAGCCATAGTGCATGCAAAAAGCCATTGCCCCATACCATGTGAGCCGAACGACCGGATAGTTTTCATATTCGGGATAGACATGAAAAAAGGCAATATCATCGATTGATGGTTGGAAGTAGATGAAATTGTCGGGACTACCTTCGCGCACCATAACGAGACCATAAATAGTTGCATTGTATGGACCGCCGTTGCCTATAAGCAATCCGTTTTCGACGATCACATCTCCCCGTTTAAATGCCTCGTTCATATATTTCACATAAAGACCATTGGTTATTTCGTATTTGCTCATTTCAAAGGCATCTGTGTAAACTTCATGCTCCGGACGGACGTCGGACCAACCGTTGTTGCTCCCCATGATAAACGTTCCCGCAGGAATTGATACAAATTCTACATCCAGAGGATCCTGAGTTGTAAGTTCAAATTGGATTTCCGCATAAAGAGCCTGAAAGCTGATGGATATGGTGACATCACCCACTGCTGCAGGATTCGCGATGAATAAACCAGTTGCATCGATTGTCCCGGCTGATTGCGGTTCCACGACCCATTCAACCAGATCACTGACCAATTCCGCATCTCTGCCTGTATCATCTAAATATTCTGCGATGGCATTAAACTGTTTTGATTGGCCTGCGGCCACAGCAGGATTTATCGGCCAGATTGTAAGAGTAACAGCACGACCGGTTACAGAAATCGTTAAGCTATCTGTTATGTTTTGATAGATACAATAGACTTTTTCACTTCCCGATTTATTGCTGATTGCACGGAAGAGCCCATCTTCAGTGACCATGCCAAGCAAACCTGTTTCAACTTGCCATAAAGCTTCCTGGGTAATATCCTGTGTTGAACCATTTGTAAGGGTTGCTATCGCTTGAAGTTGGAGGGAGCCGAAGGCATGAATGGATGAGTCAGGCGCGTTAATCTGGATTGAAACGGCCAGGTCAGGTCTGGATGGATTGTTCCTGCATTGGAGTATGATTAATAAAATACTAATCGAAAACAAGCTTTGGACAGTACGCTTAAAGAATCGAACCATGGCAGGTTTACTCTCCATGACAAAAGCAGTTGATTTCGTGAAAGCAATACACTTGAAACGTTATTTAAAGTTAATAAAATTTGCACAAGTGTAAATACTTTATTTCGTAAGTGCTTCCCGAATTAATTGAGCCAGGTCGCTTATCATGAGAGGTTTGCCGACAACCGCTTTAATGCCACAGTTATTCAATAAATCCCTATTTAAATCCTCACCAAAACCGGTTATGAGAATAATCGGAAAATCAGGACGTCCATTGTGTATTCTTTTTGCAAGCTCGACTCCGTTTAAATCAGGCATTGTCAGGTCTGTAATAACCAGATCGAACTTTGCCGGATTTTGCTGGAAAACCTTTAATGCGTTCCTGCTGCTGTTGGAGATTGTGACGCTATATCCCAATTTTGTCAGCATTCTGTTCACAACATCGAGGACAGCGTCTTCATCGTCGATAAAGAGAATCGATTCTGTCCCCGTTTGGATATTGTCTTTGTGTGAGGAGTGGGATTGCAGTTTATTTTGCATTACAGGTAAATATATTTGAAATGTTGTTCCCTGGCCAGCTGTGCTCTGCACCAGAATTTCTCCATCGTGGGCTTTTACAATGCCGTGTACGACGGAAAGACCTAACCCTGTGCCTTTGTCTGTTGATTTGGTTGTAAAAAACGGTTCAAAAATACGATCCAAAATCGTGTTCTGAATACCCGTTCCTGTATCACTGAGGGTGAGCTTAACATAGTCCATCGCTTTTAAATTGGAATGCATCCGGACCAACGAGGGCGATACCTGCACTTGTGTTAATTCTACGTTCAGTATTCCACCACTGTGCTCCATTGCGTGAAATGCATTTGTACAAAGGTTGAGGATGATTTGATGAATTTGTGTCGCATCGGCGAATACCTGATCGCAGGTATGATCGATATTTTGTTGAATTTCGATAAAAGGTGGAATCGAAGGACGGAGCAATAAAAGCGCCTCTTTCACCACGGAGGGCAGATAGATGGGCTTGCGCTCCTGCTCCTTTTGCCTGCTGAAGGTTAAAATCTGATTGACAAGCTTTTTCGCCCTGTTTGCTCCCTTTACAATTTGCAATAAATCCTGGTGAAGTTGTTCCGGTTGCGTGAGATTACAAAGCGCCATATCGGCATAACCAAGAATCGGGGTAAGGATATTGTTAAAATCGTGTGCTATACCCCCAGCTAAAGTCCCGATAGTTTCCAGTTTTTGTGAACGCCGTACTTGTGCTTCGAGTTTTTCTTTTTCTCTTTCTGCTTTTCTTCGTTCGGTAACGTCCCTGAGTACCCCCTCGTGAAAAATTGTTTTACCGCTTTCATCCTGAATGACCCGGCCATGTTCTTCAACCCAAACTTCACGCCCGGTTTTATGCCGTAACCGGAAAACTTCGATTTCTTCTTTGCCGGATTTTTGTAGTGCATGTAACGCCCGATTCCGTTCAGAAATTTCGAAATAAAGATCCTTTTTTATATCCATGGCAAGGAGCTCTTCTTTGTTCGTGTAGCCAAGCATTTTAACCAGGGCGGTGTTGACTTCAAGAAATTTCCCGTCAGGTGTGCTACGATACACTCCATCCGGCATTTGTTCCACTAAAAGCCGGTACCGTTCATCGCTTTCCTGCCTTGATTTTTCTGCAAATTTACGCGCGGTAATATCCTGAATAATGACTTGTGATGCGGGTTTTCCTTCAAAAATGACAATTTTTCCTGTTACTTCGACGTCGATTATGCTTCCATCAAGACGAATAAACTTTTCTTCCATTGGTGGGGCAGGTTCTGTTTGTGAATAGATGTTTTTCACGCGCTCAAATACTTGTTTGTGGTAATCGGGGTGGACAAAATTCATAACTTCTAGGTTTATCAGCTGTTCCACATTTTGTGCCCGAACAAGTTTTACTGAGGCGGGATTCGCATAGATTATCCTTCCCTCCCGGTGCACGATGATGGCGTTTGGTGAATCTTCGATCAGGTTGCGGTATCGTTCCTTGCTATCATGTAATTTATCGATGAAGCGTTGCCTTTCTTCCTGTGCCTGGATTCGCTCAATAACACTGGAAACGTGTCTAGCCATAGCTTCAAGGTATTCCAATTCCGATTTTGTTGGGACGTGAACTCCTTCTTCTGCAAAGGAGCCTGTTGCAATTGTCCCAAGTTGGGCGTTTGCCATAAAAACCGGAATTGTGACGATTGTCCTGCTTTGCAATTGGGACACAACATTTTTATTCGGGCGAGGATCGGAAGCAGCATCTTCCATTACGATTGGCGTTTTGGAAGCAATAACTTGCTGGAGGTAGTCATCCCCTTTGATTTTAAATTTATTCGCCCACTGTCGTAGATCGTTCTCTCTATTACCTGCTGCGGTTAATAATTGAACGTGCTCTAACTTGTTATCCACCAGGTAAATCCAGGCGGTTTTATAACCGACTACTTTTCTAATTTCTTTCAAGAGGGCTTGCACTACCTGGTCAAAGGAGCGAGCCTGCTGCAGGGATTGCGCGAGTTGCAGGAGCGAGTGCATCTTTTCATCGCGTTTTAACAGATCGGCTTCAGCTTTTTTTCGATCTGTAATGTCTTCGCCGGAGCTTAAAGTCCCGATAATTTCATCTTGTTCATCGCAAAGAATTGTGTTGTGCCAGGCGATTATTCGAATTTTACCGTCTTTCGTGAGAACCGGATTCTCATGATATTCCACGGATTCGAGTTCTTTGTGCATAATTTGTCGAAAAACATTTTGTGTTGCAGCCCGTTGTTCTTCTGGAACGAAAGTATCGATCCAGTTTATCCCCAGTATCTCTTCCTGCTTATAGCCTAAAATCTCACAACCTTTACGATTGATTAATTTGATTTCAGCCTTTGTATTCAAAAGTAAAAACATTACCCCGGCAATATCGATAAATTGCTGTACGTGATTGTGGGCGAATTCATCTTTGAGACTCACACTGTGAGCTTGACTCAGATCAAAATAGTCATGAAGATAGGGTGCAAGCGTGCCTGCTTCTGTAATAGCTAAGGTCTTATGTTTCATTGGCTCCCCGTATAAGAACCTGTGTTGATGGAATAAAAGTCGTTAAAATTAATAAAATGGTGAAGAACTGCAATTCAACTTTTGTAAGTATTTCATCGAGAAAGCAGGTGAGATAAAACCAAAGTGCTCAAAAGAATTATTTCGTTAATTGGATTGAGACGAAAATGAAGCATGTCTTTATAGGATAGGATTGCTGGAAATTCGAAAGAAAACCAGTGATTGCCCCTGCAAAAATGAGGCACATTGGCTAAATCAAATTGAATTTAAATTAAAAACATTATATTAGAAGAAAATTTGCCCTGTTTGCGTGAAAACCTGTATTTTTTAAATAGAACCATGAAAAAACCGAAAAAACGCACAATCGATAAAAATAGCCCTGAGTGGGTCCCTGCGGATAAAAAGAACAGCGTCGAATTCACGACAAATATAATGCCTGGGGTGAGCAGCACTACTGCTGATTTAAAATCCAGCCATAACCAAAAAATCTCGATTCGGAGACAAGTGAAAAAACGACCGGCACTCTATGTGGACGATTACGTGAATGGGATACTTACACGTGAGCGATCCATTCTTGCACGCGCCATTACTCTTATCGAAAGCAATTCCTGGCAACATCAAAGTCAAGCGCAGGAAATTCTCACAAAATTAATGCCTTACACAGGAAATTCAATCCGGATAGGCATAACAGGCGTTCCTGGCGCGGGAAAGAGTTCTTTTATTGAGGCATTTGGACTTTATCTTCTCGAACAAGGTCATCGTGTTGCTGTGTTGGCTATTGATCCGAGCAGTGCAATTTCCGGTGGCAGTATTTTGGGTGATAAAACACGAATGGAGAAACTTGGCACCCATCCCAATGCGTTTATTCGGCCATCGCCGGCCAGTGGAGCGCTGGGAGGTGTTGCCCGCAAGACGCGTGAAACCTTGCTTGTTTGCGAAGCCAGCGGCTTTGATGTAGTTTTGGTAGAAACCGTGGGTGTCGGGCAAAGTGAAATCACCGTGCGATCGCTCGTGGACTTTTTTCTTCTTTTACAAATAGCCGGGGGAGGCGATGAATTACAGGGAATAAAAAAAGGTGTAATGGAAATTGCCGATGCACTTGTGGTCAATAAAGCGGATGGGGACAATAAAGCAAAAGCCGAAGTGGCGAAGCAAGGTTTCGCGACGGCCCTGCATTATATGATGCCGCACACAAACGGCTGGCAGACCCGTGCCTTCACCTGTTCCGCAGTAACGGGCGAGGGAATTGCAAATGTATGGCGTGTTATTGAGAAATTTAAAGGTATAACCACTGCCAATAATGTTTTTGCGGAACGGCGACGAAGTCAGGCTCGTCAATGGATGCGCGCAATCGTTGAAGATTATCTGCAGTCGCTCTTTTATAAAGATGAAAACATCCAAAAAATTTTACCACAGCTGGAGAATGCAGTTATGGCTGGTAAAATCCCCGCAACAACCGCAGCGCAACAGCTTGTAGACGCATTTGAAAAACAGAGGGAAAAGTAAGCATATTTTCCTATGTAGTTACAAATGAGCGCCTCCTGCAACAAGTAAAAATAGAGTCTGTTTTGCTAAATTTCACCGTCAGCTTTTAATTTCTGCATGGACGATATGGCCCGAAAATATCATATCGTCGCTTGGTGAGAATGACCGTTCGCTTGTTGAGCTGCGTAATTCGACGAAAACCCAGTAAGTGAAAAATCTCAACGACAAACCACTTGGCCACATGCGTGTCGACAATCAGCGTGTTTTTCTTGGCAGGGTGTTTTGTAACGCCTGGAAGGAAGTGCACAAGTTTGTTAACCTGGATATAGCGCATCACCGTCGATACCCGAAGCCAAAATTTATTGATGGGGCGTGTCATAAAAAAGCCATCATTGCCTAAACCCTGGTACAAAGGCATGAGAATGTGCCCCATTTCCTTTGCTAAAATACTGCCATTTTTATCC
Source organism: Deferribacteres bacterium (assembly GCA_020633655.1). Taxonomy (GTDB): domain Bacteria; phylum Zhuqueibacterota; class Zhuqueibacteria; order Zhuqueibacterales; family Geothermadaptataceae; genus Bioreactorimicrobium. Next base: position 76,110 of record JACKDF010000005.1, read on the forward strand.
CTGGCAAGCAATTCACCTTGTTTTACGGATTGGAAATTTTTGTAACCGGGAAGCATTTCAAACATGTCGGTTGATTCAATCGCGTGGCGGTACCGCACTTCAAGAATCGAGGGAAGATCATTTGATGCGTTTGCCATTATGAAGTGGCTTCGGGACAGCTCTTCAACAAAATCTCCCTTTCTAATGCATCCAATGCTTTCGAGTAATAACCACAAAGCTGCCTCGTGTATATCGATAGAAGCAGGATCATCATGTTTTCCGGCTTCAAATGCCATACCAATATGTCCGCATTCCGTAATATACTCCATGATTGTGCCTGGAATTGCTTCCTCGAGACCGAGAACGTACGGTACCTTGAAATTGGCAGCGATACGCCTGTTGCGCAATGTATCACCGAAAATAATAAACGGCTTGCTTCTCGAAGATGTCGTATGCATGTCGAGGAATATCGTTGATCCATTTTCATAATTAACTTCTTTTTCCAACGCTTTGATCAGTGCCTTGGCCTGGCTTTCCTCGTTGCTGACAGTGTGTCCATTCAAATCCTGTCGAAGGAATTGAATTTTATCCGATCGCCATAGTCGATTCATGTCCTCATCAATGAATCGGAGATTTTTCTGTAATGCCGGCAAGTTTCCGGCCAGTGCGATAAATTTTCCGGAAAACATGTTTTTTCGACTATGAAGTGCCTTGAACACTCTGTGTACTGCGTGGATACTCGCGTGTTCATTGCCATGAATTCCACAAATACAGCACACCGTTCTCCCACTTTTTGCACCGACATATTTGTCAATAACTCGCTCGATCGCGCTCTTTTTTTGTACTTCTGGATGTATTGTTTCCATTTCAATTTGCTTATGTATTGAGCTGACAAAAGTATAACAGGGAATTTTGCATAGATTTTCGGTTCCATAATCAGGAGTCGGATGATAAAAGGATAATTTACATCATTCTTCCTGAAAAATCAAAATTTTGTTGTGATATTATCTGTTTGAATTGCAACTGTATAATCAATTCTTGTAATTCGTCACGATTTTAAATTTGACAATCTATTTGAGCAAAGCAAGCAAAGGATGATGGCTTGAATTTTCAAATAGAACGATTTTTGGAAATACCAGCAAATAATTCCCACTGCATAATTTATTATAAATTATGCTTGTTACATGTTGCTACATCGTGGATAGAAACGGAATGGAAAAAGCGTTTGCTGAGGATACTCAAAGTGCATAGGATCACTTTTGAGTAAGGCAGGTTGAAAATACACTTATTTTGAAATGAGGTGAGGTAGATTAATTTATGCTTTGAATTTTTAAATTTTCTCGCGCTCTAATTCCTGTTTTACTGCCAATCCAATTTTTTCAAACATGTATGGTTTTTTAATATATTTTCCAGCTCCAAGGGCCTGTGCTTTACGCACTAAATCAGTCTCAGAATATCCGCTGGCAATTACCGCTCTCATGTGGGGATGTAAGCGGATAATTTGTTTATAGGTCTCGTAGCCATCAATCCCTGGATCCATAACCATATCCAGCAACAGGAGATCGACTTCGTTTGTTTTTAGAAAATCCACGGCTTCTTCACCGCTGCGAGCCGTGATAACTGTGTAATTTAGACGTTGCAGAATTCTTCCTGCAATAAATCGCTGCTCCTCCACATCATCAACGATGAGAATTTTTTCGCCATTCCCCATATATTCATCGACTGGAATGGCATCCTCATCTTTTATCAGCTCCTCATCTGTCATCTTGAAATAAAGATCGAAAGTTGTACCCTGTCCTGGCGCGCTGGTTATATCGATGAAGCCTTTGTGATCGTGAACAACACCCCAGACAACCGGCATGCCTAACCCGGTGCCACTTCTGCCCATTACTTTTTTTGTGTAAAAAGGTTCAAAAATTCGCTTTATGGCTTCTGGTTCGATTCCCGCGCCTTCGTCCTCAATGCGACAGACAACATACGTTCCCTCTTCGATTTCTTCATACGCTCTCATGGGCTTATCGATGTATCGGTTCTGTGTGGAAATTGTGACTTTGCCTCCGCTTGTTTGCGCTTCAGCTGCATTCAATACAAGATTGTTTATACTGGTGCGCAAATGTATCGGTGAGCCAATAATGTTGAAGAGTTTATCATCGAGATTGGTTACAAATTCAATGTTTTTATGCGTTTCTTTAAGTTGAAAATATTCTGGTGAAAACAGAAATTCTTTAATAATAAAGTTCATGTTGACTGGTTCAAAATTCATGACACCGCGACGTGCCAGTGTGAGAAGGTCCTGTACAACAGCTGCAGCTTTCAAGCCGGAATTCTTGATTGTTGTCAAAGCAGTATGCAATGAACTACCACTTTTTAAATCCTGCAGGAGTAAATCAGGGTAAGACACAATTCCTGATAGAATGTTGTTCAGGTCATGGGCAACTCCACCTGCGAGCAATCCGATGGTTTCCATTTTTTGGGCGCGAACCAATTTTTCATGTAAGTCTTTGTTCTCCTTTTCTGTGCGAATACGTTCCTGCAGTTCATGTCTGTACTTCTCATTTGTGACACTTAATTCGGCTTTCTGCAGGTCAAGCGTTCTGAACGCATTGGAATACCGATAGGCGATGAGAATTGTCAGGCTGCCGATAAACCCAAGCTGTCCGAAAGCAACGATTTCATTCGTATGCAAGTGCCAGCTGTATTCGAGAATATCATTCATGATGGTGATAAACAGGATAAAAAAGCCGAGAAGCAGCAAACGTGCTCCTTCGCGTTTGTGGCGGATACTCATAATCAGAACATAAAAACCATAAAGACAACTAAAAACAAGGTAAGTCTGGTATGTAGGAATCGTGTAGGAAAAAATACGAACCGGTGTGAAAAGGACGATGAGCGATAACACGATTCCCATGATCAGTATTGCATGAAATATGGGTTTGTTAAAATCTTCTTTATACAAGGAATAGAAAAAAAGCGCAAATATTGGCACGACTAAAAATATTGTTAAATACTCCAAACGGCATAAAGCTGTCCAACTTGTAAATGGAAAAAGTTTGAGAAAATAAACTTCGCTTGTGAGCAGTCTTCGCATTGAAATCAAAAGGCAGCATAAACCGAAGTACAGCGTTGCATGAGCCTGCCTGCGCATCAAACTTAGAATGATATGGTAAATGCCAATTATAAAAATGCTTGCAAAAAGGAATATATCCGTGAAAATATTTTTTTCCCGCTTTGCGTGAATGTCCGCATTGGTGCCTAATAGTATCTTTTCCCACACACCGCCTTTTTTGTGATGAAAATTCGATACGAGAATTGTTAAATCCAGCACCGTTGTATCGGCACTGAATTCAACAACTTGTGGCAAATACGCAGGTTCGGAAGTCGCACGTGTTGTTCCGACTTGTCCAACTTCGGTTAGAAGCTTGCCATTGCAGTAAAATTTAAATGCTGTGGCCATGTCGAGAAATTTGAAGGCTAACGGAACTTTGGTTTTATTCAGCAGCACCTTCAATTTGTATGTTGCCACGCCTTGACCAGGCAATGAGTGGGCCTCGACTTGTTTTTCGTTCCAAACTCCCGGTACGGAAATATAGTCATGGGAAATTGCAGTATTGCTGGAGGTATGGGAAGGGTCGAGAAGTTCATCCCAATAGAAATCATATTCTCCGGAAAGCTCGACGATGCCATTTCTTTCGAAATCCCAATTGCGTAAATCGAGTAAACCCCTGATCGCTTTTACGTCACCTGCCGGATTAAGAACTTTGTTATTGCCCCTGGCGATGCTTAGTGAAATTAAGAATACAACCAGTATTGCCAAAATTCGTTTTACGAGCATATGCTGATTTCCCTCTGCTTCCTTGCATCTAATTCATTTAATCAAATCAATTTATTCATCATGAATTAAAAATGACGTCGCAACATGAAATTGTATATCCATCGTTCAGAATAGCATCGTTTTTAAGGCTTGAATGTGACTGGATTGGTCGGATCCAGCCACGCGTATGTATGGAGAAATGATCTATGATTCAGAAAAACGAATTTCGATTGACAAGTGATTAACAATAATAAATTTTTATTCGTTTTTCAATTAATTTTTAAGCCACTGTTCGCGAAGTTCAATTTGGTGTGATGTTGCTGAGGGATTGAGTTCAAAAATATCATAAGATGCATTACTCAGTTTTCGAAAATTACCGACAAAATCTTCCAGGAATTTCTTAAACGACGCGTCAGAGGATTCGACGATAATTTCTTCTTTATCTCTTTCCAATACGAGCGTATAGGGTTCTTCGTCAGTGGCCTTTTTCATTTTTTGTTGTAATCGTCGCATGCTTGTCATCGTAATATTTTTGCCATTGATTTTTATCAGTTTGTCTTTCTTGCGAATACCGTGCTTTTGTAAAGCATCGGATATCTCCGTAAAATAAAATTCTCCTTTGTTCGCTTCGATTCCCAGTTCTTTATCTTCAATATCTTTTTGAGCAAAGTAATTAACCCCTATTTTTTCATAATAGGCTGCGATGGGGAGTGGATTGGCATATATGATATAATTATTAATAAATTCCCCAACTTCAGGATATGTTTTTTTAGCCAGCTCCTCAAAGAAAAACTCTTCCTCAAAGGGTTTGGATGGCCCATATTCACTTGCTAACTCAAGCATTAGTTCGCGCAATCCTTTTTGACCGTCCGATAAATCGAGAAGCAGGATGTCGAGCAACCCAGAGACCAGCGCCCCACGCATATAAATATTTCCGTACTGACGAGCACCTGCTCCCGAGTATGAGTTCATCGCTAAATCAGTGAGTGAATAGGAGCTGTCATACATTCTATCTACAGTAATTTTGCGTTTCAAGGCATCGAAATAATCATCGATTGTACTTATTCCCGCTTTAAGCAGCATTATTTGAGCAGCCCATTCGGTTGTGCCTTCATAAAGCCACAAATGTTTTGATGGCGTTGGTTCTGAAAAATTGAAATGCTCGATGATTTCACTATGAATATTCAGCGGTGTCACGATATGAAAAAATTCGTGCGCTGCAGTTTTCAGTAGTCTGTCCTTGAATTCGTTGAATTCTCTTTCCTGGTATACATAACTCGAGCTGTATGAGTGCTCCCAAGCGCCGTGGCTTGCATCTTCGAAGTGATAAAGGAAGGTATAATGATCCACAGGTAAATTGCCGAGAAAAGCCTTTGCTGCCTGCAGCATTTCTTCCATCGCCGATAAAATTTCTTCCGCGGGAATCAATCCGGTTTTTGAATAGGAAAATACATTTACCTCAGTTTTATCCAGCATGGTGGAAGCTTTTGTCATCACACCGAGTTGAACCGGGGAATCAACAAGGTGATCGTAATTGTTGGCTACGTATTCGCCAGCTTCATTTTGCGCTAACGCCGTGCCGACGAGCCAATTGGGGGGGTAGAAAAATTTCAGATGGATTTCTTCTTCTTGCATGCCCGCAATGTAACCAAAAACTGCCTGTCCGTTTATCAATGCATGGTCTGCTTCCAGGGAAGTGCCACACATGCGGTAAATACTATTGCTATCTACTGGCGTATCCCAGGTTTCAGCAATAGTGTACTCGATTGTTGCGATTTTTTCCGGGTCAGAAAAATCCCAGCGATTTGTTCCATTTTGTGTGCATTGAATTTCATTATTTTCTTTGTCAAACGCTTTGAATGATTGTACATAACGACCAATGTCCATGGTCTGATAGGTTCCAGGGGCGGTCGCTGCAAATTGAAAATAGGAATTCTCTTTATTAAGTCCATTCACACGAACTGTGACCTTGAATAAATCATCATCACGATCATTGAGGTTAACCTGAAACTCGGTGACAGTTTTCGGATTTGAAAGAGCAGGGTGTTTGGTGCAGGATGTACTGAGAAGCACTATCAAAAGTAAATAAAGGCGTTTGTTGGTCATGATTTTTTCCTGAATAAAATGCCTTGTTTGTATCGTCTGAGGTTTCGTTCCGCTATCTGGTTTTAATCTTTAAGTGTTTGTTCTTTATGCTTTGTAAAAAGGGAAATTGTTGCGTATTAAATCCTGAATAAATGATACGCCCGGAGGAATCCCATTCTTTGTGATCGCTAAAAAAACCTTGCTATTTTGCATGGCGATGTGTACTGTTTCGCGTTAATTTAGTAAAATTTCCAGGAACAAATTTTCTGATCTCCATGCGTTATTTAGGCAAATAATACAATAAAATTTAATTAATTAAAACAGGTTTAAAATGGAATTTGATCCATCAAATCATCCTCATCGACGATATAATCCCCTCACAGGTGAATGGTTGCTCGTGTCGCCACACAGAACGAGACGTCCGTGGCAAGGCCAAACAGAAGATGTCGGTGATGAACAGCAACCCGAATTTGATCCGGGTTGCTATTTATGTCCTGGAAATACGCGATCCAACGGTACTGTGAATGAAATGTATACCGGCACATTTGTTTTTGATAATGATTTCCCAGCTTTGCTGGATGACGTTCCCAAAAGCAAAGATTCAAACCAACCCTTGTTTCAGATAGAAAGTGTGCGAGGAAGAAGCCGTGTCATCAGTTACTCTCCAAAACACAATTTAACATTAGCAGAGATGTCCACTGAAGACATCCGTAATGTTATTGAAGTATGGTCGGATGAAGTGATCGAGCTTGGTGCCCAATATCGCTGGGTGCAGATATTTGAAAACAAAGGGGATATAATGGGGAGCTCCAATCCACATCCTCATGGTCAAGTTTGGGCTTTGAATACACTCCCCAACGAAGTTTTTAAGGAAAATAGCAGCCAGGCGGATTATTATATAGAAAATGGCTCCGTACTTTTACTGGATTACCTTGAAGCAGAACTAAAAGAAAGAGACCGTCTTGTTATAGAAAATGATGACTGGGCAGTGATTGTTCCCTTTTGGGCAGTATGGCCCTATGAAACCTTACTGCTCCCGAAGAAATCTGTTATGCGAATTCCGGAATTAAATGCCAATCAGAAGGATCATCTGGCCGATATCTTAAAACGTTTTTTGACCAAATACGATAATTTATTTAACATTTCCTTTCCCTATTCGATGGGATGGCACGGCGCACCAAATGATAGTTCGGATAATTCACATTGGTTATTGCATGCCCATTTTCATCCCCCGCTTCTCAGATCAAGTAATGTGAAAAAATTTATGGTCGGGTTTGAGTTAATGGCTGAATCACAACGTGATTTTACGCCGGAAGAAGCTGCGGAACAATTGCGAAATTGTTCGGAAGTGCATTATAAAACGGCTGGTTTTAAAATATAAACAGCTGAGCGAAAAATTATAAGTGATCATTATAAATAGAGAGCGCTAAGCGCAGCAGTATGAGAGCGTTGTTTATTCTTATACTTTCCTTATAATTGCCAATGAAATATCATCAAAAAATGGGGCTTCCTGCTTAAAATTGGCGATGGCGCGAATTATCGATTCTCCAAGCTGCCGGGCATCCGATGGTTTTTGCTCCTGCAAGATATCCTTTAGACGCTTCTCCCCAAAGAAAACCCCGTTATCGTTTCGCGCTTCAGTAACGCCATCGGAATAGAGCAGTAAAAAGTCATTTTCCTCAAGAAAAATATCGTATGCCTCAAAATGGTTCTCCGCCATAAGGCCAAATGCTGGAGCATGTGTTTCTATCTCCTCAAGTTCTTTGCCGCGTAAAATAAGTGGTGGCATGTGCCCTGCGTTCAGCAAGGAGATTGTCCCGGAATTCTGTTGGAATTCTGCAAAAACAATTGAAGCAAATTTGTTCGGTAAGCTATCCCGGTAAAATGTTCTGTTGATTTTTTTAGCCAGCTCTCCCAAACTGGTGAAGTCTGTAAGATAGGCTCGAATCGTTGCCTGCAATTTTGCCATAAAAAGTGCAGCTTCCAGTCCTTTGCCGGAAACATCTCCAAGAGCAAGACCACAGGCTTTGTCATTAATCCAGTAAAAATCGACCAAATCTCCACCGACATCGTTTGCGGGATGCGTATATAACCATATATCCCAGCCGGAAACCAGTGGTGAACGTTCCGGCATGAGGGCTATTTGTACACGTCGACCCGCTTCGAGTTCGTCGCGGGCGAGCAATTTATCTTTCAATTCGAGCATTAACACAAAAAGTAAAATCAAGGGCCCGAAAAAGCGCAAATCGAGACCAAGGTTGCTCCCGTTTTCAACGCCACCAAAATTGGAAGAAATGGATAGGATGAGGCCAACCAGTAAAACAAGTCTTCGGATTGGATTTAATTTTAAAAACATGAGCTTGAGTAGCCATACCACGGTCCAGAATATCCGCTTCAGCATTCCCATCTCTGCCAAACGATTGCGTTTTGTATCATCAAGGTAGAAATTTTGTAATTCTTTATATTCTCTTTTAATTGTGCGAAAGAAATTTTCTTGTTTAAAGCCTTCTTTAAAAGCGTCACGTAGCTTTGCTTCATTGGGATTTGGTTGTTTCGACATTTAAATACCCATCCTTAATACATTTGTAAGATAACGATTTATGCATGCAGTCATCATGTGTTCGCAGAAAAATTTTGTTTGTTTCCGGCTTATTTGCATAATGTGAAATATATAATGGACTTTATTGTGTTTATGAATGAAATAAAATTTTATACATATCATACTTGAAAATTATCACTAAAAAATATTTTAAGCGAGTCGATATTTTAGGATTAATTTCTACATAGTTTACATGTTAAATTGCATATCTTTAACTTGCTATTCAGTGATTTTTCGATATATTTGTTATCCTTCTTTACCTACTACGTTCGTTTAAATGATAGAATTCATTAATAATAAAAAAGGAGTTACATTATGGCAATGTTAGTAGCAAAACGTGGTGCGCGCCCAAGCGATATTAAAATTACTATTCGCAAAGCTCAGAAAAGTATTACATTCTCCACTGGTTTTTTCCGTAAACACAATATAAATGTCGATAACACAAAATTTCTGCGGCTAGGCTATGACGATGTGACCAAGGAAATTGGATTTGAGTTTTTGAAAAGTGATGATAAAAGTGGTGAAGCATTAAAAATTGCATTTTCCAAACCTGGAACCAGCGGTTCATGTCCAATCAATCCGATCATCATTCAGTTCGATGTGAAAATTGACGACATCGCGGGCGTATATAACGAGAAAGCCATCTCTGGTCCGGATAAGATAGAAGGATTCTCTAAAAATGGTTTTGCTTTGAAAATTGCAAAACGCGATAAAAAATAATTTTTGCCATCCAAACATCTTACCGTTTTAAATGAAAAAAGGATACGAATGAAGTATCCTTTTTCATTTATAAATCCAAATTTTTCGCTCGCCACTCCAAGGATTGGGCATAAGAAACACCCTGACTATCGCGAATTCTACACAACCCGTGAATAAACCAGGTTATATTCAATAACGGACAAGTCTGGTTCTGAGCAAACCTGGCATTTATTGGTCCATTCCAGACATAATTTCTTCTGTGTGATCAATGATAAAATCCTTGTCATTTAGCATCGATTCAGCCTGGCCCGTCGCTTCGAGTACACCAAACCAGAGCTTGCTTGAGGGGCTGATTCTCTTTCGCTGTGCGGTTGCAATGCCTATGGGGATGTGGGTAAACACATTATGCCACAATCCAATAACGACATCCGTTTTGCCGGCCATGGCGGCGTGAACGGCGTATCGGCTTAAATTATCACAAAAGACGCTATCGTGCGCCGTAGGCAGGACACTGCGAATTTGATAGGACGGTGTGATGTATTTCAGATTTATCTCAAACCCCTGTTCCCGGAAATATTCATGAATACCGTCTCTCAGAAATATGCCAATGTCTTTGTAGCGTAAATTCCCGGAGGCATCTTTATCCTTGCGTTCGCCGAGAATGAGTTCCTGACCTGCACCTTCAGAGACGATAATCACAGCATGGTCGCGTCGCTCCAGCCGGTCTTGCAAGCGTCGCAGCAATCCATTCGGGCCAATCATTTCGAATGGAATTTCAGGTATCAGACAAAAATTAACCTCCCGGCTGGCTATCGCTGCATGCGCTGCAATGAATCCGGCATCGCGGCCCATAACTTTCACCAGCCCGATGCCGTTCTGATGGCTCTTCGCTTCTGCATGGGCACATTCGAGTACCTTTCGGACTTCCTCAACTGCCGTATCAAAACCAAAAGTCTTGTACACATAGTTAATGTCGTTGTCGATGGTTTTGGGAACGCCGACTATCGCCAGGTCGAGTCCGCGTTTTTTTACTTCCTGGTATATCTCATGCGCTGCTTTTAAAGTCCCATCGCCACCGATGGTAAAAAGTATGTTTATTCCCTCACTCTCAAGCGTGTCAGCCATAATTACAGGATCCGTATTGCCACGGGATGAACCGAGATATGTACCTGCGGTGCGGTGAATATTCGTTACAAGCTCTGGCGTAAGTTGTATTGGGGTTAGTTTGTTTTTGGGATTGAGACCGGCGTAGCCATAAGGAATGCCAACGATATTTTTTACTCCATATCGATAATAGAGCTGCATAAAAAGTGATCGGATGACATGATTTAAACCCGGGCAGAGACCACCACACGTAACGAGGGCAGCCTTGGTATAGGCAGGCCGGAAATAAATTTTTTCCCGGGGGCCGGCCTTCTCGATGGTTGGGCACGACGTTGTACGGTCACTCTCAATTTCAGAATATATACGTATATCATCCGGTGTAAAACCGGCGCTGCGGCCTGATTTACTGGCTTTTAAATTTAAAGGCGAATTTATTTTACATTCACCTAAAGTCTCAACTATATAGTCTTTCTGTTTGTATTGCGCTATACTCATACTAAGCGTCTCCTCGACTTTAACTCTCTATCCCTGGCAAAGATGAAATCATCAAAATTAATTGATATAGTTAAATTATGAATTCTGTGATTTTTTGCTACTCAAAATTTATTTTGCTGTTGCGGGCACTTCTCTGCAATTTTCGGCAATCCTGTTTTAATGGCTTGCAATATGTAGGAATCTTATCTATTTTATTCAACTTAAAACTAATTTTGTTACTTATTTATGATATTATATGCCAGAATCTAAAATAAAAATACTGCCAGAAGATGTCGCCAACAAGATCGCCGCGGGGGAAGTGGTTGAACGGCCTGCTTCCGTCGTAAAAGAAATGGTCGAAAATGCCATTGATGCGAAGGCTCAATCGATTACCATAATTCTCAAAGAAGGTGGAAAAGACCTGATACAGGTTGTCGATGATGGATATGGTATGGGAAGTGATGACTTAAAGCTCGCTTTTCAACGGCATGCAACCAGCAAGATTCTCACGTCAGAAGATCTTGCAACTATTCACACACTGGGATTTCGTGGTGAAGCACTTGCCAGTATAGCCTCCGTGTCGCGAGTGGAGGCAAAGTCCATTGAGATCGGTGAAAATGCCGGGACGGAATTGCAACTGGAAGGTGGTTTTATCATTGCAGAAAAACCGGTAGGGGGGACTCATGGAACCAGCATCGCTGTGAAAAATATATTTTTTAACACTCCGGCCAGACGCAAATTTTTACGCGCAACTTCCACCGAATACAGACGTTGCCTGGTTATGGCAAACCGTTTGGCTCTGGCTTATCCTGAAATTCATTTCGTTTTTGTTCACAATGGCGTCGTTATTTGGGAAGTAAAAAAACAGACCATTTCTGAACGTGTTTGTGATATATTGGGAAAACGTCTCCAGGATAAGCTCATTGAAATTGATGAAGAGGGAGGGGCTGTAAGAGTAACAGGTGTTATCGGTACGGCAGAAACACTGCGAAAAACAAGTGGTGAACAATATTTATTTTTGAATAACCGCTACATTACGGATCGTTCGCTCAATCATGCGGTGACAGCTGCCTATGGTGAAATATTGCACCACGGTGGCTATCCACTCTATGCCTTGAATCTAACAGTCGATCCGACCCGTGTTGACGTAAATGTTCACCCAACAAAAATGGAAGTGAAATTCCTCGATGATCGAATGATTTATTCGATACTTCGTGGTGCGATTCGTCGACGATTGATGTCTGCGCATAGCATTCCGGATATGGATTTATCAAAGAACACGAAATCCGCGCTATCACCTGAATCAAATTTCGATCCCTTAAAAAGCACAACGACAGATTTCTCCAGCAATAAAGAATTTCTTAATCCAGCTTCAACACCCTCAATAAAACAACAATTTTTTACTGCCCCCTCACGACAAGATCGGCAGCAATTGCAATTCGAGCTACCCGCTCGTGAGGAAAGTACCGCAGAGCAGAGTACACTTTCCGCTGCAGGCGAAGATTCCAGCTCGACGATGCCTTTTGAAAAGTCCAATGTTTTTCAACTGCACAATAAATATATTTTATCGCAAACAAACACAGGACTGATTATTATCGATCAACATGCGGCTCATGAACGCATCCTGTACGAGCGGGCATTGAAAAATTTTGCCAACTTGCAACCGCATTCACAAAAGTTGCTTTTCCCCAAAATGCTGGAGCTTTCTGCTGAAGATTTTGAAACCCTAAAGGAAATGGTCCCTTTTCTGGAAAAGCTCGGATTCATGCTTGGTGAGTTTGGTAAAAACACCGTTGTCATTGAAGGAATCCCCACACGGTTGCGTGTTAAAAACTATGACCGACTTCTGCAAAATATGATAGATGATTTTCGCCGGGGAAAGCGAAACAACCTCGAAATTCGAGATAATGTCGCGAAGACCTGGTCATGTCACGGCTCGATCCGCTCTGGCGATGCCTTGACAAGTAACGAAATCAATGCCCTCATCGCACAACTTTTCGAAGCGGAAACGCCTTATTTTTGCCCTCATGGAAGACCGATTATCGTAAAAATTAGTGTGGAAGAGCTCGATAAACGGTTTAACAGGACATGAAATTAGTGGAAGCGGGAGGAGAGAAAACAAAGCTTCCGGTTATCCTTGTTGTGGGACCTACGGCTTCCGGGAAGACGGAGGTAGCCATTGAACTGGCCAAACGAACCGGAGCAGAAATTGTTTCTGCGGACAGCCGGCAGATTTACCAACAATTAACCATTGGAACCGCAAAACCAACCGAAGCCCAACTGCAGGAAGTAACGCATCATTTTATCGATTATCTGCCTCTGAGGGAGGAGTACAGCGCTGGTCAATTCTCCCGTGATGCACGGAAAAAAATTGCTACTCTGCAGCATCAAAATAAAAGTACAGTAGTTGTCGGTGGTTCCGGTATGTATATCGACGCATTGCTGAACGGTTTTTTTCAACCGATCGCAGCCGATAAAAAATTACAAAAAAAATTGAAAGAGCGGGCACGCCTTGAAGGAAGTGATGTGCTTCATGCTGAGCTTGAAAAGATTGACCCTGAGCGGGCAGCTGAACTGCCACCTCTGGATGCGCATCGAATTGTGCGCAGCCTGGAAATTTTTTACGCGACAGGAGAAAAACACAGTGATCTGTTGCAAACACCACGCATTCCAGCAGATTTCCCTTTCATGCAATTTGCTCTGAACTGGCCGCGTTCTATTTTGTATAAACGTATTGAAAATCGTGTTGATGTTATGTTGGAACAAGGGCTTTTGGAAGAAGTGAAATCACTTCTCGCACATGGCATGGCAAAAGACAATAATGCGTTACTAACGGTTGGTTATCGCGAAGTCATTCAGTATCTGGATGGCGATTTGGATTATAAGATGATGGTTGATAAAATTAAGCAACACACAAGGAATTATGCCAAACGGCAAGTGACCTGGTTCAAACGCGATTCAAGAATTCAATGGATCGATTGCGCTGAGAAATCTATCGATGACATGGTTGGCGAAATTCTTTTGCATGTACAGGATAAGCCTGAATGAATAAATCCAGTGTTTTCTTAAATGAATTTATCCGAGTGGGAGAATTCTATTTTTCCGGGGGAATCAATGCATAACTCGAAATCTCGATTAAAAACCTTAATGCCTGAATCTGCACAAACAGGATTTCAGCGCTTCAAAAAGTTAGTTCTTCGTTTTCTGCGGGAAAAACTGGAGAAAGTGTTGTTTACCGGAGCCTGGCCGGCCAAATTGGGAATTTCCGCTGGTTTTCAAGGGCAGGTTCATGTAACAAAATACCGCATGCGCTTTCCGGAATTTTCATTGAGTCTTGCTCCATTGCACATCGTTTTTGCTTCCGATTTTCATATGGGACCAACGACGCATGCTCAACATATTGAAAAATCCATTGAAAAGATTGCAAAGCTTGAACCTGATCTTCTCCTTTTGGGTGGCGATTTTGTTTATTTGAAAGCAAAATTTGTCAACGATTGGCTGCGATTGATGCAAAAATATTTACCGGAATCGATTGAGAAGTACGCGGTTTTAGGCAATCATGACAACCATCTCGATCCGGTATACATCGCTGCTGCCCTGGAAGCAGCTGGTATAAAAATGCTGACGAACCGCTGCACAACACTGGAAGCCCCTTATAATTTCATCAGCCTGCACGGTTTGGATGACTGGCAATCAGGGAATCCTGATGTGAATGCTGCGTTTAAAAAAACTGCTGAAATCAGAATTGTTCTCATGCATTCTCCCTCCAATTACCTCGATTTGCAAAATGTCGATTTTGATCTGGCGTTTTGCGGGCATACCCATGGGGGACAAATTGCCCGTAAAGACGGCTCCCCGATTCGTGCTGGCTCTGGACCACTGTCGCGCCAGTACAATTTCGGAGTTTTTCAGATTGGTGAAAAAATGGAGAAAACCTTGATTGTCAGCAGGGGAGTCGGATTTGGTTCGGTACCGTTCCGTATTAATTCGGCGCCAGAAATCGTTTCGATTCGGTTAATGCCGGAATTGAAATTGAGATAAATCGCTTCTGGAAATTTTACTATTTATTTCAGCTTACTTTGTTTTGCAAAGTTTTTTATTTTTTAGTGAAAATTTACTGAATTCTTTTAAAATACCCACTATTAAGCTCGAATACGCCTCACTACAACCACAACGACCGCAATTACTCCGACAAGCATCAACAAAGAAATAATTATAAGCACTACCATCACGACGCTGGGATTTTGCAGAAAATCGTGCGGCATCATGCTGGAAATGACATCCATGCGCATTTGTGGTTGCCCGTATTTTTCCGGAATATCAGGAACTCCATTGGCATCAACATCGGCGAAGGTCGAACAATAGTCCTCAATAATGGTTTGCAGCGAGTACGGATCGCCGGCTTTTTGCAGCACGTGGCCTGATAATTCCTGCACAGGAGAACCGTCCTTTCCCAGCAGGTGTATCTGTAAAAATCCAGAGGTCATTTTGTGCATCATTGACAGGCGTTGTGCAGTAATCCAGTCGGTAACGATGGAGTAAATTTGTTCCTCAGAAAACAGAATTGGTATTGCATCATTTGCATAGGCCGTTTTTTGCGCGCCAATGACGCGATTAAACAGGATTCGGCTGGTGTTGTAGCGAACATGCAGTCCGGCAAAATGCAGGAAATAATCATTACCTTTCAATGGATAAACGGATGAATTGATTTCCAGTATTTTCTGTAAATCCGATCCTGTAACATTTATCTTTACCAACGGGAATCCAGCTTTATTCGGTTGCGCCGGATCGATTGGCGGGAATAATTCCTCCACATCCTGATCTGTAAGCAAGGAGTTAGTATCCGTTTCCTCCTGCACGCGAATATTTTCGTTTAAGAAAAAAGCAAAATCCGTGGTGTTCGCTGCTGTTTGCTGCGCAGCCCATAGCATTGCATCTGTGATAAAATTGCCTAAACCCGATGCTGGCAGTGTATTTCGGAGAGCAAAGTCATGCTGAACACCATTCCGGGACGATTGCCGCTGTTCTGAAAATTTCCCGTCGATTTGTTGCATGCGTTTTATTTCGCGCTGCGTTGAGGCGACAAGAACTTCAGCAATGTTAAGCGATTGCTGACGAGCTGCTGATTGCAAAACCGGTGTATTTTCCGAATAAACTGTGTCCGTGCGCACACTGTTTGTTCCACCGCTGATGATTATATCAATATCCGGCGCTTTCAGCCCGAGGTATTGCGTTTCGCCTGTCCATCTGGTACTTCCTGGTTTTTTACTCATGCCACTGAACGTGAGACATACGATTATATCCACTTTTTCGTGCTGCTGCAAAAATCGTGATGCTTGTTGTGCAGATAGCTCCGGATCTTTAAAAAGAAATCCCGGACTTTGCTGCAACTTAAAAATTTCCTCATTACCCAATACGGCAAAGACGCCAATTTTCAAGTCTGCCTTTTCAAGGATGAGATACTCATGAATTTTCTTGTCCTCATAGAGTTTTTTTAATTGCGCGCTTTCTGCGTTGGATGAATCCAATTCCATGTTTGTCAGGACGATTTTCGGTAACGTGCCGGAAATTTGTTCGGCTTTTTTCAACTGCTCTGCAAAATATACAGAACCATTGTAAAGGTCATCGAATCCGGGCATAACAGCGTCAAATCCTAATTTATCAAAGAGAAACCAATTTTTCGCATCGCCAAGATTACCACTGTTTGCAACGAGAACCGGCGATTGAGTATCGTTTTTTAAGGAATCAATCAGGTGTTGTGCCGATGATATGTTCTTTTCTGAGGGATTTGCAATAAATCTTTGCAAACCGGAGGTGTACACCACCTGGAGCACGGTATCCGCTGGCGTGGCATTCAGATTGAGAAGGGACAGAAAGAAAAGGATGTTTGAAGCGAACATGGTATATATTTTCATAGAATTTTTCATAATAATTGGTTGAATAAATTAGTGTTCTATTAAGAATGGTATTAAAACTTCCAGCGATTCCACGACGATGTCTGGTATAATTTCCGATTCGTTGAGCATGCCTAAATCCGTTTCTCCCGACAACACCAGTATTGACAATACATTATTTTTTTTGCCAAATTCGATGTCGGTCATCAACCTGTCGCCGACGATTGCCATATTTTGCGGTGCACAATTCATTCGCTGCAAAATACCGTCAAACATGGATTGATATGGCTTACCCAGAACGACAGGTTTTATCCCGGTCGCAGCAGTGAGTGCTGCGGTCATGGCACCGCAGTCTGGTAAAACCTCACCATTTTCCATCGGGCAGGTGAAGTCGGGGTGGGTGGCGAAAAAGGGGATGCCCCTGCGCAGGAAGTTCGTTGCTTTGTGAAAACGGTCATAGTTGAAATCAAGATCGAAACCGAGAACAATGGCATCCGGTTGTTCATTTTCGAGGGTAAAGCCATGCTCACAAAAGTAAGCAATCAATGGCTCTGTGCCGAGAATAAATAGTTTCTGAATGTTATTTCTGGTTTTGAGAAACTCGATGGTTGCGTCAGCGGACGTGTAGATTTGTTCTGCTTTTACTGACAAACCAAAGCCTTTGAACTTCATAACATAATCAATGGGCACCTTGGAGGAGTTGTTGGTAACAAAAAGAAATTTCCTGCCTGTTTTCTGCACTATCTGTAAAAAATCATGGGTAAAGGGAAAGACTGAATTTCCCAGATAGGTTGTCCCGTCAAGATCGAGGGCAAAACAGGTGATAGTTTTCAATTTATTGCGTAGTTCGTTTTTCGTGTGCATGTGTTCTGAGTTACCGGTAATCGTAAAAAGCGGGTCTTCGGTTGCGGAAATACGTGAGTTTCTCAACACCAGCACGGGCAAACATATGGCCGGCAGTCTTAAAATGCGCACCGATCGCTTGTGGTTTGTGAGCATCAGAAGCGAAGGTCAGGTTGATTTTACTGTCATGGCAAAATTGAAGGGCGCGTTGTGTTAAAAACGGTTTTCCATAAGACCGGTCGATACCCTGTGTGTTGAGCTCAACCGCAATGCCATTTTCTTTCGCAAGTTGTAACACATCAAAGATCGCTTCCTCGTAGAAATTTTCAAAGCCGGCAAAGTAACGGCTGGTGCCATTTTTGTCTGGTGAATCAAACTTGCGCAGAAGATCGATGTGTGAGAGCACCTCAAAAAATTGCATGTTTACAAGGCCGCAAAGCGCGCGGTGATACTCCTCAATTATTTTTTCGATTCCGCACATGGTCACATATTTTTCAAAACTTTCCGGAAAATCGTCCCACATAACCATTTGTGGATTTTTCGGATCTGTGGAAATGTCCAGGGGCAGAAGATGCACGGAGCCGTTCAATGCGCCTAAATGCAAACCCATCAATTCTACCCGTTGCAGAAAATCAGCAACCATTGCCCTTATTTCGTCCTCACAACCGGCGATATAGTCCACTTCCAGGCCGATTGGCGTCTCGGAACCAGTAAAAAGTTGCAAAAAGGGTTCGTATTCCTCAGGCGCCATTGCAAAATCGAAATCCTTGCGTGGTCCAGTGCGGTATTTTTCTGGCAGCAGTGCATGCTCTTTGATGCTGATTTCAATACCACGCTCCTTCGCCATGGCCACGTAAGGAGCCAATTGGTGTGCAGGCGGCTCATCAGCATGCGGCCGCAGGTGGATGTGCTCGTCGTATATTTTCATGTTTTTCTGCTTTTTTCAAGTTCTTCTGCGTCTGCCTGATCCCGAAGTCGTTTCGAATTTTTTTTCGCTTGTATAAGGTCTGAATAAGCGATGATGTTTACTTGGGTCGCATCAATCTTTACTCGTTGAAAATTGGAAAAAATTTGTTCGTTTTCAATTCCCACAAGATGTGTTAAAAGATCAATCCTGTTCGGTTCAACACCCAAATGAATGGCACTACCCGGCTCTTCAAAAAGCTTTTTCGGGATTCCAGCCTTCCCAAAACCAAAATCCTGGAGTGCTGACATAACTTTCTTAGCATTTTCTTTTGTTGGATTGATGAGTAGGTCAATATCTAATGTTGTCCGAACATAGCCATAATAATTGACAGCAAATCCGCCTACCAGGGCATAGGAAACTTTATAATCATTGAATAGCTTAATTAAGTCTTTCATATCGTTGCTAAAAAACATGGACTGGCTCTTTTAAAACGTTTCAGATATCATTTGGGGGAAAAAGAAACAATTTTTCATAGGTAACTTTTTTAACAATTGGTTTTATAAACCAATCCGCGCCCCACCGTTGTGCTTGCAAAACCGCAAACTCTCGACACCTTTCTTCCACGCTCATTTTTTTTCGACGTTTATATTCGCAGGCATTTTCCTCTTCGAAAGAGGAAAATATTTTTACTTCTATATCTGTTCGATCTTGCATTTCGGAAAACTCTCACACTATCATTTTTTAAATTCACAATACTGGTTATACCCATCAACCATCTCTTGCAGCTTTGGTTAATTTCCTGTCCGACAAAAGGCTGGTTTTTTTTTCATCACATATTCCGTCGATATTGCCCGCCAACCTCGAATAAGGCGTTTGTGATCTGCCCGATTGAGCACACTTTTGCGGCTTCCATCAATTCGACGAAGACATTTTTGTTGTGAATTGCAGCTTGTTGAACTTTTTGCAAAGCTTTCTCGCTTTGTTCTTTTTGCATGGCATGCAAATTTTCCACCGTTGCAATTTGTGCATTCTTTTCTTCTTCCGTTGAACGGATAACTTCATCCGGCAAGACCGTCGGCGAGCCCTCGGAACTGAGAAATGTGTTGACACCGACGATTGGGTACTCACCGGTGTGTTTCAGTCGTTCGTAATACAAACTCTCTTCCTGAATTTTACTGCGTTGGTACATGGTTTCCATAGCACCGAGCACCGCACCGCGTTCGGTAAGCCGGTCAAATTCTGCCATCACGGCTTCTTCCACGAGATCAGTTAATTCTTCGATGATAAACGATCCCTGCATCGGGTTTTCGTTTTTTGCAAGTCCCAGCTCGCGATTGATGATGAGCTGAATTGCCATCGCGCGGCGCACGGATTCTTCTGTCGGGGTTGTAATAGCCTCATCGTAGGCGTTGGTGTGCAGGCTGTTGCAGTTGTCATAAATAGCATACAAAGCCTGCAGCGTTGTGCGAATATCGTTAAAACCGATTTCCTGTGCGTGCAAGGAGCGGCCGGAAGTTTGAATGTGGTATTTCAGCATTTGCGCCCGTGGATCAGCGCCATATTTCAATTTCATCGCCTTGGCCCAAATGCGGCGTGCGACACGCCCGATAACCGCGTACTCCGGATCGATGCCATTGGAAAAAAAGAAACTCAAATTCGGTCCAAAGTTATTGATATCCATGCCGCGACTCAGATAGTATTCCACATAGGTGAAACCGTTGGCCAGCGTAAATGCCAATTGTGTGATCGGATTCGCGCCAGCCTCCGCGATGTGGTAACCGGAGATGGAAACACTGTAAAAATTGCGTACTGCATTGTCGATGAAATAGGCCTGCACATCGCCCATGAGCCGTAAGGCAAATTCGGTAGAGAAAATACAGGTATTCTGTGCCTGGTCCTCTTTGAGAATGTCGGCCTGCACAGTGCCGCGAACCTGATTTAATGTGCGCGCTTTGATTTCATTGTATTTTTCCGCTGGCAAAACCTGATCACCGGTGATGCCGAGCAGCAACAAACCGAGACTGTTGTTTGTTTCTGGAAGTGTCCCATTGTATCGTGGACGTGGTAGATTTTTATTTTTGTAGATTTTATTAATCGTGCTTTCGATTTCTTCGACCATACCGTTTTCACGAATGTACACTTCGCATTGCTGGTCGATGGCGGCATTGAGGAAAAATGCCAGCATCATCGGTGCTGGCCCGTTGATGGTCATAGAAACCGAAGTCATCGGATCGACGAGATCAAAACCGGAATAAAGCTTTTTCGCATCATCGAGGCAGCAGATGGAGACACCGGAATTACCCACTTTGCCATAAATATCCGGACGCCGGTTTGGATCATTGCCGTAAAGCGTTACAGAATCGAATGCCGTGGAAAGTCGTTTTGCGGGCGAATCTTTGCTGACGTAGTGAAAACGCCGGTTTGTACGCTCGGGACCGCCTTCTCCAGCGAACATACGAGTAGGGTCTTCTGTTTGCCGTTTAAATGGGAACAAGCCAGCTGTAAAGGGAAATTCTCCCGGTACATTTTCCTGTAAACTCCAGTGCAAAATATCACCCCAGGCCTGGTAACGCGGCAGGCTGACTTTGGGAATAACTGTGTTTGACAATGACCTGGTTTGTGTATCGATTTGCAGTTCATTGCCGCGAACCTGGTATTTGAAAACCGGTTCACTGTATTTCTTCTTTTTCTCTGCCCACTGCTCAATGAGCACCCTATTGTGTGGATCAAGTTCGAGCTCCAGCTTTTTCATCGTTGCTTGCAGGACTTTTTGTGTTTCCTCACCATCCTGGGATCGCTGCACTATGGCAATGGATTGAGCAAGGCTGTAGAGTTTTTGCGCCACCTGCCGTTGCTGTTCCACCCAACTGTTGTAATTACGCACCGTGTCGGCGATTTCAGAGAGATAGCGCGTGCGGTTGGTGGGAATGATGTGCTGTTTTTCCGATTGGTCGTATTTGCCGTTAAAAGATGTCTGGAAGGCATCGTTAAATTTTTCATCTACTTTTTTCATTAGGGCGGCGTAGAGCTGGTTCATGCCAGGGTCGTTAAACTGCGAGGCGATGGTGCCATAAACCGGCAGACTTTCTTCCACCTCATGCCAGAGCCCATGATTGCGAGCGTACTGTTTTTTTACATCCCGTAAAGCGTCCAGGGCACCACGCTTGTCAAATTTGTTGATGGCAATGAAATCGGCGAAATCCAGCATATCAATTTTTTCGAGCTGGGTGGCAGCGCCGTATTCTGGTGTCATTACATACAGACTGATGTCACTGTGCTCGATTATTTCTGTATCCGATTGGCCGATGCCGCTGGTTTCGAGAATGATGAGATCGAACTGCGCCGCTTTCAGGATAGTAACCGCTTCGCGTACATGGGAGGACAGGGCAAGATTGGACTGCCGTGTCGCCAGAGAGCGCATGTAAACGCGTTCGTTGTGGATGGCGTTCATGCGTATGCGATCACCTAACAATGCGCCACCAGTTTTGCGTTTTGAAGGATCGACGGAAATGATACCAATGGTTTTGTCGCTGAAATCCTGGAGATAACGCCGTACCAATTCGTCGATGAGCGATGATTTGCCCGAACCGCCGGTGCCGGTGATGCCGAGTACAGGAATGTTTTTACTCTCTGCCATTTCATGAATGGTTGAGACGGTGGCCTGGTTTGCTTCTTTATTGTTTTCAACGACCGAAATCAAGCGTGCGATGGCGAGATCGTTGCGTTGTGAGAGCAGATTGAGTTCATTGCTGAGCGTATTTCCGGTGGGAAAATCGCTTTGCTGCAAGAGATCGTTAATCATGCCTTGCAGACCCATGTGACGCCCGTCGTCGGGGGAGTAGATGCGGGCTATGCCGTAGTCCTGCAACATTTTTATTTCATCGGGCAGGATAACACCGCCACCACCGGCAAAAATCTTGATATGTCCGGCGCCGCGTTCTTTTAACAGATCGTACATGTATTTCAGAAATTCGTTATGCCCACCTTGATAGGAGGTAATGGCGATGGCCTGCACGTCTTCCTGAATGGCGCACTCAACGATCTCCTGCACGCTTCTGTCGTGCCCGAGATGGATGACCTCCGCACCACTCGCCTGCATTATGCGCCGCATGATGTTTATTGCTGCATCATGCCCGTCGAACAACGAAGCTGCCGTGGTGATGCGGATTTTATTTTTGGGTTTATATGGGGATGCTTCTTGCATTGTCTTTTGCCTCACTAAAAATCTTTTTCCATGCAGGATTTGAAAACAAGTTAAAGGTTTCAGGGGCCAGGTGACAAGTTTATCTTTAACTTTTCAACCTGCAACCTGCAACTTGTAACTTGTAACTTGTAACTTGTAACTTGTAACCTGTAACCTGTAACCTGTAATTTACAACCTGCTACCAACCATAAGCCGGTGAGAAAATATCCTTTTTATTATTTGAGGGCAAGGAAAAATAAAGAATTTCAAGATAGAGAACAGGCTCTTGATTCGAGCAATGCTCTGATGCAAAAAAAATTTGTATTCGAATTCATTTTATTCGGAAAAACGGTAAACAATTTTCTGCCTGGGAAATCGTTATCATTTTGTAGGTCACATTCTCAACTTGGATGTCTTTTCCCGGAATAAACAGAAATTTCATTCCGATTTAGCAAAAGAATGGAACCGTGAAGATAAAACACCCTGGAGAAAAGTATTTCACAGTTATGCCGACCGATTTGTGAGAAATGAAGGGCATTGCTGGACCACCTTCAACTATGTGCATAACAACCCAATAAAGCATGGGTACGTGAAAAAATGAAGGAAATTTGGTTCAATTATCCGGTAAAAAATTATGGCAAAGATTGGGATATGTAAATTAATTTCGGGGCTGAGTCAAAACATGTAACGCGACATTCATGTCGCTCATTTTTAAGCTTAAACTTACGACATAAATGTCGAGTTACGGCCGTTAATTCATGTTTTGACACAGCCCCCACACATTCTTTAAAGATGTAGCCCATAACTTAGCGGTCAAGTGCCGACTACGAATAATATCTCTTCCTCGAAAAATAACAGACAATAAATGAAAAACATTTGTTAACGATGCAAACATCGATCATTCCCCTAAGCGCCAATCAAATTTTCAATTTCCCGAATCGATGTACATTTCAACAAATCCTGCGCGTATTTTTCCATTGATGCGCAGGTCTCTGTCGCGAGACACTGCTGAATCTCCGGGATCGTGTTTGGGTCAATACTGAGCTTGCGTATACCAATACCGACGAAAAAGCGCAAATATTTGGGATCGTGGGCCATCTCACCGCATACGGAAACATCTTTTCCTGCAGCCAATGCCGGTCGTACCATGCGATTGATACCCCGCAGCACGGCGGGATGGTGCGGGCAATAGAAATCGGCCACACGCTCGTTCGATCGGTCCACAGCGAGCATGTATTGCACAAAATCATTCGTGCCGATAGAGAAGAAATCAGCGATTCGCACAAATTCATCCATCAAATCAACAACTGCTGGCAGTTCCAGCATCATGCCGATCTGGGGTAATTCACCTCGTGTTTCTGTGGGTAGTTTTTTCCATTGCTGTACGACCATTTCCTTTGCCGTGAGAAATTCATCCGGTGAGGCAATCATCGGGAACATAATACGAATCCGGTTTTGATTTTCACGTGCGAGCAAAATAGCTTTGAGCTGATCTTCCAGAATTTCCGGATGGCTTAGCGTCAAACGAATCGAGCACAAACCAAGTTCAGGATTGGGTTCACCATCGGTATCGAAGTAGGAGAGCATTTTATCGCCGCCAGCATCGAGGGTGCGTATGGTGATTTCCCGGCCAGCCATCCGTTGAAACAATTCCCGATAAATCTGCAGCTGATCATTGCAGGAGGGGAAGGTATCCCGAACCAGGAATGGAAATTCGGTACGATACAGTCCAATGCCCTCGGCTTTTAACTGCAAGGCAAGATCGAGTTCCCCGAGCAGGTTGATGTTGCTCATCAACCGTACCCGAATGCCGTCGCGGGTTCGTGTCTCCTCCTGTATTTTGCTTGCGAGCACAGAAATGTCTTCAGTGGTCTGTATGTGTTTCTCGTATTTTCTTCTTGTTTCCTCTTCCGGATTCACATAAAGATGGCCATTCTCCCCATCGACCAAAACAAATTCCCCATCTCGAATCTGGAGCAACTCCTGGAAATCGATGATAATCGAAGGAATTTGCAGCGAGCGTGCAAGGATGGCCACGTGTGAGGTTGTTCCGCCACCAACCAGCACGATGGCATTGACATTTTCGGCGGCAAGTTTGAGAATATCAGAAGGGAACAAATCCCGTGCTACGACCACCTGGTTTTTGTAGCTCGATCGTGCGTCATTTTCCAATGGAAAAAGATTTTTGAGAATGCGTAGTGCGAGGTCTTCAACATCACTGGCTTTTTCGCGCAGGTAGGCATGGGTGCTGTTTTCGAATAAACGGATGTATTTTCTCGCAATGTCGCTGACAGCCTGAGCCGGGGGAGCGCCCTCGACTACTTTTGCTTTCATGGCGCCGACAAAACCCGGATCGGTGAGCATGAGCAATTGCGCTTCGCTGATAAGGGATGCGGCTTCCGGTAAGCGATTTGCTAACTGTTGTTGTAAGGCCGTCAATTCTTTGGCTGTAGCGCTTATGGCCGTTTCAAGGTCGACGGACTCACCCTCTTTTGCTGCGCCTTCAGGTATGAGGGACGCACGGCGCCGGAAGACATAAGCCGGACCGGATTTCACGCCCGGGCACACGCTTTTCCCTTGCAGGAATGTCGGCAGTTTGTCGGCGCGATTCTCCGGTTGAATGGTGCCGCTTTGTAAAGCCAGAAGCGCCCGTGCATTTTCCAATGTTCCCGCAAGTTGGCTGGTTAATGCAAGCACCAGATGCACTTCCGATTCTGTAAATTTATGGGGTGCTTCCCGCTGCAAAACGAGTACACCAATGCGCTCGACACCTCGTCGCATCGGCACGGCGAGAAAGCATTCGTAAGGATCCTCACCGGTTTCCGGGAAATACTTGAATTCCGGGTGCAGGCTGGCTTTTTCTAAAACGATGTGTTTTAGTTCCCGCAAGGCTTTGCCCACCAGTCCTTCCTCAAGGCGCAGGCGGGTGACACCGACTGAGCTCGCTTTGAGCCCGACAGTTGTGGTTAAAACGATATCGTCGCTCTTTTCATCGTAAAGGTAGATGGAGCATACCGCGGTATTGAGATGGGACGCAAGTTTTGTGGTCACCCGTTGCAAGAACTCGGTAATATCAGAGCTGCCGGTAAGCAGTGACAGGATTTCTCCTACGTCCGAAAGCAGTTTCAGGTGGGCTCTATCTTGTTTTTTCATCTTTTGCGGTCCAGATTTAGTTCTTACGCAATGGCTTTTTTCTTTTGTCCAGGATAAATTATCGGCCTGTTTCGATGCAGCAAAAATTGTCTTTACAGGAGATTTTGTAACACTTCGGGGATGTCGCTTGAGAGTGGGGATGGGAAAGAATAGAGAATTCCGAATCATTTCGCAAGTTGAAAATGCGAAGGGGGAGGTCATTGGTTTAGGACCGTGTCCATAAATCCTCAAGTATGTAGTTCAGCCTTCAGGCTGGTTTTTTTCAAACTGAAGTTTGAACTACGTACTTAAAATGTAGGTGAAATTGCGTTCATTCGCTGTGCGTTATTCCGGAATGCTTTTATCCGAGCCAAAGGCCGGCGAAGCAAAATCCACAATTAGTTACGGCTGATACAGATGGATTTTGCAAACGCGGAACTTCGTTTCGTCTAAAATGATGGCGGAATGACGAAAACAAAGCGTTTCCGGAAAGACTCGAACTAGTGAATCATTTTTATTCTGTGATTGTCATGCTGCAAGCATCTTTTTGACTAATTGCGACGAACCAGGATTTATGGTAGTTTCTAAAAAGTTCCTTCCAGGATGACATTCCGGGATTTTTGGGCAAATTTTCGATTGGATAAATATCAGGACAGCAATCCCAGGCTTTTGAAAAGCGGCATCTTATACTTCTTATCCATTTTCTTTGCCCAGCCTTTGAGATCGACTTCGGTCTCGAATTTGACACCCAAAAGATTTAACAGCGGCACAGCGAGTTTGAGCTTCATTTGTACGTTACTGGTTTTATGTAGTTTTGCATAAATTTCCTGAAGCTCGCTGTCGATATCTCCGTGCAGGTGTTCGAAACATACGGCAAGAAAATCGATGATTTCCCGGTTTATTTCTTTGATTTGCGCGATTGAATTTTCCTGCAAGGCGTTGAGAATGTCCTCTTTCAGTCGGGCATTGGCAGGATTTTGCATCAGTTTTTCGAAATATCTGTCCAATGATTCTTGCACATCATCCACTTTGTCGGTTAAAATATCCACCTGTCGGCTGAGCATTGCGATTTCATACTGACTTGCTACGCCTTGCAGTAATTCGGATATGTTGAATTTCTTTTTCACGGGTTTGTAAATTGTATAATCGCGTTCTCCATCCCGTTCGCGTTCGAGCAGTTCTTCGTAATCGGCGAATTCAGTGGTGCCGGGCAGGGGAATGAGCATGTCCGGTTGGTCGCTCAATGTGCTGTTGATGGTGTCCAGTAAATGGCGGATGATGGCCATGAATTCGTATTTCTTGCGTGGCTCACCGGAAACTGTGAGGGAAATTCGGCTCTGGTAGGCGGAAATGAGCGCCATGCTGCCATTGTAACCAAGCACACAACCGGTGCGCCAGCTTTCCTGCTGCAGGCGGTGTGTTTCGACGATGATGCGCGGCATGAGGGAATTGGGCAAGTAGTCGTACTGGTAGACGAAACGAATGGCCTCGCTGTCGGTGCGGAGGGGGTGTGTGATAATCTCGGGTTCTTTTGTCGGCAGCAGGTCGGGTAAAATAAACTCACAGCGGTCGGGAGAGCGAAAGCACAGCTTGAACTCGTGCAAAATATCGACGAGAAATTCACGCTGCGATTTTGTATAGGTAATTTTTTTGTGCTCTTTCGGCTGGTAAACGGCTTCCTTGGCTTCTTCCTCGTTGACGATGTATTCGAGTTGTTCCATGGGCACGCGACCGTTGACTTCGCCAGCGCGTTTGGAGGTGAGAATCTGATAAACGCCGTAGGTGATCCAGTAGGGATCGAGCACGAAGAATTCCGACAATTCTTTGCTCAGGTCTTCAAAGTGCAGTACCAGACCCAGGTCGTGCAGAAAGGTAATGGCGTTGTGTTGCCCGGCTTTATCCGCTAGTTCATTCGCCTGACAGATTTCGGTGAAGCGGTTTTCGTCGAGAAAGAATTTTTGCTTGGTTTCCTTTTGCAGTTGATCCTTGATGTGCATCCAGCGTTCATCGATTTCGGTGTTGAACAGGTCAGCCTGGGGGATGAGTTCCGCAAGTTCGTCTTTGATGCGCTCGATGTTTTCGGACGTTTTGCAAGAGGCTTTGATGAAGGCCTTGATTTGTGGAAATTCCTGTTGCAGCTCAAATTCATTGTCAAAACCAAAAGCGGTGTTGATGTCCACCTGGTTGGCGACGACGATGATAGCAACATTGCCACCGGTGGCTTTGATGCGCTTGACCCATTGGCGAATTTGCGTGGCCGTGTTGTCGTCTTTGCGTGCGTCGAGCACTAAAATGTAGACACAGCGTTTGGTAAGAAAAAACTGATGCGTGGCGGTCATGATTTCCTGGCCGCCAAAATCCCAGAAGTGGCCGGTGAGGGAATGCAGCACTTCGTACTTTTGAAAGGTTTCGCTTTCCCCGAATTGGATGTCTTCAATATTGACACCGTCCGTCTGTACTTCGTTGGGGTCGAAGGTGTTGTCTTTGAGCCGGCGCAACAGCGAGGTTTTACCGGCCTTGGGATCGCCGATAAGAATGATTTTTATTTCCTCGAGTTTGATGCGATTGGCTTCGAACCAGTCCAGAACAGCTTGTCGACCCTGTTTTAATATTTCAAGCGGAGGGGATTCGATGGGATTCTCAAAAAGATTGAGCCCGGAACCATATTTTTCCAGACTAATTTTCATATTCAAACGGAAAATGTTTTGAGACACTTTTTCAATTTGATTCGAGCTCAGGTCTAATGTTTGTAATCCGGTGAGCTTTTCTAAAAAGCGAATATCTGAAATTTGATTCGAGTGAAGGTTTAATGATTGTAATCCGGTGAGCTTTTCTAAAAAGCGAATATCTGAAATTTGATTCGAGTGAAGGTTTAATGATTGTAATCCGGTGAGCTTTTCTAAAAAGCGATAATCGGAAATTTGATTCGAGTGAAGGTATAATGCTTGTAATTCGGTGAGCTTTTCTAAAAAGCGATAATCGGAAATTTTATTATAGCTCAGGTCTAATGATTGTAATCCGGTGAGCTTTTCTAAAAAGCGAATATCGGAAATTTGATTCGAGCTCAGGTCTAATGTTTTTAATCCGGTGAGCTTTTCTAAAAAGCGAATATCGGAAATTTGATTATCGCTCAGGTCTAATGTTTTTAATCCGGTGAGCTTTTCTAAAAATTGAATATCTGAAATTCGATTATAGCTCAGGTCTAAAGTTTGTAATCCGGTGAGCTTTTCTAAAAATTGAATATCTGAAATTTGATAAAAATTATACAATTTTCCACTTAAATTGAAAAGAGACAGTTTTTTTAGTGAAATGATTGCCGGGGATAGGGATGTGAGCTGGTTTTTTAGTCCGCTGTTGGCGCTTTGCATCCATTTCCGTTTTTGCCAATCCCACCATTCGTTGGCTAAAATCAGTGTTTGCAAGTGGGTGCATTCGAACAGTTCCGGCAAATCGCCCAAATCGGTTATACCGCAGTTGCCCAAATCGAGATAGGGATTTTGTGTTTCCTGGCATTCTCGAATCAGTCGATTTGCCTGGGTGCGATCGTTTTCTGCCATGCTTTTGTCCTTTTCGGCTTCCAAAGATACCGGTATCGCAAAAAACGCGAACCGGTATGACTGCTTTTAACAAGGCCTCGTCCAGGCTGTGTGAAGATGCAGCGTAAACCGGTCGCTGAGCCTGTCGAAGCGCCCGGTTGAGCGTGAGTCCGGCTGCAAACTCAGCCTCCGTGAAGTTTAAACGTTTTCATACAGTCTGGTCATTCCGTTTTCTGCGCTTTTCAGCAGAATAACGGAATCCCTTCGTATTTATTTCGTTCCACGAATAAAGTATTCTTTTTTAAGCACATGGGCAATGAAAAAATGTATGGAATCAATCCCGGGATTCCCATTTTAAAGGCCCAAGTTATTGTACCTGTTCGAGAATATCAAAACGAAATCCCGGGATTGGTTTTTAATGAAGTACGGTTATCCCAGAAGTGATTTGTTTTTCCTTTGTAAGAATCCGTACAAAATACGTCCCCGATGGCAAATCCTGTGTTGAAATGCGTAGCAGATTTTTGTGCTCCTGTGTGATTGGCACTGTCACTTGTTTACAGCGTTTGCCGAGCAGGTTATAAAAGACAATTTCCGCTTCCCCGGTTGTGGATTCAGGAATCTGGATTTGTATAAAATAATGGGCCGGATTGGGATATATCTGCCATTGGGAATCATACGACACATTTTTTACACCACTGGTTTGCAGTTGCAGCCGTTCTTGTTCAATAATATTTTTAAGCGCGTAAAAAATCTCGGCAGTAATGCGAAAGTGGCGGCTCTCATTGGCAAAATTTTGCACACCAAAAGCATAATATGCGTTGTTGTTGGTAAAAAATATCGAGCTACCACTCTGCCCCCGGACGCCAAAATTACCAAGGTTCAGTGTACTCGGTGAGAGGGAGGTGACTTTGCCGTAGTTGTAATAAAGGTCTTCACCATCATAGACCAGGGTAGAATCCATGAGCGATGGCTCTCCCGGATAGGAGAGTTTGTGGAAAATGTTCTGTTCTAAAAAATAAGCATCATCCCGTTGAAAGGCGATACCAATCCAACCGGTTTCCCTGCCTATGGGCTGCTCCAGTTTTATCAGAGTAATATCCTGCCAACCGGCACGGTTTTCATACTATTGCTGTGGAATGTAGTAGGCGTCAGCCCAACTCCCCGCACTATTGAGCTGTGCTTCACCGGCATCGTAAGCTGGCACTGCGAAAATGCTGTCGCGAAATTCAGGAATAAATACCGAGTCATCATCGAAATCGTAAAAAACACAATGGGCTGCCGTGAGCACGAGATTCTCGGAAATCAGCATGCCGGAGCATGTCTGCCTGAATTCGCCCTCATGTTTTCGAAACAGTTTCACGGCACAGCGGATAGGGTAACTCGATATGGTGAATTCATCTCTTGCCAGCGCCGGCATTGTGAATCCCGCGAGGCTGTCGTCGACTACTGGTGCTACCTGGGGTAGGGCGCTCCAGCCTGTTAATGTGCCGAAAGACCAGTCGGTAAAATCCGACGGTGTTGTTGCCTCATAGGCGACTGGCTGAATAGGGGACAGGGATTTTGCAATTATATCATAACGCTGAAAAGCCATGCTTTGCGCGCTCAATTGGACAGAAACAAGCAGCAGGGGGAACGGGAGCATTTTTAATACTTTCATGAATGCCTGCATAAAAAGATTCCTTTTTCTTAACGTGGCTTTTGAATTAACAGTGACCGCATATGAAATGCAAATGATAAATCGATTTCCACTATTCTAAACGCGATTATTTCAGTAAATAGAGTCTCTGCAGTAACCATTATTTTCATCTTGCAAATGCACAAATTTGCGCGTAAATTCGTCGCCGCGAGTAGAATAATGTGCATTGCTCTTAGCTGGAGAGCATGTTGCCCAAAGCCAGCCAGTAATGGTCTGTGAAACAGTGGCGGATTCAAATTAGCGAATGCAACAGGGGACTTTTTATACAATTCACGTTTTACTGCAGTTCATTTTTTTGATGGAAAGGATTGGAAAATGCGTAAAATTGCAGTTGTTCTCTTCATCAGTTTGTTTAGTATCTCCACCTTATCTGCACAAACCGGAAACAGCAAAAAAGGCAAGACGGAATCGTGGTACACCTATTGGGGGATTGGCTATGCAAACCTGAATTATCCCAATGAATTGCAAGATCTTCTCGATTACCTCAAAGACCAGGATGGCGTCTCCAACATATCCATGTCCCTGGACATGTTAGGTTTCTATTGGCATGTCAAACCGAAAACAATTGCCGGATTCGTTATTAATGGTGCAGGTGATCGTTATGAAGTGAATAGTGAATCCATGCAAATCAATCAATACATCTATGGTGTGAGCGTGATGCACTACCCGGGACGTTACTTCGGCAACGGCATTTTTTTGCGTGCGGATATGGGCTTAGCAAAGATCGTTGTTACCGATTCGGATAATAATTCCACAGGCAGTGACAACGGTTTTGGTTTTCTCCTCGGCAGCGGGTATTCCTTTGATTTGGGTGGAACCCGTTTGTTAGTCAATGTAAATTATGCAATTCGCAACGTGGAAGGCGATGGCTACAAAACCCTGGGCATTTCTCTTGGCGGATTGTTTTAACTTGATCGATCCTCAGTTCAACACACCGGAGTTGTGAACATAAATTTCTACAATAAGGCAACCAGACTGTGTGAAAAGACATGGATGCCGAGCCGGTCGAAGCCGGAATAGATTCAAAAGGGCGCTTCGACAGGCGACCGATTGAACTTATTTTTCACACAGTTTGGTCTTATGGAGCGCAGCGCTACATAGCGGCTTGTTTAGTGAATCTATCTGTGTTCCAGCATTCAGGCTTTCGTTTGATTGGCGATCAATCCCCTTTCTTTTCCCTTGCTTTTTATCTGCGAAAATGTGATTTTTACAATCATTTTTATCGGCGAATGTAGCTCAGTTGGTAGAGCATCGGCTTCCCAAGCCGAGGGTCGCGAGTTCGAGTCTCGTCATTCGCTTGTTTTATTTTGAGCCTAATCAATTGAAAATACTGTAGATTTGTACCAAAAGGGGTTATGCGAAATTAATACGAATTTTCCAATATTTTGTATTATCTCCATCGTTTCTAAACCAATCGGTTAAATATCATTCAGGTTTTACACTGCCTAAAAGAAACTTTATAATGACATTAAACTACCCCGTTAGCATGCTGCGGGGTAGTTTGTTAGAGCCTTGTAAAGACTCCTTTGTTTCTATAAATTAGCCTCAGAAATGACCGCATGCAGAGGGATGTTCAGGTGTTTTAAAGGGGCCAGATTTTTTTAAAAAAATCAGGAGCTCAACACAGACATGCTGCGTTTTAGGATTAACGTTCGTTTTGCATTCTGCAAACAAATTTGTATTTAGAGCTTCCTGCTGCTTTGTTTGAAATTCGATAATGTTCGGAAAAAGAATCATCTAAATTGAATTATTATTAATCGGAGTTCTTTCTTAAAAATTCCATTAACTCGTCAACTTGAGTAAACGCTATTGCAGTATACGTATCTGCTGCACCGTAATAGATAGCTATCCTGCCCGTCGGTGCATCTACTAGGGCGGCACAAGGGAAAACAACATTTGGTACAAATCCGGTTGTTTCATAGTCCATCTCAGGTGTCAGGATATAATCTCGAGTGCGATAAATAACCTTGCTAGGATCATCCAGATCCAAGAGAGAAGCACCCATGCTATAGACAAATCCATTGCACGTCGTGACCACCCCGTGATAGAACAACAACCAGCCTTCCCGTGTTTCGATTGGAGCGGGACCAGCGCCGATTTTCGTATCTTGCCACCAATTATATTTGCTGCTGGTCATCACAAGCCTATGCTTCCCCCAGTAAGTCAGGTCGGGGCTGTAGCTCAAGACTATATCGCCAAATGGAGTGTGTCCGCTATCACTGGGACGGCTCAGCATTGCGTACAGTCCATTAATTTTACGAGGGAATAAGACACCATTCCGGTTAAAAGGCATTGTGGCGTTTTCAAGTCGAGTAAAAGTTTTAAAATCTTTTGTTTTTCCTAAACCTATCGATGGTCCAGGAAAATCGTCACACCACATAATATAAAAAGTATCCTCGATTTGTAATAATCGAGGATCGTATGCGTAGCTGACAGGCTTGGGATTTCCCTTCTCATCAACCCAATTAATGATGGGATCTGACAATTCCCATTTGATTGCATCGGAACTGGTGCCCAGATGCAAATTGGGACGTGTATTGTTGTGATCAACACGAAATACACCAACGTATGCGTCATTGTAAGGCAATACAGCGCTATTAAAAGCACGTGCGCCACTTGGAATTGGATTCCTTTTAATAATAGGATTGTTGCTGTAACGCCAAATTACTCTACTCTCATTTCCAGGTTTTTCTTCCCAGGGGATTTTTGGCAAACTCGCACCAATTATCAATTGGCTCATGGGTTTTCCTTTCAATCTTTAATGCCTTATAAAATTAATTAGTTGTTTTCTTAAGATTCGATTCACTCTTCTTTTTGATAAATCGATTGAACGTTTAACTCAAGTTTCGGCGAATTGATTTTTCACGCTTTTCTGGATGAAAGCTTAACTTTAATTCGTCAAATTGTCAATACATGTTGTGCAATCAATGCAAATATTTCGGTTATTTCGAACAAAGACACATCTTGTGAATTTGTCGGATGTATTTTCTATTTAATTTTTAATGTGTCTGAATTGGTACAGACTCATTTCTGTTAATTCAACTACTGCACTATTATTTTTAAATCCGAAACCGTTTTCGTAAAATTGTAACTCAACAATTTATGAAATGCAAGCAATTTTTTATTACTTATTAATTATACTTGTTTTCCGAAGAGTATTTTACTATTTTAAAAACAGAGTTTATTTTTAGCTTCGCTTATATTTACAGCATTCGTAGTAACTTGAATTCGAAACCGATTTCGAAAACTGGAAATTTATTATGAGTCCATCGTTAACTATAAATGATATCGCTCGATTGGCAAATGTTTCTAAATCAACAGTTTCCAAAGTTCTCAACGACAAACCAGATGTTGGATTAGCAACGAAAAAAAAAGTTATGCAGATTGTTGAAAAGCATAACTTTGTCCCAAATGCATCCGGAAAATCCCTGAAGAAACGTGCCACAGAGAATATTGGTGTAATATTTCGTAAAGATGATAACCCTTTATCTAATCCATTTTTTTCACGTGTTCTGGAAGGCATTGAAGCAGAGATAGCATTTAACGATCTCAATCTCATGCTCTATTCAATGCCATCAAATAAAAAATCGAGCCTGCCAAAGATAGTTAAAGAACGCAAAATTGATGGTGTAATTCTTGTCGGAACGCGAAACGAAGAATTTGTCCGCGAATTACAAAAGACCAATTTACCCTTAATAGTAGTAGATCCTAGAGCAGATATTTCAGATTGTCAGCAAGTGCTCATAGATAATGAAAATGGTGCATTTCTCGCTACACAATATTTAATAAATAAAGGGCACAAAAGAATTGGATTTATTGCTGGTGAATTATCTGAACACAGCTTTGGTCAGCGATATACAGGTTACCTGAAAGCTTTAAAATCGGAAGGTTTACCAATTGATGAAACAATTGTAAAAACCGGTGGCTACGAGGCTGGATATGAATTAACAAAATCGTTACTTCAAGTATCCGAAAGGCCCTCAGCGATTTTTGCTGCAAACGACATAAATGCTGTACTTGCATATAAAGCAATAAATGAATTTAATCTAAGTATACCAGATGATATTAGTATCATTGGTTTTGATGATATTTATCTTGCCCGAATGGCTATTCCACCTTTAACAACTGTGCGTGTTTATAAGGAAGAGTTAGGTTCTCTTGCGGTGAGATCGATGAGGGATATGATCAACGAAGGATCTGATAAGCGCTCGATTATTATAATGCCGATAAAATTAATTAAACGCAATTCTGTGAAGGATATTTCAACCCACGGAAAATTAATTTAATGAACAGGGAAGGCCATGCAATCAATCAGTAATTCAGATGTTCATGTAAAATTCGTTTTTTTCAAAGAAAAAATTGCCTATGCCGTTGGCGATACAGCATCTGTTCTGTATTATCAAACCTTTGCAATGTTCCTAATGATTTTTTATACAGACACTTTTGGTATTTCACCCGCGGCCGTGGGAACAATGTTTTTAATTTCGAGAATTTGGGATGCCGTGAATGATCCGATGATGGGCATGATCGCCGACCGAACAGAAACGAAATGGGGAAAGTTCAGACCATGGATTCTCTGGTCCATCATCCCATTTGTGATAACAGGTATTCTTGTTTTCATTACACCTGATTTTAGTGAAACCGGTAAACTCGTTTACGCTTATGTGACCTATACCCTGGTTATGATGACTTACACGATGATAAACGTTCCTTATGGCGCTTTGCTGGGTGTCATTTCCCCGCATTCGCAGGAACGCACGGTGCTTTCGTCGTACCGGTTTTTAGGAGCGTTTACCGGAAATATGATCGTGCAAGGCACTCTGCTCTGGCTTGTCGCTTCTCTGGGGCAAGGTAATGATCGTCTTGGTTATCCACTGGCATTCAGCGTTTATGCTCTCATCGCTGCTGGTTTGTTTTTCTTTACCTTCTCTGCAACAAAAGAGCGTGTAAAGCCTCCACAAGAAAAGACATCCATTATAAATGATTTAAAAGATTTGCTAAAAAACGGACCTTGGATCGTTTTAGGCATAATGTGTTTATTTACTTTGATTTATATTTCCATCCGCAGTGCATCACTTTTGTACTTTTTCAAATATTATATAAATGATCAATCTGCAGCGGCAACATTCATGGTCGTTGGTACGGTATTTTCAATAATCGGAGCTTATGCCACTCCCTGGGTAGTCGGCATTATTAAAAGCAAGAAACTGACCTTTGCTTTTTTAACATTTATGTCCGCGCTTTCGTACATCGTTTTCTATTTCGTCAGTCCACGTGACATAGCTATCATGTATACGAGTCACATTATCGGTTCCTTTTTTGGTGGCGTGTTGTTCCCGTTGATTTGGTCGATGTACGCAGACACTGCTGATTACACAGAATGGAAAATGGGTAGACGTGCTACAGGCCTGGTCTTCTCCGCAGCCACTTTTTCGCAAAAATTTGGCTGGGCAATAGGTGGTTCTGTGGCAGGCTTTGTTTTATCTGCGTACGGATTCGTCGCCAATGCAGTGCAAACCGATACATCACTTCTGGGAATCAGGCATATGATGAGCACATTTCCAGCCGCAATCTGCATAATTGTAATATTGTTCTCATTGCTTTATTCATTAGACAGCAAAACAGAAAAACAGATGGAAATCGAATTACTGGAAAGGAAAAAAGCATACAACCAACCGGAATAATTCACTATGGATTTACAGATTTAATGATGTCCTGTTAAAGGAAAAATCGAATGATCCAGTTCGAAAAGATTAATTTTAAAGAAAAAGTGTCCTACGGTTTTGGCGATTTCGCCTGCTCAATGTTTTGGACGCTGTTTTCCATGTTTCTGCTGTTTTTTTATACAGATGTATTCGGTATAACTGCTGCGGCGGCAGGAACCATGATCCTGGTCGCCAGACTCTGGGATACAGCAAACGACCCGCTGATGGGCATGATTGGCGACAGAACAAAGACGAGATGGGGTAAATTCCGACCCTACATTTTGTTTGTGGCCTTGCCATTTTCCATCGTTGCTATCCTGACTTTTACCACTCCCAATCTGAGCAGCGATGCCAAGCTTATCTATGCTTATGTGATGTACACACTCATGATGATGGTTTATACAGCCATCAACGTGCCCTATGCTTCTTTACTGGGCGTGATGACCAATGATTCCCGCGAAAGAACATCGTTGGCATCATTTCGGTTTTTAGGGGGATTTGCGGGTGGTCTGGTAGTGACAGCAACTGCCAATCCCTTGATCGAATATTTTAGCACTGATGCAAATATTGAAGCGGGTTATCAGAAAACTATCGCCGTGTATGCCTTTTTAGCGGCAATATTTTTTATCCTGACTTTTACTGGCACCAAAGAACGATTGGATCCGGAAGAAGTCGATGTGGCTTCATTTAGAGATGACCTGCACGACCTGATTAAAAATAAACCCTGGTTTATCATGCTCGGTGCTGCAATTTCGGTTTTGATTTTTAACTCCCTCCGGGGCTCTGCAATTCTTTATTATTTCAAATACTTTATTGGTGATCAAAATGTGATATATTTCGGTCATGTGTCTCAAAGTGTGTTATCCGCAGTTTTCATGACCAGCGGGCAGGTTGCAGCTATTCTCGGCGTCGTCCTTGCGATTCCATTGGCCGGCAAATTCGGAAAGAAGAATAGTTTTATTCTTTCAGGTCTCGTTTGCGCCGGTTTATCTGCTTTATTTTTCTTTATCCCATCCAATCAAATTGCGCTCATCTTCCTTGTTCATATGATTATTTCAATGTCCTCTTCACTTGTCTTCCCTTTGATCTGGTCGATGTACGGGGATGTCTCCGATTATTCTGAATGGAAAACCGGGCATCGTGCAACGGGGCTTATTTTCTCATCATCCTCAATGTCACAAAAAATGGGCTGGACGCTTGGTGGGGCAATTAGTGGCTGGATACTGGCTGCATTTGGATTTATGGCGAATCAGGCGCAAACGGAGGAGTCTGTTTTAGGGATACGTTTGATGATCAGCGTATTTGCAGCTGTTGGTGCTCTTATGTCAGTTGGATTTATGTACTTTTATCCTTTATCCGAGACATTTATGAATAAAATTGAAAATGAACTCATAGAAAAAAGGAAGAATAACAAAGGTTAATTTCCATTAATGTGACATTCCGGAATTTATAAAAGAGGATATTGTGAAAACTAAACTTTTAGCTTCATTTCTTATCCTTTCCATGGGAAATATTTTAATTCAATGCACGAACAATCCTTCTGATTCAGAAAACTCCCCACAAACGAAGACCAACGATTTTCTAGTTGACAGTTTGGCTACACCCCAGACTGTTGCACTTTTCTGCAACCTGCAAACATTGACAAAGGATAAATTCTTGTTCGGTCACCAGGAAACCACCGCATATGGCGTTGGCTGGGTAAACGATGGATTTGGTAATAGATCGGATGTGAAAGATGTGTGTGGTGATTTTCCCGCTGTCTACGGATGGGATATTGGTAACATTGGCCATACGACAAATTTGGATGGCGTTCCGTTTTCTCAGATCAAGCTTTTAATGAAGCAAGCTTTCAGTCGTGGTGGAGTTAACACGATTTCAATACATCTGGATAATCCAGTTACAGATGGCAATGCCTGGGATGTTTCAACGGCAGTTGCGCGAATCCTGCCTGATAGCAGTCACCACAAAAGTTTTGTAAAAACCCTCGTTTTGATCGCGGAATTTTTAAAAGACCTGAAGACAGAGGACGGCACATTCGTTCCGGTTATTCTTCGACCATTCCACGAACACAACGGTGATTGGTTCTGGTGGGGACGTGGGCCTGCTTCTGAACAAGAATTTATTGCTTTATGGCAGTTCACGGTGGATTACTTTAAAAATGAGAAAAATGTTCACAACGTACTCTACGCCATCTCCCCGGATCGCAGCCGGGTAATACAGCCTGCTGATCCCGGTGAATATTTGTATGGGTATCCAGGAAATAACTACGTAGATATTATTGGGCTCGATAACTACTTTGACCTTGGTTCCCATTGGAATCAGGCACCAGTGCAAGAACAGATGCAATCATTAATAAAGAGCCTTGAAACCGTCGTGCGATTGGCTGAAGAACGCAACAAAATTTCTGCCCTCACCGAAACCGGTTTGGATAAATTGCAAATAGCAGACTGGTGGACAAATCGGCTTTTAGCTGGCATAAATGCCAATGAATTCACCCGCGGGATTGCTTACGCACTGGTTTGGCGAAATGCAAATACCGGTCATTTTCATGCGCCGTATCCGGGGCAGGCAAGCGCTGCTGATTTTGTTACGTTTTATAACGATTCCATAACTGTGTTTGAATCGGATTTGCCCGAAATGTATAAAACGGATAGTGAATAGAAAAACAATGAAAACAGTGCATTATTTAAACGCTTCGGAAAATATAAAGTGGGAATTGCGTTTTGGTCTGGAAGACCGACAGGCTCCGAATTCACCGCAGGAGCTATTGAATAGCGAATTCCAAAAAATCGCAGCGACCGTACCGGGCAATGTTGAAATTGATCTGGAAAATGCCGGATTGATCGCTGATCCCAAAATTGGCAACAACGTCTACAAACTGCGACCATTTGAACTTTACCAGTGGTGGTATCGCTGCCGATTTACACAGCCCCAAATCCCCGCCGGTCACCAGGTGAAATTGTGCTTCGACGGCATCGATTGCGTTGCAGATATCTGGTTGAATAATGAAAATATCGGCCGTGTCGAAAACATGTTCGTTGAGCATCATTTCGATGTGACTTATTCACTGAAAACAGAAAACGAACTGTATATCTGCATTCATTCTGCAGTCCTTGAAGGCCGCAAATATGAGCGGGAATTTTTTGGCGCGCGCTCTGACGCCCTTGGCGGTGAATCAGTCAACATACGCAAAGCGGCACATTCCTATGGTTGGGATATCTTGCCGCGATTGGTCAGCGCTGGAATCTGGAAAGATGTTAAACTGGAAATTATTCCGCCTACTCATTTTAAAGCGGTTTACTGGGCAACCAATTCCGTCAACGTCGAAAATAAAACAGCGTCCATTTATGTAGACTGGGAATTGGCCACCGAGCGGTTAAATATCGATGATCTGGTTTTGAATGTAAAACTTCAGCGCGGTAAACAAATCGCTTTCGAGCAAAATTACAATATTTACTCCACCGTTTTTCGAACCCGACTAAATGATTTGCAGGATATCGATTTGTGGTGGCCAAGGGGATATGGCGAACCAGCCTTGTACGATGCAATATTGAGAATTATTGATAGCGACAAGAAAATCATTGCTGAAGACAAACAAAAAATCGGTATTCGCACAGTCGAATTAATTCGCACCGATGCTGTTAGTAGGGAACAGCCAGGCGAATTCGTTTTTAAAATCAACCACGAAAAAATTTTTGTTAAAGGCACGAACTGGGTGGCACTGGATGCACTGCATAGTCGCGACGAAGAGCATATCAAACCGTCGGTGGATATGTTGGTGGATTTGAATTGCAACATGGTCCGCATGTGGGGTGGCAATGTTTACGAGCATGATGAATTCTACGATCTGTGCGATACAAACGGCATCATGGTCTGGCATGATTTCATGTTTGGCTGCACTCAGTATCCACAAGATGAAGGCTTTTTGAAAAAAGTTGAAGAGGAAGCGGCCAAAGCGATTGCTCGAATTCGCCATCATCCGAGTCTTGTCTTGTGGGCCGGCAATAATGAAAATGACATTTCCAGTGAATGGAACGAAGACCAGCCATTCATCGATCCAAATGACGAACCCATCAGTCGTCAATTACTGCCTTCGATGACGCGCCGTCTGGATCCGAAAACGCCTTATTTGCCCAGCTCTCCCTACATCAGTTCCAAAGCGTTTCAGCTTGCGGGGAAAGTTGATCAAAGCTATGCACCGGAGCAACATTTATGGGGACCACGTGGCTATTACAAAGCTCCTTTTTATACGGAAAACGTTGCCAAATTTGTTAGCGAGATCGGCTACCATGGCTGCCCCAACCGCGAAAGTCTGGAGAAGATGTTTGACAAGGATTTTGTCTATCCCTGGAAAAATGACACAAAC
Organism: Deferribacteres bacterium; assembly: GCA_020633655.1. Lineage (GTDB taxonomy): Bacteria > Zhuqueibacterota > Zhuqueibacteria > Zhuqueibacterales > Geothermadaptataceae > Bioreactorimicrobium. The sequence goes on from JACKDF010000005.1 coordinate 117,123, forward strand.
TTTGCATGGAACGATCAATGGCAAACCAAAGCCTGCCGTTCCCATCCTCATGCCACAGAAACGATTCAACGTAATAATTTAATGCTGAACCAGGTTAAATGCGTTTTCAGCGAAATTCCCGTGGATCTCGACCGGTTCATTCTCGCTTCACAAATCATCCAGGCTGAAGCGAAAAAATTTTTCATCGAATTCTGGCGTATGAATAAATTTGATCGGAATGGCATTCTTTGGTGGAACTTGCGCGACGGTTGGCCGGTTATTTCTGACGCTGTTGTGGATTACTACTACAGCAAAAAACTGGCTTATACGTACATTAAACGCGTGCAAACGGATGTCTGTGTGATGATTGGCGATGCCAAAGAAAATGGACATCCGATTGTAATTGTCAATGATACAAGAAACCCGGTGGAAGGTGATTTTTCAATCCGAGACGCAGATAACGATGCAATTTTGTTAAACAATTCTTTTAAAGTGAATAAAAATGGAAAAACGGTTGCAGAGTTTTTGCCAAAAATAAATACGACCAAATTATGGCTGATTGAGTGGAAGGTGGGTGGTAACAACTACAGGAATCATTATTTTGTTTTTGAACCGCGTGTGGAACTAGATGTTTATTTAAAATGGTTGTCACAGTTAAAGCAAGAATAGATGATATCTAATCGAGGCGATTCGGATTTCGGCATTTAGACAAGATCAATACAAGCGCTCACCTCCAGCGAACGGTATCCGGACAGGTACAGGCGAAATCGAACAAATAAATTAATACCCATTTTTATTATTGTTAGTGGAATAAAAATAAACTTGATTTTTCTGTTATAATTTCTATTTTAATTTACGAAACCGGTTTCGTAATCTGAATTCACATAAACCGGTTTGTTGTAAATGCACTAAAAACGCATCGATTTATTTTTAGCTTAACTACCTAAAAGACAGCAATTTATTCGTACTAGAGTTTGATTAGATCAAAGAATGACCAAAATTATTTAGTTTCACTATATTTAACTTAATTATGGAGGTTTCGATGAAACGAGTGTTATTGCTAACACTGGGCCTGTTTGTGTTTTTGGCAGGCACTGCTTTTTCTCAAACGCTTTTTGATTTTGAAGGTGATGCGCAAGGCTGGTACGATAATGGTTGGGCAGGCGGTTTGACAAGTGTGATGCAAGCTGCAGATCCAACTGGAAATTCCGCTGGCGTGCTTTCAGTAGGCTATGATATCGGCGTGGATAAAAAGGGTGTACTGGAATTTCCATCGCTGGACGCATCGAGCGGGAAACTTATAACCTATCACGTTTGGTTGCCCGCCGATTTCCCTGATGGCGTTGATTTTGAACTCTGGATCCAGGATAATGCTTCCTGGGGTTGGTCAGATGTTGGTTATACAATTTTTAAATCTCAGGATATACCCAAAGAAACCTGGTTCCCGCTTTCAACGGACATTGTTTCCCTGTCGCTTCGTGCCAGCAATGTTGATTTGATGAACAATAAGATCGGTAAAGGGGGCATCCAGATTGGTGCCTGGGGAATTGCTGATGCCGATACAAGTTGGTCCGGTACATTTTACCTTGATGACGTTGAATTAATTGGGGCCGCGCCGAATTATTTTGCACAGTTCGAAACCGATGCCAGCGGATGGTTTGATAACGGCTGGGCAGGTGGTCTTACGGGTGTTGCTCAAGCAGCAGACCCAACAGGTGAATCTTCTGGTGTCCTTTCCGTTGGTTATAACATTGGCGCAGACCAGAAAGGTGTGCTTGAATACCCATCACTTGATGCGACGACAGCAAATGTTATTTCATACAACGTCTGGTTACCCGCCGATTTCCCCGATGGCGTTGATTTTGAACTTTGGATTCAGGATAATGCTTCCTGGGGATGGTCCGATGCGGGATACACAATTTATAAATCAGAAAATATTCCTAGAGAAGTTTGGTTTCCGCTCACCACAGATATCGTTGCTCTTTCACTCAAGGCAACGAATGTTGATCTGATAAATAACAAAATTGGTAAAGCCGGTATCCAACTCGGCGCCTGGAATGTAAGCGGTGATGGTGCTACCTGGAATGGAACCTTTTATATCGATAATTGTGCACTTCTGAATTCTGATCTCGGTAACAACTGGAATGTCGCTAATTTTGAAAATGTTGCTGCCGGTCTGCAAGGATTCTCCCTGGCAACATGGGGACCAGCTGGTATTTCAATTGAAAGAATGGTCGATCCGACCGGACAAAGCGAAGGTGTGTTGCAACTGAACCATGATTACAATGCGGGTGTAAAATCTTTCTTCAGCAAAGAAGGAATTCTTCTCTCCTCTCAAGATACAGGAACTCACGTAACTGAAATTACCATGGATGCTTACATCCCCACTGATTTTCCGGAAGGCTCTGTCTTTGAGATCGTTTTTAATGGTGCGGCGACGATCCCTGAATGGACTTGGACACCAACACCTTATGACACCTCGAACCTCGTTTGGGGTGCATGGAACACCTTGTCGATTGATGTGCAGGCGCTCATCGATTCCGGACTGGTAGATCCTGCCAAAACGGCTACGGTGGGTGTACAAATATTTCATAATGATGCGCAAACCTGGTCTGGCGCTCTTTATTTTGATAATTTAATTCTGCATGGTATTCCAGCCCCTGAAGGCGAATTAGCATCTCCGCCACTTGTTGTTTCTGCGGCTACAACATCGGTTCCTGGCGGTTCCGGCACGGTCCACTATGTCCGTTTGGATTGGGTTGATAATACATTGGGAACTGAAAAATATAATATCTATATGAGCAATTCGCCATTTACCAGCATTGATGAAGAAGGTGTTATCTTGTATGCTGCTGGAATTCCTCATGGTTTGCAAAGTTACGCACACAGGCCATATACGAGTGATGGATCGGAACAAACCTATTATTATGCCATTACCGCTACAGATGGAATTGAAGAAACCGCGATAACTCAGGACGCTTCGGGCTCTATCACGACAGTAACAACGCCAACGTACAAAATTAAATATGTCAAAGATTTTTCAACAAAATTTGTACTCGATGGCTTAAACACAGAGTTCCTTGAGTATGTTGAGGATTTTCAAATTACCCCAGAATCGGGAAGCTATGCCAATGGCGATGATTGGGCGCCGGGTGGTAGTGATCTGGATTTTAAGGTAACAATGATTATGGATGACGAATACCTTTACTTCTCCGGTGATGTCACAGATGATGATTTACGAGATGTCGAAGGTGGATTCCAGGCATGGCAAGGAGATGCTCTTGAGTTGTATATGGGCTTTTATAATGTCAATGACACTTCGAAATGGCATCAAAAGAGATCAATTCGCGGTGACGGTGGCGATTGGAGAGTTGGTTTTACATCCATGGGAGATGTCCAGTTGGATGGCTATGAAAGTGCAGTTGTACCGGGATTAGAATCTGTTGTTTTCGCTAAATTTACCGGTGATGGCTATATTGTTGAAGCCAAATTCAATCTCGATTCCCTTGCCGGTACTGATTTGCAAGTCACGAATGGAATGTTGATGCCTTTCAAAATCGATAATACGGATCAGGATCCGAATTTAATGGGAGATGAAGAGCGAACATTAATCACCGGCGTCGGTGCCATACCAAGAGAACCAGATACAAATATCGATATGGATCAAGACTGGATGAGACCGCATGCCTGGGGTTTTCTCGAGGTGGTGGATGGTCCCGGAACTGCTGTGAATGATGAAATCAGTAAATTACCGACAGTATTCAATCTCTCAAACAACTATCCGAATCCGTTCAATCCGACCACGACTATTCAGTATGATATTCCGAAGAAATCTTTCGTTCAGTTGAAAGTCTATAATATTCTTGGTAGAGAAGTAGCAACTCTGGTAAATGCGAATAAAATACCTGGATATTACAAGGTGAATTTCGATGCATCGCATCTTGCAAATGGTGTGTATATATTTAAACTCATCGCTGGAGATTACATCTCAACGAAGAAGATGACACTTCTAAAATAAATTGATAAGCAAACCTTTCGGAGTCCCAAAATCCGGAAGGTTTGCTTTTTTTTTAATAACCTGCTTTATTCATAAAATGCTCAATGTGAACGATGGGCAGGGGATATCCCCTGCCTAATCTTGTGGTTTATAATAATGCAGGCTAAATCGGTGAGACTAAATTTTTTATCTGGCGTCAGTTATAGGTCAGCTCCCCCGTTTTATATGCAACTTATTGAAAATATATGATTCACACCGGAAAATGACCTGTCGATTCTGGGATATTATGATCCCGGAAAATCTACAATTCAACCCACAAATCGAGCTTTGGAACTTGTAAAATACAAATCCAGGTAAGCAATGAAAAATTATCACAAAATACTCGTATTCCACATTCTGTTGTGTTTTTCATTTTTTTATATCATGCCTATACAAGCCGGAACAACAGGTAAAATCGCAGGTAAAATTACGGATAAAGACACTGGCGAGCCTTTGATCGGCGCAAATGTCATGATTGAAGGTTTTTCCTGGGGTGCGGCAACGGATGCAGATGGTGAATTCTATATTCTTAATATTCCGCCTGGCAAATATACAGTGAAGGCTATTTATATTGGATACACAACACAAATCAATAATACAGTGCGTGTCCAGGTCGATTTAACGACGCGAGTAAATTTTATACTTAAAAGCTCGGTCGTGGAAATGAGTGAAGAGGTCGTTGTTACCGCGGAAAGAATTATCCAGAAAGATCTGACTTCATCCGAAGTAAGCATCCAATCTGACCAGATTGAGATTTTACCGGTTCGCGATGTAAACAGTTTATTGAGCATGCAGGCGGGCGTAACACGCGATGTTGGCGGCAATTTACACATCCGAGGCGGTAGAACGACAGAAATCAGCTATATGGTTGACGGTGTCCAGGTTATGAATGCGGTCGATAGGTCTGCCGGAATCAGCATTGATGATCAGTCCATAGAAGAGCTAAAGGCAATTACAGGTACATTTAACGCAGAATATGGTCAGGCATTATCGGGTGTGGTGAATATTGTCACCAAAAAGGGATCGGATAAATTTAGTATAAACGCCACGGCTTACACAGGGGATCATTTAAGTTTTGATGATAATGTCTATTACCTGCAAGGCAATCGTGAATGGGCGGTGGCAGCAGCAGAGGCTCTTGCCTCAAAAAATAGCGGCTTTGTGTATTATGATTTTTCACAAAATGGTATAACCAGTTTCGACCAACTCTTTTCTGCACTCAGCCAAAAAAATAAACCGTGGCAGACAAAAGAGCCTTATCTGAATTCCTATAATCCTTTCAAAAACTACGATTTGCAAGTGAATTTGTCCGGGCCGATTCCCGGAACCAGAAATAAAATTTCATATTTTGTGGCCGGTCGTTATCAAAATAGCCCCAGTTTTGAGCAAGGAAAACGCTATTTCATGCCATGGGGTTTGTGGCAGCCAGTCTCCGATACCGGGCATACCTTTGAAATGCCAGACGGTGAGCAGGTTTATCTCGGGACATATGAAGGGTTGTCCAGTCAGGCGAAACTATTTTTCAACTTGCCCAATTTGAACGTCAGCTATGGTTTTTACTACAATGATGATTACAGTTATGGTGGTGGGCAAAAATACCTGCCTGATGGAGGCAAAAATTATTACACCACCAGATATACTCATATCCTTTCGGCCACTTACATTTTTTCCAACAGCACGTTTGTTGATTTCAAAGCAAGTTCCTATTCTAATATGCATGAAAGTTACTTGTACAAAGATCCGTTTGACTACCGCTACATGCCAACCAATTCTGGCGATTTTCAACAGTATGTATTCAGACCGGATCAGGATTCAAATGTAGAAGTGAAGGGCAATCCCAATGATTTCAACTATTGGGGCAACGATGTGAGTCGTTCGGATGATTTTACTAAATATTCCACGGCAAAACTCGATCTCACCAGTCAGATTAATAAAAACAACCTGGTTAAATTTGGTGGATCAGCCAGATATCATGACATTTCCAGAGATTACTACGAGTTACAATTTTCACAGGCGAATTACCGACCGGTTATTCCCGAAAAAATATCCCCTTTCCATACTAATTACCAGGCCAAACCTAAAGAATATTCCCTTTATATTCAGGACAAAATAGAATTCCAGGAACTCATTATAAACCTGGGGATTCGTTATGACTATTTTGATTCCGATGGCCGTATTTTAGCCGATCCACGTGATCCACAAATCTATTCACCTTTCAAACTCGATCATATTTATAAAAATTATGCACCTGGATTGCCTGAAGATGAATTAATTGAATATACACCGGCGGAAAGAGCGGAATTCTGGTACAACGATACGAAGGGAAAAGACCAGATAAGCCCGCGCTTTGGCATTTCGTTCCCCATCACAGAAGATGGGGTGATCCACTTTTCTTATGGTCACTTTTTCCAAAATCCTGAATTTCGTTATTTATATGCCAATCCGAATTTCTGGGTAACTGGCGCCGGAGCGAGCAATCTTGTTGGCAATGCCGACCTTAATGCCGAACGAACGGTAATGTATGAACTCGGTTTGCAACAATTGTTGTTTGAACGACTTTCCCTACAGGTTACAGGATTTTATCGTGATATCCGTGATTGGATCGGAACAGGATTTCCAATAGACACTTACCGCGGTTTAACCTATTACCGTTACGAGAATAAAGACCATGCTGTTGGCAAGGGAGTTACATTGTCGGCCGGATATAGCCTATCTAACTACTTTACCAATCTCGATTATACATTTATGAATGCCAAAGGTACCTCTTCAGATGTGCAAGACGCGTACAATGATTTAAGTGCCGGGCGGGCGCCGCGTGTGCAGCTCATAAATCTGGATTGGGATCAACCGCATGCACTCAATTTAGTATTCGGCTATGACAATAAACAAAATGGTCTGTCGGCGACATTGATAGGCGCGATTAACTCAGGCTTCCCATACACTCCAGAATTCGCCCGTGGCGAGTCTGCTGGTTCCAGTGTTTTCGTCGGATTGCGTGAGAACAGTGAACGCAAGCCATTGACAATCAACCTCGATTTGCGCTTGGCAAAATCATTCGTTTTGGGTGGATACAGATTCCAGGCATTATTCGATATTACCAATCTGCTTGATACACGTAATGCGAACTATGTTTATGCAGATACTGGATTACCGGATTACACCTTGCAGGATTACCAGAATTGGTCCAGACTGGTCGAAATTTCAAATTCAACAGAATATTTTAATAATCCCGGCAGATATACAGCGCCGCGATTTATCCAACTGGGTTTGCGGATCAGCAATAAATAAGGTGAATGAGGTTATAAATGAACTTGAAAAATATCGCAAAAAAATCAACGTTTGGCGCATTGGTTATCCTGCTGTATTTTCCCGCCCAAAACCTGCAGGCACAGGTTATTGGTCGCGTTGGTACCACCGCCTCGCCATTTCTGAAAATTGGTATCGGTGGCAGGGCTTTAGCTATGGGAGAAGCCTATACAACCCAGGCAGAGGATATTACTGGAATTTATTGGAATCCTGCCGGGTTGGCCAATATCTCCAAAAATCAAGCACTCTTCAGTCATTATGAATACATAGCCGATCTTAATTACGATTTTGGTGCGGTTGTCATTCCCGTTGAAGGTTTCGGCACTATCGGAGCATTTGTGGGATATTTGGGAATGCCCGATATCGAGCGTACCACCATACAATTTCCCAATGGCACTGGCGAGCGGGTTTCGGCAAATTCATATGTTGTTGGATTGAGTTATAGCCGTGCCTTAACCGACCGGTTTACAATTGGTAGCAATGCGAAGTATATTCAGGAAACGATCTGGCACTCCAAAGCCAGCGGAATTGCCTTTGACATAGGCGTGTTTTACCGTGCTTTCTTTCGTAATCTCAAAATCGGTATGTCGATTACCAATTTCGGTACAGAGATGCAAATGCAAGGTCGGGATATGTTGATTCAGCACGATATCAACGACACGTTTGAAGGCAATAATGAAAACATTGGGGGCCACCTTGATGCTGATCATTTTCCATTACCAATTTTGTTCCGCGTTGGCCTCTCATCCAATATTGCGAAGGATTTTCTTGGCGCTGAAAATCATGATTGGATAGTCGCTATTGATGCGGTTCATCCCAACGATAATAAAGAGTATTTAAGCGCGGGCACTGAATTAAGGCTTTATGAAATGTTTTCATTGCGAGGCGGTTACCGGCAATTGTACCTGGAAGATTCTGAGGGCGGTCCGACCTTTGGATTTGGTTTGTATTTCAAAACGATGGGAACAGAAATGAACCTTGATTACGCAAATGTTGACTATGGCCGACTTGACAAGCAGAATAAATTTTCGATCATTCTTTCATTTTAATAGAGGCAGCGGGAGATTTTTATGAAAACAAGATATTTGTTCATCTTTTTTCTGTTTGTCTTTATTTGTGATTTAAAGGCACAGGACAACCTCAAAGGCAACGCAATTTACCAGGCGCGTAATGTGCACGCAGGGAATTTAGTACGTGTGACGTTTTACAATAACGCTCGTCTTGGCAGTGTTAGTGGGGACCAAAGCGAGGTTTATGCGGGCGAATGGCCGATTGGATCGGGAATGGTGCAGATGGGAAACAGTTCCGCTTATGTGATGAGCGAGCTTCGTGTCTATGCTGGCCTTGATTCTGTAACGAGTGATTCAACTTATGAGTACATTACACCGGTAATATTTTGTGAAGGCTGGGATCCCAATTTATTTTCTCATGATACATTAGGCGTGTTTTTGGGATTTGAACCACTTCCAGGATATCTGAATATAACCCAAAAAGAAAAAGACCCATACCACGCGGTAGCCATGAGTCATCAGGCTTTTACCTGGCCTCCAACATGGCCGGATAAAATGGAAGATGCTATTGATCCGGGATGGGGCAATCACTGGAACGGTTATTTTGGCAAGGACCAGAAAAACGCCGATGAAGAAAGTTATTTTGTCCTCGATGACAATACTTACACCAAGCGTGTAAAAGGATACGCCCTTCCGAAACCGCTTTCCTCTGATCCGAACAGAGGTGGTCTTGCACTACGCCTTTCCGTTCGTGGGCTGCAGTGGTCTAACCCTGATGCCGAGGATTGCATTTTCTGGCTTTACAAAATTAAAAATTTCGGTGAATTGAAACTGGACAAAACCGTTTTCGGAGCCAATGTCGGCGCATCCAGCGGCGCTCTGGTTTCTACGAACAGCGACTGGGATGACGATGACGCCCGATTCTATCGTGAAATAAGTCTGGCTGTCAATTTCGATAACGACAACATCGGCACCCAGGGCTATTCGCCTGTGCCGTGGGTCGGTTTTGCTTTTCTCGAAAGTCCGGGCAACCCTTATGACGGCATAGACAACGACGGTGATGGCAACAATTTGGAAATACCGGGTGGTGGAACAGGTAAAATTATTAACGAAATCGATGACTTTTATAAATTTTATAATGTTGGTGATCCAATTGTACTTATCGATTATGAAAGCGAAACCTATGAACGCACTATCTCGCAAATGCCGGCGGGTGGACTCACGATTAATCGTAATGGCCGCACATACAGCATGCGACCTAATTCGCCTTTGGAAGAAATCCCTCGTAACGGTGTGGATGACAATCTTAATGGATTGATCGATGAGAGCGACGGTGCGGTCACACAGGATTCGGTGGAGTATTTTCTTTACATCAGATCCCAATTTAACGATCAGGACTATTTGGGAATTAATTACTTTTCCGGCGAAGGAACAGACAATCCACTCATCGATGAAAAAAGAGACGATGGCATTGACAACGACGGTGATTGGGATTCACAATTCGATGACGTCGGTCTCGATGGAAAACCAGGAACCAGTGACGAAGGTGAAGGCGACGGTCAGCCCACGCCCGGCCGCGACGATTTACCCGGCGAACCAAATATTGACAAAGTTGATGTCGATGAGTCGGATCAGATTGGTCTGACCAGCTTTAAATTTTACCGCTATGGCACCCTCACCTACAGCAACGATGATCAAATGTGGGATTTCTCCCGCCCGGGTTATTTTGACAATACAACGACTGAACGTGCCGACCATGACTATGTATTCGCCTCAGGCTACTTTCCGCTTCGACCGCAAGCGGAAGAGTTTTTCTCGATCGCTACCGTCTATGGGGTGAATGAAGTTGACATTCTCCGCAACAAGACCACTGTGCAAAAAATCTACAACTCTAACTACAATTTTGCTGTGGCACCCAACAAACCGAAGCTGACGGCAGTTGCTGGAGACAACAAAGTAACGCTTTACTGGGACGAAGGCGCAGAAGAAAGCTTTGATCGATTCCTTAAACGATATGACTTTGAAGGTTATAAAATCTACAAAGCCTCTCACCACACCTTCGGCGACGCAGGAACTATCACCGATGGTTTGGGTTTCGATCGCTTCAAAAAACCCATCGCCATCTATGATAAGGTGGATAAAATCTTCGGATTTTTCCCCAACGATTTTGGCACTGGTGTGTTGTTCAATTTGGGCAATGAAAGCGGACTTGTACATTCCTTCGTCGATGAGGATGTGACCAACGGCATTACTTATTATTACGCGGTTACAGCTTTCGATCGTGGTGATTTGGAGAACAATATCGGCCCCTCGGAAACGACTATATTTGTTAATGTCAGCCAATCCGGTGAAATCCAGCTCAGTGATAATGTAATAACTGTCACCCCACAAGCGCCTGCCCTTGGATATAAGGATGCGGAATTCGATATTCTCCCCACGCGCGTGGGCGAAGGCAAAACCTCCGGTATTGTCGGCGTCGACATTCTCGATCCGAATATTTTGAACGACAAAGATGAATATGAAATCCAGTTTTTGGATAATTCAGTGGATAATATCGATAACGATCTCGATGGTCTGATCGATGCCGAAGATGGTTCTGAACTCATACCCAACGAAACAACCGGTTTCGTTCTACGCAACCTGACCCAGTCTATCGAGTATGATACGGTGATGATTTATCAGTACCGGGAGGAAGCGGATACAACGGTGTTGATCACAAATCTCTACGATGATCAGGATGGTGATCCAAATACATTTTCCAAAATAATCGATGGCTTGCAAATCTCTGTTTTCAATCCCCCGCCAGGTGTGATAAATCAGCCAGAAAACAATATTTACAATGGGATTTCCTGGAGTGAATCCATCGACTATGCGACAGCCTACAAAATGCTGTTCGGTCGCTTCTCACAGCGTGGCTTTGTTCCCGGAACGCCATATCCTCGGCAGTATGAAATCGTTTTTTACGATGAGCTGGTTAACACTTCGCTTGCACTGGGTGTTCCCCTCGCAGCAACCGGAACAAAGATCCCTCTACCACCGGTGCAGGTCAACTTCAAAGCTTTTGATCCACAGACAGGCGAGGAGTTGAAATTTGGATTTGTGGATAATACACCAATCAATCAACCGGTGAGCCCACCCAAAGGTTTTTTCTCAGCGAAAGATCGCATCATCTTTTTTGAGACACTTGTCAATGATTCGGTGGTTATCACCCACAGTATATTGAACAATGATGTACAGGATTCGACGTTTTATAACGAATACGGCCGTTTTCTCGGCACCGGGGATACGTTGCGGCTCTACCCGGACATGCCATTCAACAACCAGGCGAAATACCGTTTTACCATCAATGGTCAAAGCATCGATAACGATGTTGCCAAACAAGGCCTGGACAAAATAAAAGTTGTACCAAATCCATACGTTGTGACGGCTTTGTGGGAACCGCACAATCCCTACACCTCCGGCCGTGGACCACGTCTCATTCAGTTTATCAATTTGCCCGAGAGATGTACCATCCGCATCTACGCCGTCGATGGCACACTGGTGCGCACCCTCGAACACGACTCCCCCATGCGTGATGGCTCCGAACCCTGGGATTTGATGACCAGGGATAATATGGATGTGGCCTATGGCGTCTACATCTACCACATCGAAGCGCCGGGAGTTGGCGAGCATGTGGGGCGGTTGCTTTTGATTAAGTAGGGGGGAAGCTCCAGGATTTTAGGCTGTAGAGTGCAAGCTCGTTCCTTGTCTCCGGAATGGGAACGAGCAAACCCTGGATTTTGAAGTCAGATGAGTTAATAAGAAAAGAATGCGATGTCCCGATGAAAAGAAAATCCCTCCACCTGATAACCATATTTTTACTCATGACCAGTCTTTTACAAGCGCAAAGTTTTAAAAATTTCATCACTGTTGATGGCGCAAAAATCATGGACGGCAAGGAACAATTTCGTTTTCTGTCGTTCAATATTCCCAACCTGAACTTTGTTGAGGATAATCTGGATTTTAAAACAGTTTATCCTTTCAGACTGCCGACAGAATTTGAAATTCGCGACGCCCTGATGTCCGTTAAACAAATGGGTGGCAGGGTGGTTCGCATCTATACGTTGCCCGTTCGTTTTCTGAGTTTTCCGGATTCGGTGCCAGCGTACGTAACCGGTCCGGGGGAATTTAATGAGGATGCTTTCAAAGTTAATGATTTGATGCTTGCAATAGCTAACGAGCTTGGCATCAGAATTATTTTCCCCTTATTAAATGAATGGAAATGGCTGGGAGGCAAACCGCAATATGCCGCTTTCCGAAACAAGTCTGAAACCGAGTTTTATACAGACAGGCAGTTAATCGATGATTTCAAGAAAACCATCGAATTCACGCTAAACAGAAAAAATACCATCACTGGTGTGAAGTATAAAGATGACAAAGCCATTCTCTGCTGGGAAACCGGTAATGAATTGCTTTGCCCGCACGAGTGGACCGTCGAAATAACCCGCTACATCAAAAAGCTTGATAATAACCATCTCGTTTTGGACGGATACCACGCCATCGATAGTAGGCCCTTACGTGAGCAATCCGTATTAGAACCAAGCATTGATATCATTCATTCGCATCACTATGTCACAAATCCCATTGAACTTTGCGAACATATCGATCGCAATCTGGAAATTATCAATGGCCGAAAGCCTTACATTATCGGTGAATTTGGCTTTGAAAGTACCGCCAGCCTTGAAATGGTCATCGACAAAATTATCAACACACCGGAAATTTCAGGCGGACTGATCTGGAGTCTGCGTTCCCACCGTGAAGAAGGCGGATTTTACTGGCATTCGGAACCTCTGGGCATGGGAATATATAAATCTTACCACTGGCCTGGATTCGCCTCCGGTAATTCCTATGATGAAAGAAATTTCCTGGCGATGTTGCGCGAAAAAGCATTCAGTATTCAAAGGCTGGAAGCGCCAGTGATTCCAGTGCCGCAAGCACCTGTTTTATTGCCGATAACAGAAATTTATAAAATAAACTGGCAGGGTTCTGTTGGCGCTTCAGGGTATAACATCGAAAGAGCCACAGGAACAAACGGTCCATGGGAGCAAATCGGCTTCAATATTTCTGATGCAGCTCTCCCATATTTCCCGCTTTTTCATGATGAATCAGCCAAAATTGAGGAAACGTATTATTACAGAACGCAGGCGATTAATGCTTCGGGCTTTTCTGCCTATTCCAATGTTGTTGGTCCGATTAAAGTTGAAAAACAAGCGCTCATCGACAACATGCAGAACTACGGAAAAAATATTCTCAGTAAAGATGTAACGATTGTGACCGGCAATGACCGTAAGTGTAAAGAAAAAATGGAGCGCATGAATGGCGACAACGGAAGCGAGCTTCTCTATCGGACAGATGTACCCATAAAGTCATTCACGATTTACAGTTTTGAATATGTGGAGCAAACGGCTTTAAAATTATCAGTCTCGCACGATGGAATTGAATTTGAAATCATCGTGCCAGACACGAGTTGGCATCATGAACCGGGCAATGATTATGGTTATAATTTTCCAGTATGTTATACTTATGCCACCGATGAAGACGAGTATCAATTTCTAAAAATAGAATTTCTCCGTGAGGCGGAAATTGCCAGAGTTGAGATAATTTATTGATTTCACCCAAGGAAACGAAATGAGATTCTCCTTCATCACTATAATACTATTCACTTTTCATATCCTCCAGGCACAAACCACAAGCTACCTGCAAAATTTTGATGACGGGGAGATAACTGGCTGGAAATCGGATCACGAACGGACATTTAAATTATCCAACGACTCCTCGTCCCTAAAAATTACTTACACACGAACCACCTCAAGCGATCCGTGGGATAACTTTAATCTCACACTTCCCGATGAAATTGATGTATCAACCACGCCAAAACTTTATGTGCGGGCGAAAGCCGACATCCCTGTTGTCATCGGGTTGAAACCGATTCCGGTCAACCCGGTGAATTTGATTTCGAACAGCATTATAGGCGACGGCCAATGGAAAGAACTGATTTTTGAAATAACAAACACCAGCAACCTTCGGGTCGCGCAAGTCTATTGCTATCTCAATGGCGGATCATCACAAAATAAATCCGGCACCGTGTGGTTTGATGAAATTCGTGTTGGTGATGCGGTTCTCGACTTACCTGCGATTTTTACACAATTGGAAGAAGCAATAGCCTCTGCGAATAAATTGTTGAACTCGACGATTGAAGGAAGTGGAGAAGGGGAATTCCCTGTTGGCTCGAAAAGTAGCTTGCAAAGCGTGATTTTTAACGCATCAGCATTTCTTGGCTCTGACGCGCAGCAAACGCAAATCGATTCTGCCACATCTGAACTTTATACCGCTTGCGCCATTTATGAATCACTCGTTAGCGCGCCGCCTTTAAATTTAGTTGATAAGCAGGCCAATAAACAAACGCGTTATTTGTACTTGAATTTGCAGGAGCAAATGAATCGTTCCTTGTTATTCGGCATGCATCACGCAACTGGATATGGCGTCGGCTGGACGGGTGATGATGACCGCAGCGATGTGAAAGATGTTTGCGGAGATTTCCCCGCTGTTTATAGCGAAGATTTGGTGGATGTACTGCGTGGCTCACAAGTGGAAAGAGTGCGCTACAGACTGACTACCGCCTACAAACGCGGTGCTGTAATAACCATGTGCTGGCACCAGTACGATCCTGACGGCAGGAGTTTTTATGCTGACCAAATCAACAATGAACAAATCGTTTCGCAAATTCTACCCGGCGGTGCACGCCATGACGATTATATTACGAAACTTAAGCATGCCGCAGACTTTTTTAAATCACTTCGCGGTGACGCTGGAGAGGCCATTCCAATAATATTTCGCCCGTATCATGAGCACACCGGAGGTTGGTTTTGGTGGGGAGTTGGGCATTGTACGACGGAAGAATACAACCAGCTGTGGCAGTTCACTGTGAATTATCTGCATGAAACCTTGCAAGTGCACAATCTGCTCTGGGTGATTTCTCCGAGTTTGGAACATATTTGGAGTGATGACCAGTACTTCGATCGTTTTCCGGGTGATGATTATGTAGATATATACGGAACGGATTTTTACTACGATAACGATAGCGCCGTCCCCTCCACAAAGGTCGAAGAGTATCGAAACGGTCTGCATACGGTTGCCAGACATGCGATAAACCACAATAAAATACCAGCGCTTACCGAGGTGGGGCAGGAGGGGCTGGACGATTCGGATTGGTTCACCAAAATGCTCATCGAACCGATCAAGTATGATTCGCTAAATACATTTTTTTCATACGCCGCAGTTTGGAGAAATGCAAGCACCACCCACCACTTTGCGCCGTACCCAGGGCATCCGGTTGTGCCAAATTTTCTCGAGTTTTACAACGATCCTTATTCGTTGTTTGAGAGCGATCTGCCTGAGATGTATGCTTTACCGCAGGAGGATTTGGCGGCGCCGCTCTTCACTGCCTATGCCACAGCGCATTTTGTTTCGCCTTCAACCTCCGTGGAAATCTCTGTTGAAACCGACGAAAGGGCTTTCCTGCGCTGGAGTTATGATGATAAAGATTACGATTTGATGGCAAATCAATTCCAGGTGGGCGAAAGAAATTACAACCATACTACGTTTATCGATACAGAGCAGGGCACGGAAAACATTATTTACGTTCGCGCAGTTGATACCTTCGGTAATAAAACGCTTCAGTCGATAAGCATTACGTTTTCAGTCGATACCCTGCAAGCTATCGTCGTTTGGAGCGATACGCTTTACCCGGTTTCCAACTGGAGTCAAAACAACACATCCCTTGGTAGCGGGTCTGATGCAGCGAATTTAATCACTGAAGTGCAAACGGCATATTTTATTAAGGATTTTGAACTGAGTACACAACCCAGTGGTGCCCGCGCAGCAATTCAATTTACAGGCGGTTTGGCAGTGTATATAAATGGAATTGAAGCGGCAAGAATAAACCTACCCGTCGATCAGGCACTAAATTATGAGTTGGAGGCGAGCTCTACTTTAAAAGTGACGCGATCGATTACTTTTTCTTCTGAAATTGTTGATTTGTTAAGAGTTGGCACAAATAGAATTGCTGTTGAAGTGCATGGCGGGCAGAGCCAGAGTGCTGAGTATTTCGACGCGTTATTTCAAACCGATAAAGAATTGCCTTTTAATTATGGCTCACCCTGGTATTTCTACGATTTGGGCAATGCACCTGAAGAATTTACTCTCGGTGAAATCACGGACGTGGAATTAACCAAAAATACCACGATACCTGAAAAAACAGTGTTGTACCAAAACTACCCTAATCCATTTAATCCCTCAACGCAAATTTCCTATGAAATTGCTAAGGCAAGTCATGTTCAACTTGATGTTTACAACGTTATTGGCCAGAGAGTGCGAACTCTAATTAATGAGAAAAAAACGCCCGGGAAATATGAAATAACAATTGATTTTTCTGATCTGGCCACTGGAAGTTATCTCTGCATTTTGAAGACAAATTCAGGTTTTGCAATACGTAAAATGGTGATGATCAAATAATTATGAAAAAAAACATACTCACTGTCTTATTCCTCGTCTCTATTTCCTCAATTCATGCCCAGGATTTTCAGATAAAAGTCGCCTGCGTCGGTAACAGTATAACCGAAGGATTTGGGCGCGACAACGCCAGTTCCTACCCAAACCAGCTTGACGCCTTGCTCGGAGATCGATACAATGTTCGCAATTTTGGCATCGGTGGCCGGACCTTGCTCAAAAATGGAGACTATCCCTACTGGAACGAAGAAATATTTTTGCTGGCGCAAGATTATGAGCCGGATATTGTCGTCATTTTGCTCGGAACAAATGATAGTAAACCGCAAAACTGGGCATATAAAGATGAGTTTTATTTCGATTATGCCGATCTGGTCGACGTTTTCAGAAATCTGGCTTCTGAACCTGAAATATTTGTCGGTTTTCCACCGCCTGTTTTTCAAGATGCTTATGGTATTAATGACGCCATTGTACACAACGAAATCATTCCATTAATCGATTCAGTTCGCACTACTCTGCACACCTTTTACATCAATTTCTATGATAACATGACCGGCATGGGCGATCTTTTTCCCGATGGTATACACCCTGACGCCATTGGTTACGGTGAAATGGCGCGAATCGCCGCAGAGGCCATTTTACACAGACCCTCCGGCGTCATCACTTATTTTTATGCTACTCTTGAAGTCCTCGAGGAGGATGAAAGCGCTATCCTTTATTGGGAAACCTCGGATAGTTCTGTGGTTACCCTCGACCATCAGGTCGTCGCGGCAAAGGATTCTTTGCGTGTTTCTCCGACTGTGACGACAGAATACGTCTTGATCGCCAGCGGTGAATTTAACGACACCAGCATGGTGAAAATCTCTTTTCTCCCCTCAGGATTAATTAAATCTTTTTCTGCGCAACCATCAATTCTTGAAAAAGACGCCTCCGATTCTGCCGTCATCCATTGGCAAACGACAAAGAATTCTCAAGTAAAATTCGATGGTAGTGCAGTTTATGCGAATGATTCGCTTGTGGTGAAGCCGAACGAGACCAGTGTGTACACATTGATTGCGAACGGTACTGTCGCTGACACAAGCTATTTGACGCTCAGGGTTTTACCGCCAGATCAAATTAATCGTTCGCAATTGGCGGCTTCATACAGTGCTTCTTCTGTTGCAATTCGTTCTTTAATTGCATCGGCATTTGATGAGGACACAACTACCTTTTGGCTGAGCAACGGGCATAACGCAGAGTGGCTCATGGTCGATCTCGGACGAGAGCTTTACATGAACAGAATAAAAATAATTTGGGGCACGGTGCATGCCACATCCTATCGCATTGAAGCGATGGATGAGCAGAATAAAATGGCAGTTTTTACCACCACTGCTGCTGGAGTCGGTGGTATCGAAGACATCAGCGGCGAGGCTGTAAAATGCAGATGGGTGAGAATTTTGTGCCTGAAGTCCAGCAGTTCCACGCAGGGATATGAAATAAAGGAGTTGGAAATTTACGGTTCATCCAAGGTGGGAAGCGGGATTTTGGGTGATATGAATGCTGCACTACCCAGTGATTTTAAACTGATGCAAAACTATCCCAATCCATTCAATCCCCGCACTGTGATCAACTACACTCTGCCCGTGGCAAGCAAAATTGATCTAAGTATTTACAATTCCCTCGGGCAAAAAGTCACAACCCTGGTTTCACAAGATCAGGCATCGGGGAATTATCGCGTTGAATGGGACGCTCATGGTCAAGTGTCAGGTATTTATTTTTGCAGATTGAAAACAGATAAGGGATTTGTTGGGATAAAAAAGATAATGTTGGTGAAGTAGTCTTAGCTCGTCGTAGAATTCACTCCTTTGCATCACTTATTACGCTCGAACCTAACCTACCCCGAGCGCTTGCGGGCCCACCCCTTCCAGAAGGGGAATTGACTGGCGATTGCTTCGCTCCGCCTGTTTTTAAACGTTAAAACATGCATATACATTACATTGTATATTTATGTACTAAATTCATATTTTGATTCAGCCCCCATCATTCACTTGGAGCATTGTATGAATAAAGAAGGTGAAAAATAGGAGAATTATTTACATGATAAAAAAAACACTCTTTTTTTTGATCATCTGTTGTTTGCTGCCGAATCTATCCGCCCAGAATTTTATCCCTGCCGATGATTCCAATTTGCAATACTACGGTCGCTGGGATTTCAGCAATCCGCAAGCGCCTTCCCATTCCTGGCCGGGTGTTTATATTTACGCTGAGTTTGAAGGAACCAGCATCGGCGCCAGATTCGATGATAATTTTAACTATTACAATGTATTTATCGATGGTGAACTGCACAGCATTTTTCACGGAACAGTGTCTGGAGCCACAAATTACCCGCTCGCTGCAGGACTTAGCGACGGGCATCATACGATCCGCCTGTCCAAACGCAGTGAAACAGGTTGGGCGAATCACACCTTTTACGGCCTCATCCTCGATGACGGCAAAAGTTTACTTGAACCGACTGCAAGACCGGAAAGGAAAATTGAATTTATCGGCGACTCATTTACCAGCGCTTCCGGCAACGAAGCACCGACCGATGATACGCCCAATGAAGAAGTAGCACAATACACCAATATCGATGAAGGCTTCGGCCCGATTATCGCCCGACACTACGGCGCGCAATATCATATGACAAGTAAATCCGGTTTTGGCATGGTTCTCGACTGGCAGGGAAATTTTGATAACAACGTGCCGGATCGTTTCAACAGAACCAACATCCAAACAGCAACGCCCTTGTGGGATTTTGAGCAATGGATGCCAAACCTTGTGATCATCGGGTTGGGATTGAACGACTATTCCGGCTTTGGCGGCTGGGAGGGCACGCTTGTACAATCTGAAACGGATCTTTACAAAACCCGCTATCACGAATTTCTATCAACAATTCGCGATGTCTATCCTGGTGTTAAAATCATTGCGGTCGCACCGCATGTGGAATGGATACGCACAACGGTCAGTGAAATTATCGACGAAGAAAATGCTGCAGGGAACGCTGATGTTTTCTATGCCCACTATTCATATTATGAAGGCGGTTACGTCAACCACGGCCATCCCAATGTTGCAACCCACCATGGCATCGCCAGTGAACTGATTCCGTATATCGACGCCATAGATCCCTGGCAGCCATACGATGATCAGACACCACCGGTCATAACTTCATACCCGGACTCATCCTTCATTTCATACGATAATAATTTTGCCATCAAAATCGTCACCGATTCCTACGCCACTGTGAAATACGATTTTTCCGATCAAACTTTTGAAGCCATGCAGCACACTTTTGATGTCACCGGCAAACGAAATCATGTGCTTAATTTTTCCGGTGAACATGGTGTGAATTACACACTGTATTTAAAAGCCTCCGATGCCAATGGCAATACAACGCCTGTGTCCTCAGTCATTACATTTAGTATTGATACGACGAAAGCGCTGCTGAACTGGAATGATTTAAAATTTGACGATTCAAATTGGGGAATGGGATCGTCCAAATTCGGGCTTGAAGGCGCGGCGGGAACAGTCACAGCAGTGAACGACGTCACCACCGTTTACTTTCGAAAAATCCTTCGCATCGACGATCCGTCATCAATTTCAGCTTTTGGTATTCTGGTAAAAGGCAGCGATGCTGCTGCCGTTTATTTAAATGGCGTAGAAATCGGGCGTATCAACTTTTTGACTGGTGCTGAATTCGACTACTCAACCCCTGCGATGGCAAGCAGCTCGATCAATAAAATGTTCGTTATTACAGATTCAAACATCGTTAACCTGATTAAAACCGGTGAAAATATCATTGCTGTTGAAATGCATAAAGCAGAGGAAAACGGGAGGATTTCGTTTGACAGCCAAATGATAAATCAGGCGAATCAGGTAATGTATACTTTAGGTTCGGAGTGGCGGTTTTATGACAGCGGCAACAAGCCTGCGCCGCAGATCGTTGATATTGCAAGCCATGTACAAAATGATGAACGAATGCCCAACAAATTCAATCTCAGTCAAAATTATCCGAATCCTTTTAATCCGGTGACAACGATTCGTTTTAACTTACCGCACAGTGCAAAAGTTGTGTTTTCGATATATGACAATTTAGGCCGACAGGTTGTAGGGGTGGCTGAAAGTCAAAAACCTGCTGGCGTCCATGAAATCGAGTTCGATGGTTCTACACTTGCTTCGGGAATTTATATATATTCCATTTCTGCAGGTTTATGGCGTGATTCGAAGAAAATGGCATTGATCAAATAAGGAATTCGGGATGACTACTGGTTTTAAATACTGTCTGCTTATCGTTTTCTCAGTATTCTCAATAAACACGCTCGCCCAGACCCCTCATGTATCCATCCAATCCATCAATTCAGAAACTGTCGGTCTCTATGAAAAATTTGAAATCAACGCCGAACTTTCCAATGTAAATTTCTCCAATCCCTACGATCCTGTACAAGTGGATTTGAGTGCGATCTTTACAGCACCTTCGGGCAAGGAGTGGCGAATCTATGGTTTTTATGATAATTACCAAAATCGTAACCAATGGAAAGTGCGTTTTGCTGCCAATGAACTCGGCCAGTGGAGTTATGTTTTATTGCTGAAAACACCTGCGGGCGAAGGACAAAGCCCGGTGGCGACTTTTAATGTGACGGATTCCGAATACCACGGTTGGATTCGCGTGTCGCCGGTGAATCCGCACTATTTTATTCATGATGACGGTGCCCCTTATTATGCAATCGGCCCATACTTTCCCTGGGGTGTGAATATTTCATCAATAAATGGCCTGGCAAAATTACAGACCAGCGGCTGCAATTTTTGGGGCTACTGGAATATCATGTACGATACCGGAGAAATTATCGAATCGATGGATTCCGGCCTCGGGCGCTATGACCAGCCCAAATGTGGATGGATTGATCAGCTCATCGATTGGTCAGAAGATCGGGGTTTGAAAATGATGCTTGCCATCTGGCCACACGACTTGCTTTCCAATACGGTGTGGGCGCATCAATGGCATCAAAATCCTTACAATACAATATGTTCGGTTGAAGAGTTTTTCGCAAGCGAGGAAGCCTGGGAATATCAGGAAAAACAGTATCGCTATCTTATCGCTCGCTGGGGCTATAGCCGCGCTCTGGCTATTTGGGAAATTGTGAATGAAGTAAACGGCACTGATGGCTGGCAAATGGGAAAAGAGAATGAAGCGCGAAGGTGGATTGGCAAAGTTCATGATTATTTAACTGAAAATGATCCACATGGACGGCCAACAACAGCTTCACAGAGCGGCGGTATTTACTGGCCACAGGGATATGAAGAAATTGATGTACCCAATGTGCATGTGTATGAAACAAGCTGGTCAGCGGAATACCTTGGCAATCCACTGCGCAGTAGCGCCTATAATTATTATAAATTGGCGAACCAATTTTGGCATGATTTTGAAAAACCTGCCATTTTTGGTGAAGCCGGCTATACGGATTCGTATGGTGATTTTCGGGCCGGATCCGATGACTATACGGCCTGGTTTCATAATGCCCTGTGGGCAAGCTGGGCAGGAGGAATGGCGGCGACACCGGTTTGGTGGAGTTTTACTTCCAGAAATTTGATGACTGATGATGTCATGGGGCAAATGCTTAGCTTTTCACAAATTGCACGGGATTACGATTATGCCTGTGAGAATTTTGAACCCTATGAAATCATCTCCGAAGATTGTGATGTTTATGCTATGCGCAGCGACTCATCCCTATTCGGTTGGGCGCGGGATATCTATGGTATTTCTGTTGACGGACGCATGCTGCACTTTCCCGCTCTCAAAGACACATCCTATGAGATAATCTGGTATAACACCTGGACCGCCGAGATTATCGATCAAAGTTTCGCCGTCGGCGTTGATTCACTGGTAACGCTCTCGGCGCCGGAAACGGTGAGCCGAATCCCTGATGCGGCTTTTTTTGCGAAACAGACGGCGGAAGGGATTTTGCCGGCGAAAATCCACCTGAGTACAGCGACAAACAATATTTATATAAAACGCAATGAACAAGCCAAAATTCTGTGCACCATCCATGACGCCGAGGGCCGGTTTGTTCGCACTGCTGACAATCTAGTGCAATTTAAAGTCGAAGGCCCGGGATTTCTCCTCACTGAGGAGCAAATCAATGCGACTGCCGGTGTGGTCAGGACCATTTTCACCGCAGATGCCAATAGCGGTCATGCCCAAATTATCGCCACTTCCCCCGGTTTAATTGCCGATACGCTGGCTATCGATGTGTCCAGTCGAATCTGGGTTGATAATTTCGAAGAATACGAATCAATGGCCGAGCTTGGTTACAACTGGTTCGCCCGTCCCGGCACCTCGGCGGAGCTGGCATTGGCGGATGGCATCGCAAATGAACCAGGAATAAGCTTAAAAGTCGATTACAATATTGGCGTCGGTCACGCTCCTTACGCTGGTGTCTTTAAAAAGATAGCGGATGATTTTTCCATGAGCGAATACCTTGAGTTCTGGCTAAAGGGGGACGCATCAAACAATACGCTTGCCATTTTGATTTTTGATAAGAACGGAGGTTACTGGCAATTCGACTACAGCCTTTCCGATAGTGAAGCTGAATTTTTAAGCATCCCACTGCAATCTTTCTTTGCGAGTGCTACAGATTCGATTCTCGATCTAGCTTTTGTCGATGAAATTTCATTCAATATACTCAAAGGCGACGGTGAAGCACAGAGCGGCACGGTTTATCTGGATGACATTACATTTTCCATCGAAGTAAATGAGACGGGAGTTCACGACAATGACAAAGAAAATCCATTTGCAGATCTTCATCTGGGGCAAAATTATCCCAATCCTTTTGCGGCCTCCACAAACATCGTATATGAAATCCGTTCAGCCGACCATGTTCGTCTAGAGGTTTTCAATATTCTCGGACAAAAAGTAAAAACGCTCGTGAATGAGTACAAACACGCAGGAATTTACAAAGTCACAGTCGATTCATCCAATTTGGCGAGTGGACACTACACGTATGTTTTAAAAACCAGTTCCGGCACTAAAAAACGTCGGATGATTTTAGTTCGTTAGAAATCAACAACTTAAAACAATGGGAAAAGTTTTGTTCAAATTATCCTTTATTTTCATTATGCTGATGACCCCTCTATCAGCCCAAACCTATCTTGATTCGACTGCAACTGTTGAAGACCGTGTGCAAGATCTGCTCTCACGCATGACACTCGATGAAAAAATCGGCCAAATGACACAAGCTGATCGTGGGCAGCTCAATTCCATGGAGGAAGTGAAGACGTATTACCTGGGTTCGGTTTTATCCGGCGGCGGCTCTGCTCCTGCGACCAACACGCCTGCAGGTTGGGCAAACATGGTCGATGCCTTTCAAACCAAAGCGCTTGAAACACGGCTAAAAATTCCCCTTCTCTACGGCATCGACGCAGTGCACGGGCATAACAACGTAAAAGGCGCCGTCATTTTCCCGCATAATATCGGCCTGGGCTGCACCTGGAATCCTGACCTGGTGAAAGAAGCAGCCCGCATCACAGCATTGGAAGTCGCTGGTACCGGAATCGACTGGACTTTTGCCCCCTGCATCGCTGTGCCAAGAGATGAGCGCTGGGGACGAACCTATGAAGGATTTGGTGAGACGCCGGAAATTACTTCACTCATGTCCTCCGCCGCAGTAATGGGTTTTCAGGGTGATTCAGTGGCAGACCCCACTTCGATTATCGCCTGCGCCAAACATTTTATTGGTGATGGTGGCACCACCGACGGCGACGATCAGGGAAATACAGAGGTGGACGAGGCGACCCTGCGCGCCATACATCTTCCCGGTTACCAGGTAGCGATTGATGCCGGGGTGAAAACGATTATGGCGTCTTACAACAGTTGGAATGGAGAGAAAGTGCACGGAAGCGCTTATCTATTGACCGATTTGCTTAAAACGGAACTTGGTTTTAATGGATTTATCGTTTCCGACTGGAATGGCATTGATCAGCTCCCGGGCGATTACCGCAGCGATGTCAAACAATCCATAACTGCAGGTATCGACATGGTTATGGCACCGGACACCTACGCAAGTTTCTTTTCAACGTTGAAGCAATTGGTGAACGATGGTGAAATACAAATAAGCCGGATCGACGATGCGGTGTCGAGAATATTACGTATTAAATTTGAAATGGGATTGTTCGAAAGGCCGTTTACGCAACGAAGTCTGACAGGAGAAGTTGGCAGTCCGGCTCACCGTGCCGTTGCGCGTCAGGCCGTGCGTGAATCTCTCGTGCTTATGCAAAAGGATAACGGGATACTGCCATTAGATAAATCCTCAGGGAAAATTCTGGTAGCTGGAAGTAAGGCGGACAACCTTGGGTATCAATGCGGCGGCTGGACGATTTCCTGGCAGGGCAGCGGCGGCGACATCACCGAAGGGACGACAATTCTCGCCGGAATTCAAAACGCGGTAACAGGTGCGGAAGTGCATTTCTCTGCCGATGGCTCGGACACAGCTGAGGCGGATGTGGCAGTCGTGGTGATTGGCGAAACACCCTACGCCGAAGGCAGCGGTGATGATAACGATTTGCATCTGAGGCAAGATGATGTTGAAACGGTACGACGCATAAAAGAAACCGGGATTCCAACTGTGGTTGTCCTGATTTCCGGTCGCCCAATGATTCTCGATAACGTGATTCACTACGCTGATGCGCTTTTTGCCGCCTGGCTGCCGGGAACTGAGGGCACCGGCATCGCTGATATCCTTTTCGGGGATTATCAGCCAACAGGTCGACTCACTCATACGTGGCCACGGGATATGGAGCAAATCCCGATAAATTGGGGCGATGAAAATTACTATCCACTCTTTCCGTACAATCACGGGATACACAGTCTCGCCGATGATGGCCCTGAAATAGCGCCGGTTCTGCATTCGGCTTTACTGCAAAAAGATGGCAAATCGCTTGAATTGGCGTTCAGTAAAACTATGAACACCGCTGTCAGTTATGAGGGCTTTGACGTCGGTGTGAATTCATCACCGAGGGAAATAAATAGTGCTGTAGTCAAGGAATCCGATCAATCCGTTCTTACGCTCGAACTTGCAGAGAGCGCCAATGCGGGAGACAACTTGACTGTTTCATACAATCCTGGAAATATTGCAGCCGCTGACGGCAGCCTTTTAGGATTCATTTTAAACCGGGATGTCTACAATCTGCGTAACGAAGGTTCATCGGAGCAAGCTGTTCCGGGGCGAGTTGAAGCTGAGAATTATTCATCGATGCAGGGTGTGCAGTTGGAGTCGACCTCCGATACGGGCGGCGGCAATAATGTGGGTTGGATCGATCAAACCGACTGGATGGAATATGATCTCATTGTGGCAGATTCCGGCATCTATCACGTTGATTTACGCGTTGCGGCAGCGTCGCAAGCAGCGCGCATCGGACTGATCATTGGTGGAGAAGTCCTCACAATATTAGATTTGCCAGTGACTGGCGGCTGGCAGATTTGGGAAACGGTGAGCACGGAAATCGAGTTGAAAGCAGGTTTGCAAAAGTTGAAAGTTTTCGCCTTCATCGGCGGATACAATCTCAATTGGCTGGAATTTTCTCATTTGACTGCAGTCGCAGAAGATGTGCATACTCCAGATCAATTTATTCTTTACCAGAACTATCCCAATCCCTTTAATCCGGCAACAATGATTCGCTATGAATTAAAGGCCGAAGGGAATGTAAAACTCACTGTTTATGATGCAACCGGCCGTCTGATTGAGACCCTGATTGATGGCGTGCAATCTGTTGGAAAATATGAAGTTGAATTTAGTGCAAAGAATTTGACCAGCGGCGTTTATTTTTATTCCTTGTTAACGTCAAGCGGTTTCGCCAAATGCCGTAAAATGACACTCTTGAAGTAAAAATCACAAAGGTACACATTCAATGAAAAAGCTTTTTTATTTATTATTCATTTTCGCTACGCAAACTTGTTTTGCACAAAAATTCAATGGCCTGGCGAAAACGCCGCCAATGGGTTGGAACAGTTGGAATAAATTCGCATGTGATGTGAATGAAGAATTAATCCATGAAACCGCGGATGCTATGGTCTCCAGTGGAATGAAGGATGCGGGTTATTTGTACATCAATATCGATGACTGCTGGCATGGCAAGCGCGACAGTTTAGGCTTCATCCATCCTGATCCTGAGCGGTTTCCTGCGGGAATGAAGGCGCTGGCAGACTACATTCACGCAAAAGGATTGAAGCTAGGCCTCTACTCTGATGCCGGCTGGAAAACTTGTGGCGGTCGACCAGGCAGCCGCGGTTACGAATTCCAGGATGCAATGCAATACGCCAAATGGGGTATCGATTACTTGAAATACGACTGGTGCAATACCGAAGGATTGAATGCCGAAGGCGCCTACCTGACCATGCGGGACGCGCTTTTTTCCGCTGGCCGGCCAATCGTTTTTAGTATGTGCGAATGGGGCAATAACAAACCGTGGGATTGGGGCAAAAAAATCGGTCATTTATGGCGAACTACCGGCGATATCACGAATTGCTTCGATTGCGTAGTCGACCATGGAACCTGGAAATCCTGGGGTGTGATGCAAATTCTTGATATGCAAAAAGGTTTGCGTCAGCACACCGGCCCTGATCACTGGAATGATCCGGATATGATGGAAGTGGGAAACGGTATGTCGGTGAATGAAGACCGCGCTCATTTTTCCATGTGGTGCATGCTGGCGGCGCCACTTATCGCTGGCAACGACTTGCGTAACATGAGCAATGAGACGGTGGAAATTTTGACGAATGCGGATGCCGTTGCGATTAATCAGGACAAACTTGGTATTCAGGGATTCAAATATTCTGCACAGGATAGCCTGGAAATATGGCTGAAACCGCTTGAAAACGAAAACTGGGCTCTCTGTTTTTTAAATCGCGCTGTTGCGCAAAGAGAAATAAATTTTGCATGGCAAAAAAACACCATTTCCGATTCACTCTCCCAAAAAACGCTGGATTTTAATAAAAATTCGTACATCATTCACGATGTATGGGCACAAAAGAAAATCGGTACCACGCAAGGAAAAACATTGAAAACCATGCTGCCTGGACATGATGTTCGTTTGCTCCTTTTGGAAATGCAAAATTAATCACATACGAAAGATCTGATATGAATTCCCGAACTACTTTTATTATAATCGTATCGCTATCCTTTTTCTTCATCAGATGCAATGGCCAACCGCAATTTGTCAAGGTCGACGGAACACATTTTACCATTGGTGGCAAGCCTTATCATTTTTTAGGAACCAATCTTTGGTACGGTGCGAATTTGGGCGCATTGACGGAGGGAGGCAACCAGGAACGGCTTGTCAAAGAACTCGACCTTCTCAAATCAATCGGTATCAACAATTTACGGGTATTAGGCGCTTCGGAGGGGCAAACGCAGTCGAATACTGTAAATCCACCAATGCAACCTGAGCTCGGCCAATACAATGAAAATGTGCTACAGGGTCTGGATTTTCTTTTGGCAGAAATGGAAAAAAGGAATATGTACGCCGTGGTGTATCTGAATAATTTCTGGATATGGTCTGGCGGCATGGCGCAATACGGCGCCTGGACCAAAGGCGTTCCACTGCCAAATCCATTCTTTGAGGAGTATACATGGCATGATTTCATGAACTTCAGCGCCGGATTTTACACGAATCCTGAAGCCAATGAATACTACAGAATTTACCTTAAAATGCTGATCAACAGGAAAAATACAGTGACCGGTGTCCGCTACAAAGACGATCCGACCATCATGTCATGGCAATTGGCCAATGAACCGAGGCCAGGCGAAGGCGAGCAAGGAAAAAGGAATTTTACTGTGTTCGGTAACTGGATCGACGAAACAGCCTCATATATCAAATCGCTCGACGTTAACCACCTTGTTTCCACTGGAAATGAAGGATTAGCTGGAGCGATGTGGTCGGATAGCTTATATAAACGGATTCACAGTTATGAACAGATCGATTACTTGACCTTCCATCTGTGGCTTCTCAACTGGACCTGGTTTGATCCAATAAAAGCCGAAGAAACCTACCCCGAAGGCGCGCAAAAAGCCAGTGGCTACATCGAAGCTCACATCGGTTATGCCAGGGAAGTGGGCAAACCGCTGGTCTTGGAAGAATTCGGTCTGCCACGGGACGGCCATATTTACTCACCAAAAGCGAGCACAAAATATCGTGACCAATATTTTGATCTGGTTTTTAGCAAAATAGTGGAAAATGCCAGAAATGGCGGTCCATTGGCTGGTAGCAACTTTTGGACGTGGGGCGGTTTTGGCAAAGCACGCGATCCACAAAACGCGGTTTGGAAGCAGGGTGATGATTTCACAGGCGATCCGCCGCAGGAACCGCAGGGTAGAAATTCCGTTTTTGTGACGGACAGCAGCACCGTGGAAGTTTTGAAAAAATATGCAGGATTAATGAATGAAATCAAGGTGAAAAAAAATGCGCAATAGTATTTTTGCGATATTTTTAGTTTTCCTCTTTTCCTGTTCACAAAACAACAACCCCATTGTTGCTGAGTTTGGGGATCAACAGATAACGCTGGAAGAATTTAAAATAGCCTATCTTGACATCCTCAAAAAGCCGGATGTTTTCGATTCCCCGGCATTGCGAGAAAAATTTCTTGATGAATTGATCGCTTCGCGGGTCCTTGCAGAGGAAGCGAAAAAACGCGGTTATGACAAAGACGAAAAACTGCAGTACAAATCCATCGCCTACAAAAACAAAGCGTTGCGCGAGGCCCACTTCAACGCCGTTATTCGGCCAATGTTTTCGGTGAGAGAAAAAGATGTGCAGGAAGTCTATATTTTTAACCAGGAAGAGCGCAAAATCAGTCACCTTTTTGCTGATACGAAACAAGAGATCGACAGTATCTATACATTGCTTGAAAGGGGTGGCTCTTTTGAAGCAATTGCCAAAGACTTATTTGACAATCCAGTGTTGGTGGAAAATGGCGGTGATCTTGGTTGGATTCATTGGGATGCACTGGAATACGACATGGCAATGGCAGCCTTTCGTATGCAAATCGGGGAGTTCTCAGCGCCGATTAGATCTCAATTTGGCTATCATATTTTAAAGGTAACGGATTACAAAAAGAAACCGTTGATCACGCGCATGGAATATGAACAGCATAGAGACAAAGCCAAAGCAATGCTTGAATATAAACTCGGCGATAAACTTGCATTTGAGCATGTTAGTAGCATGTTCGACAAAGCTGAAATCGATGTCAATCCCGGTGTTGCAACTGCTGTCCGTTCCAAACTTAAAGAAATTTTTCAGCGCAAACCCAATCAGTATAACGAAATGAATGAGATGCAATTGACTGACGATGAAGTCAATTTAGTCGAAGTAAACGTGTGGGATATGCGACATGACAGGTTTGCTACAATCAACGGGAAGACGTACACCGTCGGCGAATTCATCGGTGCTTTGAATTATATCCCCTACAGCATCATTCATAATAGCTTCAGGAAAACGATGTCTTATGCGTTTCGTGATTTTTTAATCGAATCCGAAGCGCGGGAATTTGGACTTGAAAATGAGGAAGAAGCGCTCCTCAAAAGCAATTTATACAACGAATATTTGCTCCAGCTTGCATTGAGGCGTGAATTAGTTAATAACACGAAAGTCTCTGAGGACGAAATACTGCACTATTATGAACAGAACAATGCACAATTCAAAGGTGCAGAATTCGGCCAGGTTCGAAAAACTATTGAGAATATTTTGTACAGAAACAAAAGAGCACAGGTAATTCCTGATTTCGTGCAATCGCTGCTTGCAAGCAGAAACATTATTAAAAACGTGGAATTGATTCAGCGATATTATGATTCACTTCTAGACTGAATAATCCCTTATGCGCGCGTTGCTTGTTTTTATTAACTACTTTTACTGATGAATGGTGACATCCTCTAAAGTATAAGTTGCCTGCAAAAAATTGTGTTCAAAAAAAAATAAATGAAAAAAGCAGTCCATCGTAAATTGATGTGCTGCTTTTTTTGTTTTATTTTATTACTTTTAAGCTCACAGAATCTCGCTGTTAAG
Organism: Deferribacteres bacterium; assembly: GCA_020633655.1. GTDB lineage: Bacteria > Zhuqueibacterota > Zhuqueibacteria > Zhuqueibacterales > Geothermadaptataceae > Bioreactorimicrobium. Next base: position 148,062 of record JACKDF010000005.1, read on the forward strand.
CTAAAGAAGCGTGCTGTCTCCACGGATTAAAAGCATGGGACATAATCATGAAGCAAAACAGGGAGTATGAAACTCAATTAAAGGACTTGCAATGTCACGTTTAGCCATACTACAAAAAGTTACCACTGAAAAAGCAGTCGCGGTTATTCGCATGAGCGATTCCGCAAAACTTATGAAAGTTGCCGAAGCACTGATGGAAGGCGGACTTTCCATTTTGGAAATCACCATGACGACGCCCAACGCATTGAAGGTAATCGAAGAAGCTACGAAAACCTTCGACAGCGGGATGACAATTGGCGTTGGTTCCGTTTTGGATGCGGAAACCGCCCGTCTGGCGATCAATGCCGGCGCACAATACGTCGTTTCACCAATTTTCAAACCGGAAATCATCCACACATCCCATCGCTACGATGTACCGGCGATGCCTGGCTGCTTCTCACCAAGTGAGATTCTTGAAGCGCACGAACAAGGCGCGGACATCGTTAAGGTTTTCCCGGCGGATGTGCTGGGTATGGCTTTCTTCAAGGCGATCAAAGCGCCGATGCCGCACCTGAATCTCATGCCCACAGGTGGTGTTTCACTCACCAATGCAGGGGAGTGGATTAAGGCAGGTGCCTGTGCTGTGGGGATTGGTAGTGCGCTTTTAGAAAAACAGGCTATCGATGAAGGCAATTGGAATAAGTTAAAAGAAAATGCCAGACTCCTGCGTTCAACGCTGGATCAAGTGTGATAATTAATTATTTAACAGGTATACAACGAGGTGCGACGCACTTTACACATGAACTATTTGCAAATTTACATGGTTTTTTGACGCTCAAACTTGAAGTGCGTCGCACCTTTTATGGAGGATAGTTTTAAATGAAAAAAATAGTTACTTTTGGTGAAATCATGCTGCGGCTCTCAACGCCGGGATTTAAACGTTTTATGCAGTCGCAATCTTTTGACGTCAATTTTGGCGGTGGCGAGGCAAATGTTGCTGTTGCATTAGCCAACTTTGGCATGAATGCTTACTTTGTCAGCAAATTACCAAAGCATGAAATCGGCCAATCGGCAGTGAATGAATTGCGCCGTTTTGGTGTGCGGACGGACTATATTGTGCGAGGCGGAGAGCGGGTCGGAATTTATTTTCTCGAAACCGGAGCCAGTCAACGGGCTTCGAAAGTTGTTTACGATCGTGCGCACTCCGCGGTGAGTGAAATGACAGCGGAAGAAGTCGACTGGGCTGCTGTTTTCGATGGTGCAGACTGGTTCCATTGGACCGGCATCACACCGGCGCTGGGGGAGTCGGCACGTGCCAGTGTGAAAGCGGCCTGCGAAGCGGCAAAAGCTGCGGGTGCAACCATCAGCTGCGATCTTAATTTTCGAAAAAAATTGTGGACTGAAAAAGAAGCGCAAAGTTTTATGCAACCCCTGATGCAGCATGTTGATGTCTGCATCGCAAATGAAGAGGATGCTGAGAAAAGTTTGGGTTTGAAAGCGGGCAAATCGGATGTCGAAAGTGCAGAGCTTGAGGAAGAATCCTATTTTGAAGTGGCAAAAGCCTTGAAAAAACAATATGGATTCCGTGCTGTTGCAATTACATTGCGGGAGAGTTTTTCCGCATCGCGAAATGGCTGGAGCGCACTGCTGCTGGATGACCGTGATTGTTCGACACCCGTGCGTTCACGCCGTTACGACGTACAAATCGTTGACCGTGTCGGCGGTGGTGACAGTTTTGCCAGCGGCTTGATTTACGGCTTGTTGAACAAAGAAAACACCAAAGATGCCCTCGAGTTTGCTGTTGCAGCATCCTGCCTGAAGCAAACCATTCCCGGTGATTTGAACCTGGTGAGCGTAGATGAAGTAGAAAAGCTCGCACAAGGTGGTGGCAGTGGACGGGTTGAGCGGTGAGAATTCACATCTTTAAGGAAATCGCTGGAGTAATTCTATGAGCATAGACGGTCTTACAATAATTGGTGAATCCATCAACGATTCGGTACCCTCGACACATAAATTATTCGATGTAAATGATATCGAGGGAATAATTGAATTGGCCCGGTTTCAGGCTGAAAATGGTGCGGCGTACATCGATGTGAATGTGGGCTTGCGCACACCTGCATTCATGGCTGACCTGATCACAAAAATACAGAAGGCCGTTTCCGTTCCGCTTTCTGTAGACACACCGGATCCTGAAATCGCTGAGGCCGGTTTGAAGGCGTACAAACCGGAACTCGCAGGTGGCAAAAAACCAATTCTTAACTCCATTTCCGAAGCGCGTTTGGAAATGTTTGATCTTTATAAAACACAGCCGTTTGTACCCATATTGCTGGCAACCGAAGGTGCAAATGAAAGTGGTGCCGTCGGGATGAACAAGACTGCTGCGCAAACCTATGGTACAGCAAAACGTATGGTGCGTATTGCCCGTGAACGTGTGGGTGATGTCGCCAATAACGAACTCATTATTGATCCCGGTATCATACCCCTTGGCAGCGATTCTGAAGGAAATTTCAAACGGCTCATGGAGAGTATAAAAATGATTCATGAGGACGAAGATCTTGCCGGACTCAATATGTCTGTCGGATTGAGCAATTTTACGGTTATGCTGCCACCGAAAATGCCCGACGGTTCGCCGTTGAAAGGCCCTCTGGAAAGCGCCTTTCTCACCATGGCCATGCCCTTTGGATTCAACATGGTCATCGGGTCGGTAAAGCGGAAGTACCAGCTTTTGGATAAGGATCATCCCGCTATGTTATGCCTGAAAGATGTACTGCAACTCGAAGGCTTCGACGCTGTGATGCGAGTGATGATGTATTATTCCTAAGGAAGGGGAATCAACTGATGCGGAAAAATATAGCCACATTGCAAAAATCCCCGATTTCGACTGGTGAACGCAAAGTCTCACGCTTTTTACTGTTTTTTGAAGACCTGGTGAAAGTGCCCTTGTTCGGATGCCAGCATTGCGGTGAATGTGTTTTGTCCTCAACCGCGTTTGTGTGCAGCCAGCGCTGCCCAAAGAAAATGCGCAACGGCCCGTGTGGCGGCACGGGAGAAGATGGTTCCTGTGAGGTGTACCGCGACCGAAAATGTGTCTGGTATACTATTTACCGCCGATCGCAATTGTTTAGTCGCATGCGTCTGCTATTGAAATTCAATAAAATTCACAACTGGGATTTGGAAGGGACCGCAGCCTGGGTCAACGTTTTTAAAAGACGCATTGATCCACCGATCTGGTTTGCGGGAAAAGAATGAATTGGTTTGGAGTGAAGATTTCAGCCTTGTTTCTGGCAGAATAGTTCTTAAACAGACTAAAAGTCTCCACTATAAACTTCACGTGCTTTATTCATAAAATGATCAAGGTGAGCGATGGGGCTGGGTTAAAACATGATTTTATGAGCGTAACTCGACATTTATGTCGTAAATTTAGGCTCAAAAATGAGCGACATGAATGTCGCATTACATGTTTTGGCACAGCCCCCAATCTTGTGGCTTAAAATAGAGCAGATTACGTTACTTAATGCCATCAATCCAATAAGAATGGATGCATCCCCTGAAACTGAGAGAGAAAATAGCAAGTGGAGAATTTATCCTCTGTGGTGAAATCGGTCCACCACAAAGTTGCGATGATCTGGCTATCCGGGAGAAAGCAGCTCATTTCAAAGGCCATGTGGATGCAGTAAATATCACCGACAACCAGAGTGCCGTTGTTCGTTTATCAAGCATTGCCGCTGCGAGAATCTTGTTAGAAGAAGGTGTGGAGCCAATCATGCAGATGACCTGCAGGGATCGAAACCGGCTTGCTATACAAAGTGATTTACTTGGCGCTGCAGCTCTGGGCATCGAAAATGTGTTGTGTCTGACAGGCGATCACCAGAAATTTGGTGACCAGCCGGAAGCCAAAGGCGTGTTTGATCTTGATTCTGTTCAGCTGATTGCAACAGTGGCACAATTGAATGCCGGCTATTTGCTTTCCGGGAAAGAAATAAAAAAAGCACCAGATTTTCTTATCGGCGCTGCGGCGAATCCTTTTGCACCGCCCCTGGAAATGCGTGTGATTCGCCTGCAAAAAAAAGTTGCTGCTGGCGCCAATTTTATTCAAACACAACCCGTTTTTGATCTGGACTTGTTTTCCCGATGGATGCAAAAGGTTGTTTCTTTTGGCGTGCATGAGAAATGCGCGATCCTTGCCGGAGTGATGCCTGTGAAGTCCGTGAAAACACTGCTTTACATGCGTAAAAATGTACCGGGCATGAAAATCAGTCAGGAATACATTGATCGCATGCACAATGCGAGCGAACCGCAGGAGGTAGGTCTTAAAATCGCCGTAGAAATTATCGATTCACTCAAACAAATAAACGGCGTTCGTGGCATTCATATTTTACCGGTGATGTGGGAAAGTATTGTCCCGACTCTTGTGACAAAAATTCAGAAATCTATATAATTAAACGCGGGAATGCGCATGAAAAAATCACTATTTTTCCATTTAATAATTCTGGTTTTTCTTTTCTCCGCCTGCCAAAGTGAGAGTAGTGTAACGGTTGTAAAACTTGCTCACAGCCTCGATGTGACGCACCCTGTTCACAAAGGCATGGTCTACATGGCGCAGAAAGTTGCCGAAAAATCAGGCGGTAAAATGCGTGTGGACATCTACCCTGGCGGGCAATTGGGCAATGAGCGCGAGCTGATTGAGCTTCTGCAAATTGGCAGCTTGGCGATGACCAAGGTTTCCACAGCGCCACTGGAAGCCTTTGTCCCGGAAATGAAAATATTCGGCATTCCGTATGTATTCCGCGATGACGAGCATCGCTGGAAAGTTCTCGATGGACCAATCGGAAAGCAATTGCTGTTGTCGGGCGAGCCTTTTTATTTGCGCGGCATGTGTTATTATGACGCCGGTAGCCGCAGTTTCTACACAAAGGAACGCCCCATAGAAAAGCCTGCAGATCTCGCAGGTATGAAAATACGCGTGATGAAAAGTATTACCTCGGTGAAAATGGTGCAGGCTCTCGGTGGTTCCGCAACGCCGATTCCCTGGGGCGAGCTTTATACCGCCTTGCAGCAGGGCGTTGTCGATGGCGCCGAGAATAACCCACCCAGCTTTTATCTCTCGAAACATTATGAAGTCTGCAAGTACTACAGCCTCGATGAACACACAGCTGTGCCGGATATTCTTATTATGAGTACAGTGGTGTGGAATCGTTTGACCGAACAGGAACAGGAATGGTTGCAGGAAGCTGTTGATGAGTCTGTTCCATACCAGAAAAAGTTGTGGAAAGATGCCTGCGATGTAGCCTTCGCTGAGGTAACGAAAGCGGGTGTCGAAGTAATCAATCCGGATAAAACGCCCTTTATGCAAGCTGTGCAAGGGATGCACGATTCCTATAAAGGAACTTCAATTTACGACCTAATTCAAGAAATTAACGCAATACAATAGGTATGAGTATGGAAAAATTAACGCAGATAATTACCAGCATTCTGGAGAAATTTCTCACAGTGCTCATGGCACTCATTGTCATCGATGTGACCTGGCAGATTTTTACGCGTTTTGTGATGCGGGATCCGAGCTCGTTCACTGAAGAACTTGCCGGCTTTCTCCTGATCTGGATAGGGCTACTGGGCGCAAGTTATGCCTTGTACACACGTGCACATCTTGGCATCGATATTTTAACGCATAAGTTAACGGGTACAAAACGCCGGATTTCCGAGATTACGATTTATACGATTGTTTTGTTGTTTGCGCTTATCGTACTCGTCATTGGCGGAATGAAGCTCGTGTTGCTGACCTTACAGCTCAATCAAATATCCCCGGCATTGGGTATTGCAATGGGTTACGTTTACATGGTCCTGCCACTCACGGGAATTCTTATGATGTATTATTCAATTGTTTTTATTGTCCGGGCACTTGGTGGTGCATATGATGATGTTCAGGCTCACAGTGTAAGTTCAGTAGATTGAGGGAGGTTGATTAAATGGAAATATCCGTAATCGTGCTTATCATAAGTTTTGTTATACTCCTTGCATTAAATGTACCTATTGCTTTGGCAATTGGCATTTCCACCATTCTCACTATGCTGTTTACCATTGCTCCCGGACCAGCAATTACAACCGTCGCACAACAGATGGCGACGGGAATCAATAGCTTTGCCTTGCTGGCAATCCCTTTTTTCATCTTGTCCGGGTATATAATGGGCAGAGGTGGCATCGCCCGGCGATTGATCGATTTTGCTAAGGTGATTGTCGGGGTATTCCCTGGTGGTCTGGCCTATGTAAACATCGTCGCCTGCATGTTTTTTGGCGCTATTTCCGGTTCCGCTGCGGCAGCAACCTCGGCAATTGGCGGTTTCATGATACCGTCAATGAACAAGGAAGGATACGATAAAAATTTTAATACAGCCTTGACCGTTACAGCCTCAACAACCGGCTTATTGATTCCACCGAGCAATATTCTCATTATTTATTCACTGGCGAGCGGCGGGGTGTCCATTGCGGCGCTGTTTATTGCCGGTTACATTCCGGGACTCATCGTTGGGCTCGGCCTTATGGTTGTCGCAGCGATTACTGCAATAATAAAAAAATATCCAAAAGGTGAGCGTTATCCAATTTCCTATGCTATAAAGAAATTATTCGACGCTATTCCCAGCCTGCTCCTTATTGTCATCGTCATTGGTGGTATCATCGCTGGCATGTTTACAGCAACAGAAGCCAGCGCCGTGGCTGTGGTTTATTCCCTGGTACTGGCTTTCATTTATCGCGAGATAAAAACGCGCGATATCCCCGGAATTTTATTGAAATCTGTTGAGACCACGGCAATTGTAATGCTGCTCATCGGCACATCAAAAGCAATGTCCTGGATTTTGTCTTACGAAAACATACCACAGAATATCAGCGCATCCCTGATCGGGATGACAGACAGCGTCATCGTCGTGTTGCTCATCATCAATATCTTGCTCCTGATTGTTGGGACGTTCATGGATATGACGCCGGCTGTGCTCATTTTTACACCGATTTTCCTGCCGGTTGTGATGGAGCTTGGTATTGCACCGCTGCACTTTGGTATCATTATGGTGCTGAACCTTTGTATTGGTTTGTGCACACCGCCGGTGGGAAGTGTTCTTTTTCTCGGGTGCGGAATAGGGGAGACGACCATTGCTAAACTGGTGAAACCATTAATTCCATTCTATATCGCAATGATCGTTACGCTGATGCTGGTTACCTATATTCCTGAACTCAGTACCTGGCTGCCGGAATTTTTTGGCTATTGATTTTAAGCTGATTTAAAGGAATTGCAGCACAAACGAGTTAAAAAAGCGGTGGTTATAAAAAAATGATGGTTATACAGAAACGAAGGTTCAAATAAAAATGATGGGGGCTGCGTCAAAACATAAATAGCACGAAGGCGTCCCGCCGAGTGAAACATGCGTTACGCTCAGCGAGGACGCTTTCGCTCTATGAAAATAGATGTTTGGGTCAAAAATAATGTGTTTTGACACAGCCCCATCATTTTTAAGTTTCACTCCTCAGGCATTAACCTCACCTGCACGTAATTTTTCAAATTAAGATATTTTTTCGCAGTTTCCTGAACAGTAGCCGCATTGAGATTATCCACAATGTTGGGATAGTTAAAAATTTCGTTCGCCTCTTCGCCATGTTCATCATAAAATTCCAGCCATGTCAGCCAGGAACGGTTTTGTTTGAGGGATACTTCATATTCACGACGCTGCGTCTCCTGAACCTTGAACAGGTTTTTCTCGCTGGGGCCATTCACTATTAAATCGTTAATTTCTTCGAAAATCGCTGCTGTTAATTCTTCCGCGCGCTCAGGATCGCAACCAAAACCAATGCGAATGCTGTAACTGGTGTCAGGTTTGTCGGAGTAGCTCGCATTAACACCAACACCGTAAGTGCCACCCAAATCCTCCCGCACACGTTCCCGCAACATAATGCTCAAAACATTGACCATTGCCTGCAGGTTATAGCGCGCCTGACGACTCCATTCAAACGGTCCGGTAAATACGATACTCGTTTGACTTTTCGGCTCTTTGCCTTTTCGGACAACCTTTTGAATTACTCCTTTCGGAGAACGCATACCGACATCTTTCCAACTTTCCTTTCTGTCAAGTGCAGGCAGACTGGCAAGATAAGTTTTGATGAGTGGCTTCATTATTTTCAGGTCGAAATTTCCAACAAAAAAGAAGGAGAAGTCGCCGGCATCGGCAAAACGGTTTTTATAAAAATCGAAGGAAGTCTGTAGATCCATTTTCGCGAAATAAGCTTCATCCACAGGCTGAGCGCGGAGATGGTAGTTGGCCAGGGTGACCTGCAATGTATCCTGCAGCGCGGATTCGGGGCTTGCTTTCATGTTTGCGATGTATTCCTGCAGGCGCTGTTTGTAGGCGACAAATGCGATACTATCTTCACGTGGTGCTGTAAAAGTGAGATAAATGAGCTGGAATAGCGTTTCCAAATCCTTGGGGGATGCACTGCCACTTAATCCTTCCTCTAACTCGTTGATGTACGGCGAAACGCTGACCACTTTACCGGCGAGTATTTTTTCCAACTGGATTTGGTCCAATTCACCCAATCCACCATTTTCTACGACTGTAGCGGCAGTTGAACCAGCAATGTAATCTCTGTCTGAAATCAACGATGTGCCGCCGGGACTGTAGGCACTAAAAAGAACTTCATCTTCCTTAAAATCCGTTGGTTTCAGAAACACACGAATACCATTGCCGAGACGCATCTCTGCTATATCCAGCTCTTTGTTTTTGCGTGTGATGACGATGCGTCCGGCTTCCGGCGGTGCAGTCATCAGGCCGATACCGGCCACTTCATCAATGTAGGGTTCAATATTTTGGCCTTTGACCGCGTCGAAAACTGCATTAAACGCTGCTTCCGTGGGAATGACGATCCCCTCTTTTTCCGGCGCATTTACCGTGACGACACGGTTTTCTTCCGTAATCCATTGCTGTGCTAATTGATTTACCTCCTCAACTGTGATCCCGGGAAGAAATTTTTTATACATCTCATATTCGGCATCAATTCCGGGAATGGGCTCGCCACCGAGAAAATTGCGAATATATTCTGCCGCGTATGCCCCGGAATTGGTTTTCTCCCTTTCCTGCCAGGCATTTTCCATTCCGCGCAATAGATTTGTTTTTTCGCGTTCCAGTTCGGTTTCCGTGAAGCCATATTGTTTGATTCGCTCCGCTTCTGTAAGCAATCCCTCAAGCCCAGTGGTGAGTTTATCCTCGGCGACCAGTGCGACGAAAGCATACATATCCTTTGTACGCAGCAAATTGCCATACATTGATTGGGCGATGATCAACGGGGGATTGGGCTTTTGCACAATTTCACCGAAGCGATTGTTCAACATGGTGTTGTAAAGGCGGTCAACTATGCCATTTCTGTATTCTTCTTCTGTGCCTTCAGGCCGTACCGAATGCTTATAAATGACCTGAATGAGAGTTTGTGCAGCCTCAGGATCCGTTGCAATGGCATAGAGCTTCTCTTTATGGTCCGGAATCGGATACGACGGTCTTGGGCGCTCTTTAGCAGGATTTTGAACACCGTTAAAATGCTCTTTGATCAGCGCTTCGATGTGGGTTTTATCAAAGTCTCCAACTGCAATGACCGCCATCAAATCCGGTCGATACCAGTCTTTGTAAAATTGTACAAGTCTGTCACGGGGAAAAGTCTCTAGGCTTTCTTTTGAGCCAATCGGCAAGCGGTCGGCATAATGGGAATCTTTCAAAATAATGGGTAGTTGTTTATCCATCATACGGGCGTTGGCGCCACGACCAGTACGCCACTCTTCAATTACCACGCCGCGCTCTTTTTCGATTTCCAGCGAATCAAAACTGACCGCGTGTGCCCATTGTTCGAGAATCTCAAATGCTTGTTCGAGAATTTCCAAACTGTCGGTAGGTACGCGCAACTTATAAATGGTTTCATCAAAGCTGGTGGAGGCATTCAGATCGGCGCCAAAGCGTGTGCCGATAAGTTCGAGATAATCGATGAGTTCCTGTTTGGCAAATTTTTCTGTGCCGTTAAATGCCATGTGTTCGACAAAATGTGCCAGGCCGAGCTGATCATCCTCTTCCAGAATCGAGCCGGCATTTACAACGAGTCGAAGCTCGGCACGTTTTTCCGGTTTTGCATTCTTTTTGATATAGTATTTTATGCCATTTTCAAGCGTGCCGATTGTAATATCCGGTGCTGGAGCGAGTTCATTAGAAATCGATTTTGCAGTTTCAGGATGGACAATCGATGAACCAGTCTGTTCGTTTTGTCCGGCACATGCGAGCAGCCCAAGTAAGATAAAAATGGAATAGGGGCGTTTTAGTGATTTCATAAGCTTTCTCGGTATTTGGTATGGAAATTATCGAAAGTGAATTATGAATATAGTCTGTCTGAATTGAAATTTCGTTTAAGAATATACTGAAATTCGTTGTAATGTCCAGTTATATAAACGAAATGGTGTACCGATTTTGACTCCGATACACTTTTCGTTGTGCCCGTTTTTATTTATTCAAAGGGAAATTTTTTCTCACCAAATGCCGGTTTGAGTTCATCCAGCCAGGTTGCCTCAGGATTGTATTTTGCAAAGAAGGGTTGCATAACGATGTCAGGACGCCGTGCCTGTAACATATTCAGCCCGAAAACTTTTTCGCCTTTTATATCAAAAAGCCCGGTTATGTGTACTTTTCCGGGCATTGCTGACATGCTTGGCCCTCGAACAGTGCGTGCTAATCCGCTTACCTGTTGGATTGCCTCCTGATAAATTTCATAGGTTCGTTCAAGGGAGAGACCGTAATAGTGTTGTGCACCGGTGTTGCGGACAACAAACATATAGTAAGGAACACAGCCTAGTTTCACCTGCAATTTCCACATCCGTGCCCAAATATCCGGATCATCGTTTATGTGGCGCAGGACGGGGGACTGTGTACGAATTACAGCACCTGTGCTGCGGATCCGTTTGATAGCCGCTCGAACGGCGGGTGTACTTAATTCACGTGGATGTGTGAAATGAGCCATGATCGCGAGGTGTTTGCCGGAGTCAACAATTTTTCGAAACAGGCTTAACACTTCTTCTGACTCAAGGCTGTGCAGGTATTTGTAAGGCCAGAATCCGAGAGATTTCGTCCCAATACGTATCGTCTGCAGGCTTGGCAGGTCAGCATGGATCAATGGCTCAAGATAATGGCGCAAGCTACGTGAATTCATGATCATCGGATCCCCACCGGTTACGAGCACATCTGAGACTTCGGGATGCCTTTTCAGGTATTCAATGAGCAAGGATGTTTCACGCATGGCAAATTTATATTCATCCTTGCCGGTAAATTGTGGCCAACGGAAACAGAAGGAGCAATATGCATGGCATGTTTGGCCCTTGCTGGGAAAAAATAAGACTGTTTCTCTGTATTTGTGCTGCAAGCCAGAAAGGCGTTCATCTTCCAGCAGCGGTACATTGTGTTCCATCTGCCCAGCCGGATGTGGATTAAGCTCTTCATGTATTTCATCAACAACCTTATCAATAACTTCTTTTTCAGCGCCTAAAGTAAGTAATTTTGAAATTTTATCATAATGATGCGGAAGTAACATCTCTTTTTGTGGAAAAGTGAGTCGAAAAATAGGATCGTTAGGTATATTGTGCCAATTGATTAATTCATTTATGACGTAAGTGTTTGTTTTAAAGGGGAAAACCTGGGCGACAACTTCTATTTCAAATTTCAATTTTTCAGGGAGGTCGCACATTTGTGGAATTTTACGAAAATTATGTAGCGAATAGGCTTTGTATTGCAGAATGTTGGGGATTTTAAAGGGATAATCTTTTTTAAAAATTCCTCCGCCGTTTGGTCCTTCTTTTCCGTATTGGTTTTTTGCAGTGAAATGCTCCATACATAAACTCCTGTTGAATTACCAAATGCGCAATGGTGAAATATTCCAAGGTGGACGGTATCTGGAAGTCGTAATTCAGCCCATTCATAAATAGTATTGATGAAATTAAATTCGTGCGCATAATATTGGGATTTGTTTGTAATGATCAGATGAAAGTGGGCTGACTTTGATGTTTCATACTTACTTTTTTGTAATTGTTTTATTTAAAATAACCGTTAATCCTTTAAATCCTAACCTATTTTCTGGAATTGCTTTGTTATTATTATCTTTCTGATGTTGTGGCTTTTGAAAAATAAGCGGTTAAGCAAAGCAAATGGAGTTTCGTATTTTTATTTTTTTCATTCTCTTTTATATTTTAAACGGATGAATTCGGAAAAAATCCCATTTTGTATGGAAGAAAAAAATATAGCAATTTGTCGATTCCGATTGTATCTTCACCGGCATTTTATTGAGTATGGAAGTGGCGTTTATTGTGTACATTACGAATTTACCAGTTTGTTTTGGAGTATTATAGCGATGGATACATCAATCTGGGCGATTATTTCTTTGGGATTTTTTCTTGGAATTAAACATGCCCTCGATGCTGATCATCTCGTAGCTGTTACGACAATTGTTTCCCGCAGTAAAGACTGGAAACAGGCATCGAAGATAGGCATTTTGTGGGGAATTGGACATACGGCTGCGCTTTTATTGCTGGGGATTTTTGTCATTGCCTTTCAATTTCAGCTTCCGGAAAAAGTAGCTTTATTTTTGGAATTTTTGGTGGGAATCATGCTGGTCTATCTTGGAGTGAATTTAATTTTCAAATTGCGGAACAGGAATTTTTTTCATTTACACGAACACACCCATGATGGTTACCGCCACATTCACCCCCACATACATACACTTGAGGATATAAATCGTACCTCCGGGACGGTAGATAATTGGCACCACGACCACAGTTATCGTGGTCGTTCGCTGTTCATTGGTTTGGTTCATGGATTTGCAGGTTCAGCAGCTCTTATGCTGGTGGTGCTTGCCACGATTAACTCCAGTTTTTGGGCTGTGGTTTACATTGCTGTTTTCGGCATCGGCTCAATTGGTGGCATGATGCTCATGAGTGTCCTGCTTAGTATTCCCTTTGTTGTGGCGCATAAACGACTGGAAAGTTGGTTTAATTATGTACAAATCGCTGCTGCCACCCTGAGTATTATTTTCGGCGCTTTTTTGATGATCGAGATTGCGTTTGTGCAGGGGCTGGTATTATAGGATTCCATACGGCCTTATACACAAAATACGCACCCATTAAAATTGCCGGAATACTGAGTATTTGGCCAACACTCAGGAAAAAATCTTCACCAAAAGCAGCTTGCCGTACTTTGTAAAATTCTGCATAAAAACGCCAACCGAAAATGAGCAGGAAATATAAACCGAATGTGAGTCCCCGGGGAATTTTTCCGTCATAATGCCTGTAAACCTGAACCAGAAAAACGAAAATTACCAGATAACCGACGGACTCGTAGAGCATTGTCGGGTGGCGTGGAATCATATCAAATCGTTTGAAAATAATCGCCCAGGGGACATCTGTGGGAGTACCAAGGATTTCGGAATTAAAGAAGTTGCCTAATCGAATGAAAAATCCACCAAGTGCGGCGGGAATGACTAGCCGATCGAATACCCACATCAGCGGTTGGTCTTTGTGTTTTCGTGCGTAAAGCCAAAGGGAGAAGAGAATGCCAATGGCGCCGCCGTGGCTGGCAAGCCCGCCTTCCCAAACCTTAAAAATTTCCAGTGGATTGCTTAGATAATACATGGGATCGTAAAATAAACAGTGCCCGAGGCGTGCGCCAATCGCCGTACCGAGCATCATATGTATGAAGAGCGGATCCAGATCAGCCAGGTTTTTCCCTTCTTTGATAAAAATTTTGCGCATAATGAACAAGCCGATGAGAAAGGACAGCATAAAACACAGGCTGTACCAGCGCAGACTAATCGGCCCGATCGAGGTAATTTCCGGGCTAATATCCCAAATAAAATAGGTTGGTTCCATGGTTATTCTCTTTTTTTGCCCGCGAAAGGTGCGAAAATCGCGAAAGGAGATTTTTGCTATTCTCGCATCTTTCTGGGATAGATTTATAATTTCATTTTAGTGTTCACTAAACGCTTGTATTCAACTTTCGGATAATGCGCAAAATTTACAAGCAATCCTAATTTATAACCAGTTGCATTTAAATAATTTAATACCTGGGACTCGTGCTTCTCTTGCATGGCTGAAACGGTTTTAATTTCCAAAATGATCTTTTCGAAACAAATAAAATCCGGAATAAATTTTTTCTTTAATTCATGATTTTTATAGGTTAAACCAATTTGTTCCTGTGAAGAAACTGGAATTCCTTGCATTCCAAATTCAAGTTCAAGACATTCCTGATAAACAGGCTCAGTATAACCACATCCCATTTCTTTGTACACTTCAAAACAAGCTCCCATTATAGCATAACTTTCAACCGGATAAATAAGTTCAGCCATTAAAAAATCCCCCTAATTTTTTTGCAATTATAAATTACAGTTGTCTGTTAATCCAAAATTCGTTCTATCCGAATGAATCAATTTTTTGCGTATTTAGCGCATTTCGCGGGCCTATCATTTAAGCGCCTTGAATTTCTCCCGCGCATCCGCGAATTGCTCTTCTGCCCGATTAAGATATTCCAGGCTTTCATCGATATAACCATCCGCTGAAGCTGACCATACACGGTTGATATACCGTTCACCCGCTGCAAAGCTGCTCATTACTTCCGCGTAAGCTTGCAAGCCATACACGTGCCCGATACTTTCCCGGGCTTTCACAAAGGTTTCGAAATAGTCTGGTAAGTTATCGTCAATTTTTTTATGAATTTCGTAGGGATTCGCATCTTCGCCACTGCTGTTTATTGCTTTTACCTCTGCAACGATCTTTTCAAGGCTCTCGCTGATATCCTGAATATTGCCAGCCAGCTTGCCTTCGTGTGTACTTTCTTTGTTGATTTCGCGCCGAACAATAAAAATACCGAGCAACGCAATGACTATCAATGCGATAAAATTGCCCCATTGCACGGCAAGCACTTCCAAAACACTTATGAGTGAACCACCGAGAACACCGACGGTAAAAAGCAGGTACCCAATCCATTTTATTTTCATCTTCCTGTTCTCCTTTGTCAGGCGGCTGTAAATATATAATATATTGCGAAGCCAACACCAACCAACGCTTCACCGACAATTAATCCTGCAGCGACAGGAATACCAACTTCCTCACTAAAACGGTGCCCCATTTTCCAATCACTCACCACACGGGCCAGGCTGCCGATGCTGTAGGTCAAAACGATATTGAAGGGCAAATAGAATCCCAGCCCGACGAGAATTCCCAGGCCGCCGATGCCAACCATACTGAGAACGGCGCCAAGACCTGCTCCAGCAATGTATTTTTGCACTGGAACTTCACCACCTAAAATGCCATCGATCATCGAAGCGAGGGCCTGGCCCTGGGGCGCGGGTAAACGTTCGCTGCCAAGTCCATAGGCATTGTGCAGCACGAAAATTAAAGCCATGATGACGATCGGGCCCAACCAGGTTGCGGAAAACTGCCCAAATTGCTGTTGTCGTGGTGATGCACCGACGAGATATCCCGTTTTCAAATCGAGCATTAAATCGGTTGCCTGCGCCATAGCAACACACGCAGCCGCACCGACCATGATGGAAGAAATGATTGCCGCATGGTCACCCAACCCATGACTGATGATGATAAGAATTGTTACCGCAATCAGTGTCATCCCACTTAAAGGTGACCAGTTTGTACGTCCAATACATTCGGAAAGGATGACACCGGCAACCCAAATCCACACGGTACCTAACAATGCCATGAGGGAACCGCGAATAATGCCCATTTCAGCGGTTGAATTAATTGCAATGATGAAAAGCAGTAAAGTGGCGCCGGCAATACCGATATATAAAAGTTTGATTGGCATTTCATCTTTGGATACGGCCGTTTTCATTTTTGAAGCCGTCTGCATGCTTTTAATCGCACTGATAATAAGCGGTAATGCCAACGCGATGCCCGTCAGTGCGCCACCTATGAGCATGCCGATACCAACCGGACGGAAGAGGGAAAGGCGTAAATAACCCGGCATGCTTTGCCCGGCGGTTTCGAGCATCTCCGGTGTTGGCAACAAACCCAAACCGGAAAGAGCAGGGGCGAGCATCCAGTAGCAAATATAACCGCCGATGATAAAAAACACACCGCCTTTGCCGGCGATGTAGCCGACGCCTATCGTCATCAACGAGATATACCAGATGCCATTCATGTATTCCGGCATGCCGATTAAACTGCCTAAATCCCAGTTTTCAAAGCCGGTCGTTTGGCTGATAAAGTGCACCAACGCACTCAAACCTGCACCGGCAATCAGATAAATCGCCTTGCGAATACCCGCGCCTGGGGATTTCAAAATCGTGGCAACCGCAACGCCACCCGGGTAGGTGAGTCGCTCGAAATCGATCATTTGCTTGCGTAACGGAATGATGAAGGCAACCCCGAGAATGCCGCCGGCAATACAGGAGAACACCATAACAACGGCGTTAAAATCCGTCTGTTGCAAAATAAAGAGTGCCGGAACAGAAAACATCATACCCGCGGAAGCGCTGTTAACAGCACTCGCTACGGTCTGGTTGATGTTGTTTTCAACGATGCTGGTGCGGCCCATCAAGCCGCGTAAAATACCGAAACCGAGAATCGCCGCCAGTTCGCTTCCCTCGATGGAGAAGCCGAGAATAAGCGCAGCATAGCCAATGCTCAGCGCGATGAGTATACCAAGAAAATAGCCAACCAAAATGGCATGCGCTGTGAGTTCAGGGTACGGTCCCTTGCGGATAATCCGCCCCTTGCTGTCAGTGAGAGTAGACACGTAAATTCCTCCTGTTTGCTCCGGAAATATTTCGATAACATAGAAAAGGGATGCGTTCTATTACACTATCAAGGTTGTAAGTATAAGTGTCTTTTTGGAAAAAAACAAAGGGTAGATGATGAAAATTGAAAGATATTCCGAGTCCATATAAAAAAACAAGATGTAAATTGAGCAATTCTTTTTCACGATATACCTGTTAGATAATGTCTTACTGTTAGCCTTGATGTCTGCGTTAATTCGATATTGGAGGTAACAACAAAAAGACGAGATATTCATTTCTTGGTTTGTGAATGTCTTTTTAATCATAAGACGTGTTGTTTAATCTAATCTTAGAAACTTTGGAAGTGCATTATTATTAATTATGCGGTATGGTATATTTAAATTTGTAAAAGGATCAGATTATGAAATCCCCAATCCCGGTAATATTAACCTACATAATTGTTATCGCTTTATTCTCTAGTAATAATTTGTTTGGAAGTGTAAGCAACTCCGGTAGTCTACCTCATCCAATGGAATCATTAGAATGGACATATTTAACAGAGGGACGTGTCCGTTCATCCGCTGCTATTGACCAAAATGGGACCATTTATTTTGGTTCGTATGATACAAAACTCTATGCTGTGAATCCAGATGGGACTAAAAAATGGGAA
Organism: Deferribacteres bacterium; assembly: GCA_020633655.1. Classification (GTDB taxonomy): domain Bacteria; phylum Zhuqueibacterota; class Zhuqueibacteria; order Zhuqueibacterales; family Geothermadaptataceae; genus Bioreactorimicrobium. The sequence goes on from JACKDF010000005.1 coordinate 165,496, forward strand.
TTTCAAACGGAGCGTGCTATAAATTCGAAACCAGCCATTGGCCCGGACGGGACTATTTATTTTGGATCCTGGGATAAAAAAATATATGCAGTAAATTCAAATGGTACAATAAAATGGAGCTATGTTACTGGTGAAGCTATTTATTCAAGTCCAACGGTTGGCATCGATGGTACAATTTATCTTAAAGCACAGGATGGAAAACTATATGCGTTTAATCCAGATGGTACCCTGAAATGGGAATTCGAAACAGGGGATTTTTCCTCATCTTCACCTACGCTGAGCCCAGATGGTACGATTTACATTGGCACAGCAAATGATCAAAATGAACTATATGCAATAAATCCAAATGGAACTAAAAAGTGGTCTTTTCAAACAAAGGGATATGTGTATTCATCGCCGGCTATCGACAGAGATGGCACAATATACTTTGGATCGTTCGATAGTACTTTTTATGCGTTGGACGAATATGGGACTCAAAAATGGAAATTTAAAACTGGTGATTTGATTGGATCATCTCCTGCTATTGGAAGTGATGGGACAGTTTATATCGGTTCTGATGATGCCAAACTCTATGCATTCAATCCTGATGGAATTTTAAAATGGTCATATAGTGCAGAATGGGACGTTCGATCTTCCGTCGCTATCGGTGCAAGTGGAACCATCTTTTTTTGCAACAGCAAAAATTTATATGCAATTAATAATGACGGTACAACAAAATGGATATACACAACAAATGATTTCGTAGAAACATCTCCAGCAATTGGTCCCGAAGGTACTTTATACTTTGGATCAGAGGATGGCAGGCTTTACGCTTTAAAAACTGAATGTAGAGGCTTGGCGGAAAGTGCATGGCCCAGATTCTTGAATAATGATCAATCAAGTTTTTTTAATGAAAATTGTCCTCAAGCCAGAGTCTCTAATAGAGAAATTTACGTTCATGATCGAACAATTTCATTAGATGGCACAGACTCATTTGATCCTGATGGTGATGGATTATTTTACCTGTGGCAGATTGTGGAGCAACCCAGTGTTTATCCCGCGACTTTAACGGATTCTACATCTGCTGTTATCTCTGTAACGATACCATACGCATACGTAGGCCTAAAATATCGTCTTTCTTTAACTGTAACTGATGGTGACGATGGCATTTCATCAGCTTCAGTTTGGGTAATAAATCCTGATAGCTTAAAAATTTGGGAATTTGATACCGGTGATATTGTAAATTCTTCAACCGCAATAGGCAGCGATGGTACAATTTATATTGGATCAAATTCGAAAAGTCTTTATGCAATTCATAATGATGGATCTTTAAAATGGGAGTTTGTTACAGGTGATCGAATCAAATCATCTCCTGTAATAGATTTAGATGGCACAGTTTATGTAGTATCGGATAAATTTTACGCCATTTCAGAAAATGGTGTTAAGAAATGGGAACTCAAAATGGATTCTGATATTAAGAATTCCCCCGCTATTGGTTGGGATGGTTCGGTATATTTTTCCACAAAAAATAGTCTGCATAAGATTAATCCTGACGGATCGACAAAAACTTTATTTCAATTGAGGGATAATATTGTGACCTCCCCAGTTGTTGATAGTGAAGGTACAGTGTATTTTGGGACTGATAATAATGTGCTTTATGCGGTGAAGCAGGATAGCACAATTAAATGGAAATTTGGCACTGTGGGTGAATCGATAACATCACCTGTAGTTGATAGTCATGGAATCGTCTATGTGGGTGCAAGTAAGTTGTATGCGGTTAATCAAAATGGAACAAGCAGATGGTATTTCTTGACAGGGGGTTCTGTAAATTCTGAACCAACAATTGGATTAGACGGAATAGTCTATGTTGGAAGCAGTGATAGTACGCTCTATGCTGTTAATCCTGACGGATCGTTAAATTGGCAATACAAAACAAATGGTCAAATTCGAACTTCTCCTCTACTCGGAAGTAGCGGGAATATCTATTTTGGTTCGGATGATTACAATTTTTATGCACTCGATTCAAACGGAGTTGACCAGTGGATTTTTCAGGCAAATGATAAAATACAATCTTCACCTACGATTGGGGCAGGCGGTATATTATATTTTGGTTGTGATGACCACAAACTCTATGCCGTTCGAACGTTGGAAAATGGACTTGCTAATGGTCATTGGCCAAAATATCGCGGAAATACTTATAATTCGGGTAGAAGCTTAGAATTTACAATGGCTGATGGAATACAAAAATGGAATTTTTCTGCAGAAAATAAATTTCGTTCGTCTCCTGCATTAGCAGATGATGGCACTATTTATATTGGCTCGGATGACAATAAATTATATGCTATTCGCTCAGATGGTGTTGAAAAATGGCAATTTGATGTTGGTGCTGATCTAAAATCATCTCCGGTAGTTGGCGCGGATGGGACTATTTATATCGGTGCCTATACAAAAAAACTCTACGCAATTAATCCAAATGGCTTGAAAAGATGGGAATTCGAATCTGAAGCATCAATTAGTGCGTCTCCTTCAATTGATGTGAGTGGCACTGTATATGTTGGTTCACACGATCAGAAAATTTATGCGATCGATTCAACTGGAAATAAAAAATGGGAATTTCACACTGGTGGTTTAGTGATGTCTTCAGCTGCAATTGATACTGCCGGAAATATTTACATCGGATCTACAGATAATAAAATTTATGCTATTACTTCCTATGGTACCTTAATTTGGACTTTTGAAACTGAAGGAGCAATAAAGTCTTCCCCTGCGATTGACGGTGATGGTACAATTTATGTTGGTTCAAATGATGGTAAATTATACGCTATCAATCCAAATGGTACAAAGAAATGGGATTTTGTGGCATCAGAATTAATTGAAAGCTCCCCGGTAATTGATTCGAATGGAATAATTTATTTTGGCTCTAATGATAATAGAATCTATGCTATTTATCCCGATGGTTTTAAAAAGTGGCACTTCGAGACAAATGCTGATGTTTTAGCAACGCCAACTATCAGCGCTGATGGAACCATTATTATTGGATCTTCTGATAAATTTCTATATGCAATAAATGCCGATGGTACATCCAAATGGATGTTTCAAACACGGGATGCCATTCACTCTTCCGCAGCAATCGGCAAAGATGGCACGGTATACGTAGGATCAAACGACAAAAATTTATACGCAATCTTCGACGACAACGGCGGCCTCGCCGACAGCTCCTGGCCGAAATTCCGAGGCAATGCGCAGAATACGGGATATATGCATAAAACCAACACCACCGTCGCTACTGAAAATTCTATTTTACCGCAACAATTCCAGCTTCACCCGATTTTCCCAAATCCGTTTAACCCGCAAACGCAGATTCAGTATGATCTTCCACGAGATGCACATGTGCGCATCGTGGTTTACAACACGCTTGGACAGGAAATTGACAGATTAGTAGACGTGCAGAAAACTGCCGGTGTGCATAACTTGATCTGGCAGGCTGAGGGCATGCCTTCGGGCGTCTATTTTGTGAAAATCCAAGCTGGGCGTTTTAGTGCGACGCAAAAGTGTGTGTTGATGCGGTAAAGTGAGTGTATGGGTATGTAGTTCAGGCTTTAGTCTGCCGGTGCTGTAACAAGCTAAAGCTTGTACTACGTACATTTCTTATTTTCCTTTAAGTACCTTCATCCCGCAACCGCACCGTGCTTGCATTCTCCGGAATTTTCCCGCGCTTGTCACAAAAAAATTCACGAATCCTGTCCATGTCTTTTTTCATATCACCCGTCGGAATGAAAGATAAACCAAATCCTGCTTCCCTGGTTGGATAATCAAGGTAACCGCAGACGATGGGAACCTGCGCTTTGAGGGCAATCCAGTAAAACCCTGATTTCCAGTAATCGCTCTTTTTGCGTGTTCCCTCGGCAGCAAGGGCAAGCACTAATTTTTCCGATGTTTTAAACTTGTCCGCTATCTGATCAACCACGCCGCTGGAAGAGGACCGGTTAATTGCGATTCCTCCGAGCCAGCGCATGAAACCACCAAAGGGTTTACGGAAAATGGTATGCTTTCCCATCCAGGCTATTTTTAAACGCAAAGTAAAAACTGTTAACAACGCCAGGGGAAAATCCCAGTTGCTGGTGTGTGGCGCTCCAACAATGAGGAATTTTCCCTCCGGGGGCAAATTATCTACTATTTTCCAACCGGTAATTTGCAAGCACAGTCTGCCGAACCAGTATTTTAGTATTCCGGAGTGCGGAGCATTGTGCTGGATGCGTGAGTTGGGGAGTTTTCTGTTTGTTTGTGGTTTTACCATGATTCTGTCCTGAAAAGTCCCCTCATTGCTTTATTCTAACTTACGAGTAATATGTGAATAACAATTATCCTGTTTTATTCCCGCACCGCTCAAAGTGGAAGATGGGGGCTGTGTCAAAACACATTATTTTTGACCCAAACATCTATTTTCATAGAGCGAAAGCGTCATCGCTGAGCGTAACGCACGTTTCACTCGGCGGGACGCCTTCGTGCTATTTATGTTTTGACTCAGCCCCAATCTTGGGTAATATGTTAATAACAATTATATCTTTTATTTCGAGAGGTGCTTAAAATGGGAAAAAATTTCAAAAAGCAAAAGGGAAATTGTATGCCCTGAAGGTACTTAGCTCATGTACAGTTCCCGTCCGCGATAACGGGTTTTGTTGCGTCCCTCGTTTTTGGCCCGATACAATGCTTTGTCCGCTTCTTCAATGAGTTCTGCAGGACTCGATTCACTGGCTGGATATTGCGTCGCAACGCCAAGACTGATCGTGATGTGCCTGTCCGATTCCGTGAGCTCGTGATGAATTTGAAGTTTCGAAATTTTCAGGCGCATTTTTTGCGCTAATAGCAATGCACCACGATTGCCTGTTGTGAGTATAACGGCGAATTCTTCCCCTCCATAACGTGCTACCAAATCTCCCGGCCTTGTCACGGTATTGTTTAAAACTGCGGCAACTTTTTTTAGACACTCATCGCCGGCCTGGTGCCCGTAGGTATCATTGAAATTTTTAAAGTGATCAATATCGATCATAATCATTGAGATTGGTGCATTAATACGCTTCGCACGCCGCCATTCCAATGCAAGCGTCTCCTCAAATTGTCGGCGGTTGGCAATTCCGGTAAGGGCGTCACGGTAGGCAAGAGCGGCCTTTTTCTGGCTTTGCACCAGAGCTGTGTAATGAAAACTCGCATAACTGTGGAAAAACAGGAGGCATGCGGTACCAAAAAGATAGACCACCAAATGCAGGATGAAGAGATTTTTCTTATTCTTCGTTTGCGCTGCAAGCATTTTTTGTGAAGGAAGCGATATCGATATTCCACCTCGAGTTGCACCAACCTGAACGCCGGATTCATGGTGGCATTGCATACACGATTCTTGCATTGTAAGGGGAGCCATATAGCGAAAAAAATGCACGGAATCCTGTTTTACAAGTTCAATTTTTTCACGCACTCCCTTCTCAAACGATTTAAGTGCAGCCTCCTCCCAGGAATCCGGGTAGTTTTCAGGACGAATTGGATCTAAACTTGTTAAGTGCACTAGAATGTCGTTTTGTTGATTGCTGATTTCTGCGATCTGTCTTGTCATGTAGGCAGGATTAATTTTCGTCAGATGAATTCCCTCGCTCGTAACGATGTCCCGTGAAGGATCATTTAAGTAAGGATTGGGTTGCGTCTTTTCGGTAACAGGAACATAAACGCCGCCATGCTGTGCGTTCCAAAGGCGGGTCAGTTCGATTTGCCTAAAAAAAGAGTTACCTCGGTCTTTTGCGAGCTCAATAGTGTTACTGTTTATGTAGGTAAAATTCCAAACGAGGGAGAGGGTGACGAGCAAAGTCCACAGTAAAAAGGGAATTAGTAGCGCTTTCCAAAGGTCGACTTTAATTTCACCACTTTTTTTAGACTCGACTGTCCTGAAAAAATTGTCAAGTCGTCTTGTTTTTAGGGGGGAGCCGTCGGTTGTTTGCAGTCCTGAGAAGAATAAATGCGAGAATAAACACGCAAGCATCCCACGAAGTGTCGGATGTTTTGAGCGGCATTTGGAAATAAAATGTCGAAACTCTTCCGAGAAGTTGAGTCGTTGGAATCGTGCGTTCAATTTGGTTCGAGCTCCCGTCTACTTGTTGATAATTTAAGTATCGTGTAACTGGTTAATAAACTTAATATTATTATCAACGATTGTAGGCGGTGAATAATCAATATTTTCCAGTATTCAACTTCTCAGAAAAACATCATTGTTTAGTTAAAAAAGATTTCAGTTTAATGTAGTCTTATTTGGGCGGTTTCATTCACAGACCTCAGTATTGCAGAAAATACCCGTTGCCCATCGCTAAATCTATGCAATGTATGAATAAACCGGTTTAGTCCGGGGGTTTTTGGGTTATAAAATCGGACCAGGTTCTGTCTTTCTCTTTGTAACGATCCACCGCTGGGATATTTTTCGACAAGCTGCCCGGGCCCATAGTTGGCCAGGAATAGTTTTCCGCTAAAAATTCTGGTCGTGCAGTATAAAAACAGGATGCAATCGTATTTTCTGCTCCATCGTGGATTTTTCTGTTTCTGTAGGCCTCTTTGTGTGAAATTACATTTCCTTCCACTATACCATAAATATTTGTCGCGACATTTGAGCTTGAGCCAGTGGAGATGAAATCCTTACCGAAACGTGCCGATTCGTTGCCGATAAGGTTCACGTCGGGGGTGTTGTTTAGTGCGATTTTCGCATTGAGATTGAATCGGAAACCACGCACTTTGTTTCGAACATAGGTGTTGAACGGACCATTATTCCCGTGGGTGTTATCCGTTTCGATGAAGGTCACATCATTGTGTTCGAAAAGATTGGCAAAAGGATAACGGCCGTGCAGATTCAGATCGGAGTCCCAGTAGGGGAAACCATGCAAAGTTGCATGTTGTTCGGTGCTGTAGTTATAGGTAAATACATTGCTGTTGGCTCCCGTTCCCAAAAGCATGGCATGACGCAGACGGCGGAAAATATTATTTTCAATGAGACAATTGCTCGTTGAGGAACCTAGGACGACACCGCAACCGAAAGAACCTACGTCATATTTCCGTGCACGATGCAGGTAGCACCCCCTCACGAGAATGTGCGCGCTGCACTGCACGTTGAGGTGATGCCGGGATGCCAGTTCTGAATTTATTCCCTTAAACCAGCAGTTGACAGCTATGCCTAAACGGAAATTATTGCCATCACCGCTGTCGCCTGTCTTGCCATCCTTGCGATAAAATTTGAGGTTTTCAAAGCCGATGTTCGTTATGGGCTCGATTTTTTGTAGCCAGAGTTTATTGCTGACTTTATAGGTTTTTGTCGCTGCGTCTTTTAGAGTCAGGGATTTTGAATTGATACTCACTATCCGGGTTATTTGTCCGACGTATCGACCGCTTGTGTCTCCGTTTTCGTGGTATCCATCGTTAAAGTTTTCTTCGCAGAGGCGCACCCAGTCACCTTCTGTGAAATGGTCCTTTAGCTCCTCTTTGATTTTGTCCTGGCCTTTTTCAACGTCCCGCGTGAGCAGGACAGGATCACCAACTGTCCTGCCATCCAGCCTGAAACCTGAATTTTGGCTCCCGACCTGCATTTCGATTTGTGTTTTCATCGCCCCGTCACCCTGAAAAATCAACCCGCTATCGAGGTAAGTCAAAATGATTTGTTTGGTTATTTTATAGGTTCCGGATGGGAAGTAGAGCATCACCGGTTTGGGTTCAGAGCGTGCTTTTTTTATTCCGTTGAGAACCCGTTCAGTATCGTTGTTTCCCGGCATTTTGTTTATTTCCAGGATTGTCGCTGCGGTTTGCGGTGTGTTCGGCAGCAGACCTGCATTTGCCCAGTTGATACGGTTTTCTTCAGCAAAATGGTGTGGCTGGGTTCCATCCCCATTTGTTGGAACAGCATGTAAAAAAGTAGTGAGTATGGCATTCATAATAACTCCCTTAGAAAAGTATTGTGAATTCCTGTGATCTATTATCCATCTTACTTTTGACAGATTTGTGAAAAATATTGAAAGCTTCTCAAAAAAAGTGACGCTAACATGGCTATAGCCAATCGAACTACGATAGGTGGCTGTGGTGAAAACGCTACAGGTGTTGTTTAAATTCACGTTCTGAAAGATGTTTTTGCAAAATTTTTTACGAATTTTAGTTATTAGAAAACAAATAGTTGGTCTCAATTTTTTTCTTCTGGCATAACTGTTGATAAACAGTGCGCAACGAATGATTTTGAATGCGGAATAGAAATGAAATGCAAATTTTTATTTATCAACTAATCTGTTTCACTTTCACCGTGGAAGCAATTATTCATTCATAAAAATTGGAGTTAAAAATGAAAACAACCAAAGTTACCCTCTCATTAGTGCTTGCAATCGTAGTTTTTTTCGGCTGCGAAAAAGTTCCGACAGATCCTACAAAGGTTGAGGATAACCAGGCTCTGGAAAAAGCGACAGAACAGAATGTTGCGCTTTTTAATACGTTAAGTTCTATCAGCCAAATTGAAAATGTCATGAGCGGTCCTGCAGCAACTATCGAAATCGGCGATGTGGATGTTTCGGATCCGCAAACCGCAAAAGCATTTTCGGATGTCACAAAATCCCATGCGTTGGCACAATTGCACAACGATCTGCTGAAAAAGGGCGGTTACCACACGTTATCAGATTCATTGATCTGGGAAGTCACGGTTCAACGCCCTGTACTCGGCTATACTGAACGAACACGTGTTTATTATGACTTCTCCACTGGTAAAGCAATTGTTGAAAATGTGAAATTCGATTATAGAGAACAGCACTGGCTGGAACTGGATTCGGCCCGTGTGCATGCTGACCTTGCTGGAACGCTGGAAGATGATTCAGATGATATAATTGAGTCGCTGTACGAATTAAAACAATACAAAGCTGGTCATTTCATCCAAAAAGAAATCTCATCCATCGAAATCGATCCTTACACTCCTGGAGCAGAACCAACTTCTGCCCGAGCCACAAGCGAAACCTTTTACCCGCAAGGCAGCTACATGAGCAAAAAAACAGAACAAGCCAGCTTTGACAACGGGAGCGGAAGTTTGGCCAAGGATATTGAGTATGCGGATGGAACGAAAAGCCACGAGCAGATTACCTTTAATCCTGATGGAACGGGGACATTTGAAGAACAACGCCGTTTTGGTATTCGTATCAGTGGAACCTTCGACAGCGCTGAACAAGATGGACAGGGCAGTTTTACCAAGCTGACAACTTTTCCTGAAGGTGGTGTATTTCAATCCATTTACGAAGCTGGCGATTTCTCCATGACGGCGCAGGATTCGGCCTTGCACGGTGCTTATGAAAAAGAAGTGAAATTGTGGGATGGTACTGTACTGAAGGAAAGTATCGCCATTGAGGAAAGCTATATCAATGGTTACAAGAAAACCGTCGTTTCTGTAACGAAAAACGATGGCAGTTTCGGCACGGTGACGATTCAGGAAAACGATGGCGGCAGCCATGTCTCTGGTATTTGGACGGAAGCCGATGGCACATATATCCTTTCCAAAGCGGACTATTATCCGGATGGCAGTGCTCGTGTCGAATTCAAAGTATATGCCTCTGAGGAATCCTATAACAACGGCGACGCACCAATCGTCAGTGGCCTGTTCAATTTCAATCCGGACAGTTCAGGCACCGGAACAGCCTCAGACGCCAATGGCACCTACGATGTCACCCTCAACGCAGATGGCAGTCAGACGATTACAAACTGATATCTCCCAATCCCGAAAGGCAATAATTTATTGCCTTGTCCCAATGCATGTCCGGGAAATCGATAGGAATCCCGGGCATGCTTTTTTCCTTTTGATCAGGTATCCGTTTGAGTATATTAACAAATTCCATTTGTGGAGTATCGGCATCTGGGTCCGCAACAAGCTGAATTTCAAACCTGAAATTAATTAAGAATCCTCCGCATGAGGAACTGATCAACGCTGCAAATTTTGACTTAATGAATCATAATCCTCGAAAAAAACATAAATTTTCTAAGCTCTCAGAAATGCCATGAAGACTACGATTAAACTATTGATGCTGCTCCCGGTTTTGTTGTTCCTGTCAACCTCCTACGCACAACAAGCCAAACAATTGCCCGATCTCATTGTGCAGGATATCGAAATAAAAGGCAATTCGAAGACAAAAGCCGGCGTGATCCAGCATTATCTCACCTTCGAAAAACAGGAAGCCATTTCCACGGAAAAAATTGAATCGAGCCGCAGACAGCTTAACGCAACCGGTTTCTTTAAAAATGTGGAAATTTACACACGTCCCGGCAGTGAAAAGGGAAGCGTCATTGCCGTCATTGAAATCGAAGAACGGCGCCGACCCTATTTCCAGTTTGGTGGCGGGCACAGCGATCTCGATGGCTGGTATTTCATTCCAGCAAGTATTCGCTTCGATAACCAGTTTGGTTATGGTAATCTTGTCGATATTCAACTCTTCTTCAGTGACCGTACAAGTAAAATTGCGCTCAACTACAAAAAGCCGTTCTTGTTTGAGGGCAGCACGTGGTTTGGGGCGCAAGCTTTCAGTGGCAGCCGGCGTTATTTGCATTATCTCAACGGATTGCAAGCTCAGCAGGATGTCAACTTCGGTGGACTCAAACTGCACCTCGGTGGCAACGATGGATTTTTTCGCTTTATCACACTTGGATTGCAAACGGAGAATTTTAAACCTGCTGATGAACTCAAGTTTACGGAAAATGACTCGGTGGTCAGTGGTATACAAGTGCCAGTGGTTTTGCGACCGATGCAGGAAGTCTATCAGGTTTCAGCATTTACGCTTGCATTGCGTTATGATGGCCGTGACAACCATTATTATCCGCGCAGGGGCTTTTGGGGCGCAGTCATTTATGAAAAAGCGACAACTGAACTGAATACCGAAGTACAATTTTCCCGATTGCTTTTAGACGCCCGGTTTTACCAGAATATCCTTGCCGATCATGTTTTTGCATTCAACTTAAAAGGCGCCTATGCAAGCGATGATACACCATTTTTTAAACGCTACTATCTTGGTGGCGCCAATAGTTTGCGCGGCTTTGCCGAACGCCGTTTAACGCCAGTCGGTTACGGGACGAAATTGCTCCTGGGCAATTTCGAGTACCGCTTTCCATTTTCGAGAAGCCCCAAAATGGAACCATCGATTTTTGGTGTTCTTTTTTATAACCTGGGTGGATTATGGAACGGCGATGCCAGAATAGTAAGCGATGATTTATTCCATTCCCTGGGTTTCGGATTACGGTTTAAACTCCCCATACTTGGACTTGTGCGTATGGATTTCGCCTTTCCAACGACGATTATTGAGAAAGAAGATTTCCAACTGCATTTTTCACTCGGGCAAACATTTTAATGGGAATAGGAAGAAGACAAAACCACAGAATGAGCTGTTTTATCTACCTTCTGCTCGGCTTTGCCAGTTCTACACTTGTAGCGCAGGACAATCGAATTATAATTGCAGAAGCCGTTCCCTTTGTTAAGGAAGAGTTTGTCGGTGTGCGATTCGTGCTGGCGCCGTTTTTTACACAAAAAGTCAGCGGCACAATCCAGAGTGGTCTGCCTTCAGTTTTAGAAATTGAACTGACAATCCGCGACGAACAGAATAATCGTGTTGCAGAATTTGTTGTACTTCGCCGTATTTCCTATAATATCTGGGATGAAAAATATCGCCTGGACAGCGCCGATACGACGCTGTATTTTAAATCTTTTACCGATTTACAAAAAGCGTGTCTCTTGCTGAAGTCGGCGCCATTTGTTAAGCTTGCAACCTTTGCAATTGGAGAAAATTATAAATTGCATGTTCGGGCAGGATTGAAGCTCATTAGTTCCTTGCAAACTCGTAAGCTTGCGGGGTGGCTCGATAAATCCTACCAGGAAACAGAGACGATTTCCAGTGATGAAAGCAGCAGTGGGTTCCGATTAAGTCTCGGTGCCCTCGTCTCAATGTTTATGGGAGATTCTGCTGAAAAAACGGCGAAAGCCGGGTGGCAAGTGTTTCCGTTTTCGCTTACAGGCCTGCAGAAATGAAAAGCCTTCGAACAAAACTTTTATTGTCCATTCTCATAATTACACTTCTTCCGGTTTACCCGCTGTATCACCTCGTAAAAAATTTTTTCAGTCAAAGTCTTGAAGTTGGCTTTAATGCAAAAGTGGAGCATGCCCTCGAAAATGCCTCCCTGTTTTCACAAAAAATCTTTGCTGATTTCCGTGGAGAAACACGTTTGTTGGGTGAAGCGCTTGCGAATTCTGTACAATCACATCGACTTTTGCGTACCCCTCAAATTGGAAATTTTGATTTTACCGGTTTCGAAAAACGCTTTGGTCCCTTTCTTGTGATTTTTTATGATAAAGAAAGCAGCAGGTTGCAAGAATACAACTCCACCCGGGAAATATATCCACAGGTTACGGAGGATGAATTAGCTGGTGTATTGGGATCGAATGAACCCCAGTTTATCAATCCCGATTTGGAGCCGGCGTACGTTAGTCTATTCGTGCCTGTAAAGAGAAATAAGGAAAGACTTGGCTCGTTGGTTGTCATGCGTCCGGCACCAAAACATTTTGCAGAACAATCGCGGGAGATTATCGAAGTAAACCAGATGTTCAAAGCCATCGGTGTTTTGCGGGGGGATTTGGAAAGCAGTTTTATCGCTGCATTTTTTACGATTTATTTACTGTTCGTTGTGCTTGCGCTGGTCCTGGGTTTGTATTTTTCACGGCGTTTGTCAAAGCCGCTCATGGCGCTGGCGGAAGGTACACAAAAAGTTGCCGAAGGAAATCTGGATTACCGCATGTCGGTTTCTTCGAATGACGAAGTTGGACAACTGGTTCGTGCATTTAATGTCATGATCACACGGGTGAAAGAAAAACAGCAGCAAGTTGTTGAGCTGGAAAAGAAAGCCGCCTGGCGCGAAATGGCGCGTATTCTCGCCCACGAAATTAAAAATCCTTTGACGCCGATTCAATTGATGATTCAGCAATTGCGCGATCAGTATAAGGGAGATGATCAAATTTATACTGAGGTGCTGAACGAATGCACAGAGATCATCACCGATGAAATTGGTACACTGCAAAATCTGGTGCGTTCTTTCTCCGAATTTGCCCGCATGCCGGAAATGCAGAAGGAACTGATGAATTTGAATGAGATGATTCGGGACGTGGTTAAATTATATTCAGATCCACATATCGAGCTTGAATTAGACACGAAAATTCCGCAACTGTTTTTGGACGAACAGCAATTTCGCCGGATTTTCAAAAATTTCATCGAAAACAGCCGTGCCGCCATTGCACAAAAAGGGCAGGGCAGTATCACAGTTCGTACAGCACTTGAAAACGGCAGTGCCGTTATACGTTTTTCCGACACTGGCGCCGGCATCAAAAATGATGTCCTGCAACGTATCTTCGAGCCCCACTATTCCACCAAAAAACATGGCATGGGACTTGGTCTGGCGATCGTCAAACGCATCGTGCACGAACACGGTGGCACGATTACCGTTAGCAGCGAAGAAGGGAAATGGACGGAGTTTGTGATCAGGTTGGAAAGGAACAATATTCAATAAACAACATGCAATAATCAATGCTCAATTGGACATTGAAAATTGTGTGTTGATTGTTGCATGTTGAATTTTTTCAAAGTTGCTATTGGAGCACAAAATGCATAACCATCGTCTCCTCGTTGTTGATGACGAAAAAAACATCCGCCGTTCCATCAAAATGATTTGCACTTCCGAAGGGTATACCGTCGACGTTGCTGAGGATGGCAATGTGGCGATGCAGATTCTCGCGGAGAAAAATATCGCTCTGGTATTGCTCGATATCAACCTGCCCGGGGATGATGGCCTGGAGATACTTTCGCAGATTAAATCAAAATATCCGCAAGTTGTAGTTATCATGATTACCGGTTTCGCAACCATTCAAAATGCTGTGGAAGCCACGAAACGTGGTGCCTATGATTTTTTCGAAAAGCCGGTCTCCAAAGAAAAACTGCTCATCACTATAAAAAATGCCCTGCGGAATCTGCGCCTTGAACACGAAAACCGCCAGTTGAAAAGCGACATGCTCGGCGAAACAGAAATGGTTGGCCAAAGCAAGCTGGCAAAAAGTATCACAGCGCAAATCATGAAAGTTGCACCAACCGATGGGCGTGTATTGATTCTCGGTGAAAGCGGTACTGGAAAAGAACTTATCGCCCGTGCCATTCATAAAAACAGCCGTCGCAAAGATAAACCTTTTGTCAAATTAAACTGTGCTGCCATTCCGGAAGAATTGATCGAGAGCGAGCTTTTCGGCAGTGTGAAAGGTGCCTATACCGGCGCTACTGAAACCCGCCAGGGCAAATTCAGTGCAGCCGATGGTGGGACTTTATTTCTCGATGAAATTGGTGATATGAGTCTGAAAGTGCAGGCGAAAGTACTGCGTGTTTTGCAGGAAGGGGAGTTCGAGAAAGTCGGCGGCCAGCAAACGGAAAAAGTCGATGTACGAATTTTGGCTGCAACCAACAAAGATTTGCAGGAGGAAGTAAACCGTGGCCGTTTCCGTGACGACCTGTATTTCCGTCTCAACGTGGTGCCGATTGTGTCTGCTCCACTGCGTGAACGACCGGAGGATATTCCGGAACTCATTGCCCATTTTCTGCAGCAATTCTGTGCTGAACATGGAACCCCAATAAAAACAGTCGATCCGCAACCGATGGAAATCTTGCAAAAATATCCCTGGCCGGGCAATATTCGCGAACTGAAAAACACGATTGAGCGCCTGGTGATTATGACCGCAGGAAATACGATCACTACCGATGATTTGCCCGACCAGTTGCAGGGGAAATTTACGGTTGATGAATCTTCGTTTTACTCCAACCCGACCCTCAAAGAAGTGCGCGACCAAACCGAACGCGACTACATCGTTTTTACCCTGGACAAATTCGACTGGAACATCAGCCAGTGCGCCCGCGTGCTGGGTATTGACCGGACGAATTTGCATAAAAAGATGAATGCGCTGGGGATAGGGAAGAAATAGTTGCTTTGATCGTGTGTACCTGATCCGGCTTTGGCAGGCTTGATCTCCGTGGATTTTTACTGTGCTCCCGCAAGTGCGACGCACTTCAAGCTACAGCGGGGGGGGATTATTAAAACGTATTCATCTCACAACGCGGAAAGTGCGTCGCACCTTGTGCACTTAAGTCCTGTTCTGTGCCAAAAACGCCCAATACATATCCGGCCCCAATTGTGTGTTGAAAGTGATATCTTTCATATCAAGTATCTTAAATCCTGAACGTGAAATCAATTCCTGCCACATACTTTTCCCCAAAACACTGTAATGATTCCTGTTTGCCTGGTGGCTGCTGCTGGTGTCCGGTGCTGGCACTTCTGCATACAAATAACCACCCGGTTTAACCACACATTTGAACTGATGCAGTGTGAAAAAAGGGAAAATACTGTGCTCCAAACAGTGACGACACCAGATCAGATCGAATTGGTCCTCTTCAAATTCGAGAAACGACTGGTCCATTTTATAGACTTCATAGCCTTTTTCCCTGCACTTTCGCAAGTCCATTTCCCCCAGGGTGATGCCGACGGGTTTGAACCCATGCGTGCTAAATTGTTCCAGTGCCAAGCCCTGACCACAGCCAACATCGAGAATCGAAGATGATTTTTCCAGGGGGCAAATAGACAGAACCGTCTCAACCATTCGTTTCGTAATGGCGTCGTGCAGTTCGCTGGGGATTTCTTCATAAATATCGCCTTCCAATTCATCAAGAAAGGCGCGTAGCGTATTGTAATGACGTTCATCGATAGCCATAGAAAATCCTGTTTGTTCTTGTTGCTATTGCATAAGTATCGTTTTCGATGGCTTATAAAATGAAAAAGTGAAATTTAAAAAATGAATAGCCTCTGCTAGCCTGCTTTATTCATACAATGCTCAAAGTGAGTGATGGGGGCTGAGTCAAAACATGATTTAATGGCCGTAACTCGATATTTATGTCGTAAGTTTAAGCTCAAAAATGAGTGACATGAATGCTGTATTACATATTTTGACTCAGCCCCCGATCTTGGAATTTATGAATGAAGCAGGCTAACAAGCTGCCTGTTGAAAAATAGTATGATATTTTTGATTTGTAAAAGAATTGATTGATCAAGGGGATACAGGTATTGCGAAAATCCCAAATCAGCATGACTGCTTTTTTCTGCCGCATCTATACCGGTTTTTACATTTCGCAGTAAAATACCGGAATCCTCCCGAACCAGTATTTAACTGGCCAAAATTGGAGAATAAAATAAAACTTTTGCCATCCTCTTAAAAAATGTGCATTCACCGTAAAATTAATTAATAATATGATTTCAACTATTGTGGTTTGGTTTTAAGTTTTTCTACTACACGCATTTAATTTTCTTCAAATATGATGGTTGTTTTTGAGCATAAACCAGTAATTTCGTTGTTATAATTAAACAACTTAGAAATGAACACGACATAAAATTAAATTTGTATTTCATGATTTCTTTTCTATATTGTTTTCCGTTAATATTTTTCAGGAATTAAATTGATTAATTCTGTTCACTGGACCCGTTCTAAAAAATGGAGTTGTTGTATGCCAGCTCTTCCTACAAGTCTCTGGTCTTCCGTTGCGCGAAAGGCCTTAATGGCGCTGACTGGATTAGCCTTGATTGGCTTTCTGGCAGTGCACTTGTTGGGAAATCTGATCCTGCTTACCGGAAATGCGGATGCTTTTAATTTGTATTCCAATATCTATGCGAGCATGGGCAGCTTTCTCTATGTGATTGAGGCCGGATTGGTAGCTTTCTTTTTGATTCACATTGTTTCCGGCGTCACCGTAGCTCTTGGTAAAATGAAAGCCAGGCCGGTATCCTATGAAAAAACGGCCAATGCAGGCGGCCCCAGCCGTAAAACTATTTCATCAACAACGATGATCTACACCGGAATTATCGTTTTGGCTTTTCTCGTTTTTCATGTGACTACTCTCAAATATGGTGCCCATTACGAGACGACAATTCATGGCGAAAAAATGCGTGACCTGCATAAATTAATCATTGAAAATTTCGCTCAACCAGGTATTGTCGTGACCTACGTCCTTACCATGCTTCTTCTGGGATTCCACCTGCGTCACGGTTTTTGGAGCGCTTTCCAGTCTTTGGGTGCTTTGCAGCCACGACTTAGCGGCTTGATTTATACGATTGGTGTATTGATTGCCATTATCCTCGCTGTTGGCTTTCTATTCATTCCCTTATGGATCTTCTTGACGGCTTAAAGGAGCTATGCTATGAAATTGGATTCCAAAATTCCTGAGGGGCCACTTGCTGAAAAGTGGGACAAGCACAGATTTAAACTCAAACTTGTCAATCCCGCAAATAAAAGAAAATACAATATAATCGTTGTTGGAACAGGATTAGCCGGTGCTTCGGCTGCAGCTTCATTAGCTGAACTCGGTTATCATGTAAAGAATTTTTGTATTCAGGACTCTCCGCGCAGAGCACACAGTATTGCGGCGCAAGGCGGAATTAACGCTGCGAAAAATTACCCCAATGATGGTGATAGTATCTGGCGTCTTTTTTATGACACCATTAAAGGCGGCGACTACCGCTCACGCGAAGCAAACGTCTATCGTCTGGCGCAGGTGAGCAATAATATTATCGATCAGGGTGTTGCTCAGGGTATTCCTTTTGCCCGTGAATATGGCGGCCTGCTCGATAACCGCTCCTTCGGTGGGGCACAGGTCTCACGGACATTTTACGCACGAGGTCAGACCGGACAGCAACTTCTCCTTGGCGCCTACAGCTCGCTTATGCGGCAGGTTGCAAAAAAACAGGTACAACTTATCACGCGTACCGAGATGCTGGATCTCATTCTTGTTGATGGCAAAGCGGTTGGCATCACAACCCGCAATTTGATAACCGGTGAGATCGCAACCCACATGGCAGATGCCGTTGTCATCGCAACAGGTGGTTATGGCAATGTGTATTATCTTTCGACAAACGCAAAAAATTCCAATGCAACGGCTGCCTGGCGGTGTTATAAACGCGGTGCCGCATTCGCCAATCCGTGCTTCACCCAGATCCATCCCACATGCATTCCGTTTTCCGGAGACTACCAGTCGAAACTCACCTTGATGAGTGAAAGCCTGCGCAATGATGGCCGTGTCTGGGTGCCGAAAAAACGCGGCGATGACCGCGCGCCGAATGATATCCCGGAAGATGAACGCGATTACTATCTGGAATCGCGTTATCCCAGTTTCGGAAACCTCGTCCCGCGGGATGTGGCTTCCCGTAACGCGAAGGACGTCGTTGATGATGGACGCGGTGTAGGCCCGAGCAAGGTTGCGGTCTATCTCGATTTTGCTGATTCAATCAATCGCCTGGGTGAAAACGTCATTCGAGAGAAATATGGCAATTTGTTTGATATGTACGAACGTATCATCGATGAGAATCCCTACAAAACACCGATGATGATTTATCCTGCAGTACATTACACCATGGGTGGCTTGTGGGTTGATTACAATCTGATGAGTAATATTCCCGGGTTATTTGTTTTGGGTGAAGCCAATTTCTCTGATCACGGTGCGAACCGTCTTGGCGCCAGCGCACTGATGCAAGGATTGGCCGATGGCTACTTCGTTATTCCGTATACGATTGGTGATTATCTTGCTACCAATAAAGCGACGAAAGTTCCCTCCAGCCATCACGCGATTGAAGAATCGGTTGCTCTGGTACATGATAAAATGGATAAATTGCTCTACATAAAAGGAGAAAAAACTTCCACTGAATTCCATCGAGAACTTGGCAAAATCATGTGGGAATATGTCGGTATGGCACGGGACGAAGCCGGACTGAACAAAGCGCTGGAAGAAATCCCCAAACTGCGCGATGAATTCTGGCAGAACGTTCGGGTGAGCAGCGACAAGAATCTGATGAATAAAGACCTTGAATTTACCGGACGAATCGCTGATTTTCTTGAACTCGGTGAACTCATGGCTCGTGATGCATTGGAGCGCAACGAGTCCTGTGGTGGCCACTTCCGTCTGGAATCCCAGACCGATGAAGGCGAAGCCAAACGTAAAGATGATGAATACGCTTTTGTCTCAGCGTGGGAATATAAAGGTGAAGGTAAGAAACCAGCGTTGCACAAAGAAAAGCTGGTTTTCGACAATGTGGAATTAACCCAAAGAAGTTATAAGTAGGAGTCGATCCTGATGGCAGATATGACATTAACACTGAAAATCTGGCGGCAAAAGGATCGGAAGTCGCCGGGAAAATTCGTTACCTATACTGTTGAAAATGTAAGTGAACACATGTCGTTCCTGGAAATGATGGATGTGCTTAATGAGCAACTCATCAAAAAAGGAGAGGATGTGGTCGAATTTGATAATGACTGCCGTGAAGGTATTTGCGGTATGTGCAGTCTGGTCATCAATGGCCGGCCGCACGGACAGGAGCATGGCACGGCCACCTGTCAGTTGCACATGCGCAAATTCAAAGATGGCGATATCATCGTCGTTGAACCGTGGCGGGCAGCCGCTTTTCCAGTTTTAAAGGATTTGGCTGTCGATCGAACGGCTTTTGATCGCATCATGGCCGCAGGCGGATACACCTCCATCAACGTTGGTGGTGCGCAAGATGCCAACGCCATTCCGATTGCGAAAAGAGCATCGGACGAAGCCATGGACGCAGCTTCCTGTATCGGTTGCGGTGCCTGTGTGGCAGCCTGTCCCAACGCCTCTGCATCACTGTTTGTTGCAGCGAAAATATCGCAGCTCGCCCTGCTGCCCCAAGGCCAGATCGAGCGTCGACGCCGCGCAGCTAACATGGTCGCACAAATGGACAAAGAAGGCTTTGGCGACTGCTCCAACCACGCCGAATGCGAAGCCGTGTGCCCGAAAGAAATTTCGATCACACATATTGCACGCATGAAGCGGGAGTATTTTAAGGCGATGGCGTTAGGGGAATAGTTTTTCATGGTACTCCTTTCTGAGGCGGCATTTCGATTTGAGATGCCGCCTTTTTTAATTTGGATTGCAGGGGAGATTTGATATCTTCCATCTATTATCATGACGCAAAACTATCCCAAACAAAAAGTGACAATATCAGAGCAAACAAATACAATGCAGATCCTTGAAATACCAATAACAATTGCTGAGCTTATTGCAATAGCAGAATCCGGATTTGGTGAAATGGTCAAAGCGGTTGTCGATGTTGATTTGGAAATTATCGCTATCGATGCAGAACTGCATTCTGACCTTGAAGCGCTGTGCCTTGAGAATAGTTCGAAGCAAGAAAACCTGTGGGGAATAAATTATTACCCCGAGATGGAAGATGAAGATTTTATCGAATATGACTCAATGATTAATATCAGACCCGCGCAAGGAAATCGAAGTCGTGATGTTGAAGATGAATCAATTCGCAGAAAAATAGTTCATATCACCACTAAGTGGATTAAAAAGTAAATGGCCTACCAACATAACAATCTGGCGCAGGGGCGTTGGGCAGAAATGACACTTTCGGAGCAAATGGCCAATATTGGCAGTGAAATCAGCCGAGCTTTACATTGGAAACGAAAGGAAAAGGAAGATTATTGTTTGAAAGCGGTTGTTCGAGCACTCGAACTCATATCTTTAACGATAGACAGCGTCTCAACGAAATCCCATCTGAGAGAACTCACCCGATTACGAGAAGTGGTCATCGATTATTTTTATTCTGAAAATGAATATGGCTCTTCAGATGCGTTATTTGAAAAATATTTTTATCCCTTTAATGTTGCTGCAAGAAATAAGAAGAATTAAGTGCCATCCATAAATTCATAATAGCAAATTGTGACTGGTTATACCTTCAAAGCCTTCGAATACCTAAATCTTGCTGCAAGCCCGCACTAATTTAAAAATCTTCTGCCAATTTTTATCTGCCATTCCATTGCATAAAAACAATGTATTCTGTATTTTTCCATCACATTTTGATTACCATAAATTTACACTTACAGTGTCAATAAATGAATTGATTGGTGCGTTTCTTTTTCTCTTTACAGGTTCTAACTTTTGTCACGGATATTCTCATAATAAGCTGGATAATGGAATTGCTGTGAAATCAAGATACATGTATTAATGAAAGCAGTTCTTAAATCGACTGGGTACTGATCGAAATTATTTTAACGATGAGGCCTTATGCACAAATACCGGTTATTATGATGGCGATAATACTTTTAAAAAGCCGAAACAAGGTTTATACAGCAAATTTTAATTCGTCAATACAAGGGAAATGATAATAAACGAATATCCAAAGGTTTTTGAAATAACCGGTCCAATTGATTATCTTCCTGCGTATAAAGATTTTGAGAGCAAAATTACCTTTAGGACCATAGGTTGCACTATAAATTACCGAATTAAATGATAGAAAATAAGACTATATAAACTTACTTTGGCGGACCGATCAAGGTATAAAGAATGTGTTGTAAATGTAAGTTTCAGCCGATTACTTCGGCAATCTTAGCGACCGGGTGAATTTAATCTTGGTTTTCCGCAGAAGGAAGCAAATAAATTTCATACATTTGGATGTGGAATTCGTTCGGGAATGACTAAAACAGCACCGGGAAGTGAAAAGATCCTCACAACGAAATTGGTTTTTGGAAAACTTGTTTTCAGTCAAATCTACAGATTATATGAGAATACGTTTAATATTCAAAAGTATAGCTCTGGATCACCGGCGCACAGTGATTGTACAAAAAGAGAGAATAACAGTTTATATATCAAATATTTATAATATACGAGGAACGAATGAAAATCAACAAAGCTGTGATAACCGCTGCAGGAAGAAACCAGCAAACCCTTCCTCTGCAAACACTTATAGATAGTGACGGAACCGAGAAATCTGTATTAAAAATTATTGTTGAGGAAGCGCTGAGAGCCGGCATTGAAGAAATTTGTCTGGTGGTGCAGGCCGGCGATGAAAAAGCTTATGCCCAGGTCGCTGGTGAGCATGCAGGCCGGTTACATTTTGTCCAGCAGAAAAAACCCCTCGGTTATGGCCATGCCATTTATTGCGCAAAAGAGTTTATCGGCAATGACGCATTTTTACACCTCGTAGGTGACCACCTTTACGTGAACCGATCACAAAAAGGCTGTGCCCAACAGCTTGTAGAAGTGGCAACCAGTAATTCATGTGCCGTCTCCGCAGTGCAAGCGATTCGCGAAACACTTTTGCCATTTTATGGGGCAGTCGGTGGGATGCCTGTTCAAGGTAAACAGGATTTATATAAAATTGATGAAGTTGTTGAGAAACCAACACCTACACAAGCCGAACAGCATCTGGTTGTTCCCGGCTTGCGGGCGGGTCATTATCTTTGCTTTTTCGGCATGCACGTCCTCACGCCAACCGTAATCGATATCCTTCGAAAATTTATTAAAAAATCCGATGAGCAAAAAATTCACCTTTCGCCGGCCCTTGCTGAACTGGCAAAAAAAGAGCAGTATCTTGCACTGCAACTACACGATTGGCGCTACGATGTGGGAGTCAAATATGGCTTGATGACGGCACAAATCGCATTAGCGATGAATGGCAAGGATCGCGATGAGGTGCTGGCGACTTTGCTCGAATTGCTTGCCACTCGTGAACTGAAAGTATTAGGGAGATAAGTGCCGTGAGTAAACTTGTTGAAATCATCACCTCCGCTTCCCCTGAAGTGCGAGATCAATCCCTCGATGCTTTTTGTCGTTCTGCAACGATGCAGGAAATACTGAACGAATGCAATGCCCTCGAAAAATTCCGGTTGCAAAGTGGCAATCTTTACGAACGCGTGCGTGCTTTGTTTTTTTTATATGCCATGCATCGTTTTCACTTGCCGTTAAAATTTACAGAAACAAAAATTGGGCTGATTCCTTTCGAAGGATTCACCAACTTACTCAATCGTCGTTTCGAAGAGGCTATTGACATTTTTCTTGCGGTTCAGGAAAAAAATGGTGCGAACGACGCAATCTCAAGTGCATTGGCTTTGGCTTATCACAATCTCGGATTTCAAACCCTGGCAAACCAGGTGCGCCGAAGTGTGCGCTCGGTTTCCGGCAACCACTGGATGTTCCGCATTGGTCATCCAGCGGATTATCCGTTGCGCATTCGGCCGGAATTGCTTGATGACAGCGACAACGCAACATTTCCAATTTTAAAAGAGGCAACGCCTGTTCGAATGGATCTCACCCACAGTGGTTGGAGCGATATTTTTTTTCTTGGTATGGATTTTCCCGAAGGGGCAAAGGTGCTGAATGTATCCATTGATTTAGCTGTGCGGGGAATGGGAATGCGCCGTCCAAAGCCACCGGTTGAAGCTTATTTTCGGGTGATCGACCGGCCAGTCATCCGCCTTACCAGTGTGGATTTAGGCGCCACGACGGAAATTAAGAATCTGGCAGAGCTCTTCGACTTTGCCAGGGACTACCTCGGATTATTAAAAGCGGCTGTAATTGCTTCCGGCATTGTCCCTCCGGGCATGGAGGGTGCTGATCAGCCGCTTGCGGATTTATTGGCGAAGCTGGTAAAACCGGGTCATGGCCTCGAAATCGTCAGCCGGGTCAACGGTATTCCGAAAGGTTCGCGTCTGGCAGTTTCTACAAATTTACTCGCTTGTTTGATCACGGTATGCATGCGGGCCACCGGGCAAACGCAATCGCTTGTGGGGCAATTGCGGGAAAATGAACGACGTGTTGTTGCAGCCCGGGCAATTCTCGGTGAGTGGCTTGGTGGGTCCGGCGGGGGGTGGCAGGATTCCGGTGGCGTCTGGCCAGGTATAAAACTTATTCAGGGCGAGCAAGCGGCGGAAGGTGATCCCGAGTGGGGCATTTCGCGCGGGCGTTTATTACCAAGTCATAAGATTTTTTATACAGACGATGCTTCGACGGAAACGCGTCAGAAATTGCAGGACAGCCTTGTGCTGGTTCATGGCGGAATGGCCCAGGATGTTGGCCCCATTTTGGAAATGGTAACTGAGAAATACCTGCTCCGATCCGAAGCAGAGTGGCAGGGTAGAAGGCAAGCCCTTGGCGTTCTCGATGAAGTCATATTAAATTTAAAATCCGGAAATGTGACCGCGATTGGCAACGCCACGCAGCGTAATTTTTTTGGACCCATCCAAACGATTATTCCCTGGGCGACAAATTTGTACACTGAGTCGCTCATCAAACAAGTTACAGCAGAATTTGGTAAAGATTTTTGGGGCTTTTGGATGTTGGGTGGTATGTCGGGTGGTGGCATGGGTTTTATTTTCCATCCGGAAAAACGACTCATGGCACAGAACCGGTTGCAGGAAATCATGAGTGCGACCAAGCGGAAGCTCGAGAAAGCCGTGCCGTTCGCGATGGAGCCTGTGGTTTACGATTTTGCAATCAATGAGAATGGAACATTTGCAGAACTGCGAAGTGGAAGTGCGGCGCTTATGCCGGCGGGATACTATTCTCTTACCGTACCGGAGATTTTACGCATCAATTCGAAGGAGTTGAGCCCCCATACCCGATCTGAACTCGATCGGTTCAGTGCAGCATGCAAAACCAATCCGAATTTTTCAGGCATGATATCGAATTTGTTTGACCGTCTTTTGCCAAGCTCGGATAATGATGAAGTTGGTCAGAAAAATCTAACAGATTTACTGCAAAAGAATGGTTTTGATCATGTGCAACATGAGCGTATCCGTGCCGACTTGCGGAGTGGGCGAATTGGACTGGCACAAAACCGGTTACCGGTGAGCAGTAAAATTGAAGATGTCCACGAAAATGATGTGTTCGATGCCACGGGTTCATTAAATCAAAAATACCGGGATATCGGCCTGGATGCATTGTCGGATGGCGCCGTTGCGGTTGTGTCCTTCGCCGGTGGCGCTGGGAGTCGTTGGACAAAAGGTGCAGGCGTGGTCAAGGCATTGAATCCCTTTGCAAAAATTGCTGGCAAACACAGGAATTTCATTGAAGTTCACCTGGCTAAAAGCCGGCGTATCAGCCAACTTTCTGGCACGGATTTGCCGCATGTAATCACCACGAGCTATTTAACGCAGGAACCGATTGCGAATTACTTGCAAATGGAGAACAATTTCGGTTATTCAGGACCACTCTATCTCTCACCCGGAAAATATGTTGGTTTGCGCCTCATTCCAATGGCACGTGATCTGCGCTTTGCCTGGGAAGAAATGCCGCAGCAATTGCTCGATGAACAGGCGCAAAAAGTACAGGACAGCCTGCACAACGCGTTGATCAACTGGGCAAAACAAAGCGGTGAAGGCATGGACTACACGGATAATCTCCCTCTGCAGTGCATGCATCCGGTCGGTCATTGGTTTGAAATTCCTAATTTATTGCGAAACGGGGTGCTTAAGGAGTTGCTCGAACGATACCCGAAATTATCCTATTTGATGGTGCATAACGTCGATACCCTGGGAGCGGATGTCGATCCTGCGCTGTTGGGATTGCACATTGATAGCGGAGCGAACATAACTTCCGAAGTCATCACGAAACGTATTGAAGACCATGGTGGTGGCCTGGCGCGTATTGATGGACAATTGCGATTGATTGAGGGACTTGCGCTCCCCCATGAGGAAGTGGAATTCGATTTATCTTATTACAACACTGGCACTATGTGGGTCAGTATCGATCGTTTGCTTGAAGTGTTTAAACTCACACGTGAGGCCTTATCAAATGAAGAGTTGGTCGCTGAGGCTGTACGCAATCTGGCAGCGCGTATGCCAACCTACATTACTCTCAAAGATGTGAAAAAACGCTGGGGTAAAGGTCAGGAAGATATTTTCCCGGTTATCCAATGGGAGAAGCTCTGGGGTGATATGACGGCACTTCCGGAGCTTAGCTTTCAGTTCGTTTCCGTCCCCCGTAATCGCGGCCAGCAGCTCAAGGAAGTTGCCCAACTCGATGGCTGGCTAAGGGATGGCAGCGCGGCGTATTTGGAAGGGATTTGTGAGTGGGAATAGGAACTCGATCTGCCTGGCAGGTTGGAACTGCCGGGCAGTATATCATTTATGCTGTTCAATTCCCGTTTGCAATTGTTTTTTTAACATTTCGCTATCTTTGATCATTGCACTGAACAACTGAAGGAAATCCGCATAACGTCGTACGTAAGCCGCATATTTCGGAGTGAGTACACTATTGGATTGATAAAAATGTCGGGGATTGTTTTCAAAAGGAATGATTTCTCTTTCTGCAAAATCGATGAGCTTTTGATATTTGCTCAGCATAATGTCGAAGGAGTTATAGTATTTCGACAGGTCGAACATCAGGGAGAGATCAATTAAATTGATGCCATCGAAATAGAGCACGACTTGCCACATATTTTTCGTTGGCAGTGCATTTCCCTGTATTTCAAAATACAAAGGGACTTCCTGTTTTCCACTGGCAATTGCTGCCTGCCATTGCTCAAAGTTTTGTTTCATCCCCTGTTCCCGTCTTTGTGCGCCACCCAAAAAATAGGAAATTTCCGTATCCAGCGCTTGTAATAATTGCACCTGTTGCTGTCTTATTTCACGATCATTTGTGTACTCGTTGAATAAAAAGGCAAAATAAACACCACAAAAAACAATCCCCAGTTCCAGTACAATGCGACCAACAAATTTTGAGATCTTGCGTATTTGCTCTTCGTTTTGCAGCATAAAAACTCCCATATTTGACAAATCTGGATACGTAGAGTAGGTGTCAACGTTACAGGTTAAAAATAACCATGAATTTAATTTTGTGCAAAAACTATATCGGCATCAATCACTGTTTTTTGTTCATGGTTTGAACCCTGTGTGCCTCAAAAGTATTGTGATCATTGCGCGAAAAATTGACCAGCATTTTTGTTTTATACAACCACAACTTTGTGCTTGAAAATCCAAAAACCAGGAGCGGAGTCGCTTTAAGTTTTTGGTAAAAAACAAAGGATATAATGCTTTCTTGTGTGGAAGATGATTTGAGAGAGAATTTGAACTTTGAGAAGCTTGAGAACTCAGTGTTTTAAATTAAAATGTGAACATTAATATTAAATGGAATGAATTTTAAAGGGCACTGAACTGACATAACGAATTAAATTTCCCCACGTAGTGACCTTGCAATCACTTCAGCTTTGCTATGCACATGCAATTTTTGGTAAATATTTTTTATATGAAACCGCACAGTTTCGATTGAAATATCCATACGATCTGCAATCATTTTATAACTCAGTCCATCGACAAGACCGGAAACAACTTCGAGTTCACGTTCGGTGAGCTTGCTGCGAACTTGATTTTGTGGTTGAGTGAAAAAAGTGATAACCTTGCGTGCAATCTGTGGTGACATGGGCGCACCGCCACTTTGTGCTTGGATGATTGCATTTGATATATCGGCTAATGGCGTGTTTTTCAGTAAATAACCCGAAGCGCCGGCCCGCAAAGCATCAAAGATTTTTTCGGAATCGTGGTACACTGTCAGCATGATAATTTCCAACTCAGGAAAGCGAGATTTCAGTCTCGCAATGCCTTCCAATCCGGACATTCCAGGCAAACCGATATCCATCAATATCACATCTGGAAGTGCGGCTTCTTTGAGTAATTCCAGATAGTCCTCAACACTACCGCTTGCATGCTCACAATGCATATTTTTCAGGCTGTTTATGAAGGCTTGCAATCCGGTCCGGTAATCGCAGTCATCTTCAATGATGGCAATGTCAATTGTGTGCTTCAGTTTTGCGGTAGTCAAAGTTACTTCTCCTCTAAAAATCATGCATGATAATAACTGCCCTGTGGTGGTGCAGCGAAGAAATGCATTGCCGCCTGCATTTCTTCTTTTGGAAAATTTTCAATCGACTTTTGATGGTGGTCAACCGATATCCATTTCTCAATCACCAGAAATTTTGTTTGCTGCTTCTCATTTTGCAAAACTTCACACGCAAGGCAACCTTCACTGGAAGTGATATATGGAATAAGAGATTTTAGAAAGTCAAAAAGTTCGTCTGCTTTTTCTTCAGCAGCTAAAAATTCATTAATCCGTGTGATACTCATAATTTTCCCTTTTTTATAGTTTTTTTTGAAAGACAACTTTTGTGCCATCATCACTGGTGATTTCCAACGCAGCCTCCAATTGCTGAGCTCGCATGCGCATGTTTCTTAAACCGTGCCCATTTGTCTTTTCATCCTGTTTAAATCCTTGTCCATCATCACAAATTTCTAAAAGTATGGAAACCGGATTCTGCTTTAGTTTGACGGAGATAATTGAAGCATTTGCATGTTTCAAACTGTTGTTTAACGCTTCTTTGAATATTAAATACAAATTTTGTCTTTCCAGTCCGGCAAGCCGTCGTTTTTTATCAATGCCGGCAAAGTCAAACATTATTGTTTGATTATTGGTTTCTCGTAGCGTGTTAATAAAATCCAGCATGCGGTACGCCAAATCACCCAGAGTATCATTTCGAGCATCAATTGACCAGACAACATCGCTCATGGTTGCCACAAGCTCACGACTCAAATTGCTTATTTTTTGCAGAAACTCACCGGATTTTTCTTTCACAGTGCCAGTATTAATCAAATCACTGTACAAAGAAATACGCGTGAGCGAAGCACCGATGTCGTCATGCAAATCACTGGCAATTTGAATACGAAGACGTTCGATTTCCAGCAGTTTGTGAACACGAAGCTGGTAAAAAAGTGTGACAAGCGCTATCCCTGCTAGAAGCACAAAAATTCGAAACCAGGTTGTTCCCCAGAATGGTGGTGTAATGATCAGCTCCAAACTGGCTGGTTGTTCACTCCAGACGCCATCGTTATTGCTGCCTTCAACTAAAAATGTGTAGCTACCCGGATCGAGATTTGTATAGCTGGCATAATTCCGTGTATCTGCATCGATCCAGTCGCGGTTGAATCCTTGCATTTTATAGCGGTAATGGTTCTTTTCAGGCCGTGTAAAATCCAGGGAAGCAAATTCGAAGGAGAAAAAATTCTGATCATAATTTAGCTCAAGTTGGGTCCGGGCTGTAATTGCGCTATCAAGTTTTACTGGTTGTTCAAAAATTCGGAAATGTGTCAACGCAACCTTGGGATGTATAATATTATCTTGCATGCCATTCCTGTCGAACCAGGTGACGCCGCCAATTCCGCCAAAGTAAAACCGTCCAGCACGATCCTGTGCACAGGCATTGTCCATAAATTCGATGCCGACAAGCCCATCGCTGAGATCGAAATTACGCACAGAACCGTCTTTGGAAAGGCGACAGAGACCGTTATTGGTGCTGATCCATAACCGGCCTGAATCATCCCGTAACAAACCACAAATATAGGAATTAGGGAGGCCGGCGGTTTCGTCATAATTCACAAAACCATTGTCTAATGGATCGAAGCTATTAAGGCCATACTGCGTGCCAATCCAAACTGTTCCGTCGCTATCACAGAGGAGTGTATTAATGTGATTGTGGCTAATTGATTTCACATTTTGTGCTTCGTGATAAAATTTCCGGAAACTTTTTCCCCTTCGAGAAAAACAATACAACCCATCGAGGCTGCCGATCCAGATTTGGCCTGAAGAATCCTCCAGCAGGCAAGTCACCGGAATGGATTGATCATAATAATCCGACAGGGGATTTTGCAAATTATCGCTTGCATATTTTTTTAACTGCACGCCTGCCACAGTTCCAATCCATAAATTCCCCAGCTGATCGACATACAGCGAACGCACACGATCATCAGACAAGCCTTGAATTGTACTAAAAACGTGCTGGATCCCGGTTTTGGAATCGTAATGAAATATTCCCGAACCAAAGGTACCAATCCATAATGAACCATCGTTCTCAGTTGCCAGTGTTTTAATCATCATCCTTTGGTGAATTTTGGATCGATTTAAATCGAGATGTTCAATTTCTCCCGATGGATACAACACCCGGTTTAATCCGGTATCCGTGGCGATCCAGATATCTCCATTTGGAGTTGCTGCAACGGCGTTCACGATTTGGTTGTCGATGCCTGTGGTATCCTGAGGATTGTAAACGATTCCATTAAACTTCCGCGGTTTAAGGTCAAGTTTGTTGACGCCATTGATGTTTGTGCCTGCCCAGAGGATATTCGAGCGATCGATAAAAACGGATCGGACAAAATTGGCTGATAAACTTGTCAATGCGGAAGCTTGATTTTTTATAGAAACGAAAGAATTATTAAATGGATCGAAATGCAGCAAACCGCCTGCAAAAGTCCCTAACCACAATTTCCCCTGATTGTCGGAGGTGATTGCAAAAATGCGGTTATCTGCTCCTGCGGTTTTTGTTTTTTCATCATTTAAAAATGGAGTAAAAATTTCAGTACTGATGTTCAGTCTTATCAGCCCACCACCGTATGTTCCAATCCATAAAATGCTCGAATCTGCCACGGGAGCATGAAAAGTGAGAATATAATCTGATTCTAATCCAGGCTTGTTTGCTGTTTTGAAATAACGCCAGGAGTCAGCGTTTATATTGTAACAATTGAGCCCGCCGCCCATGGTGCCAACCCATATTCTGCCATTTGTATCCTGGTATAGTGCTGAAACTGTATTATGATTTAATCCGGAAGCAGTTGTATCGGTTTTAAAATGCTGAAATTTACCTATGCGTAAATCAAACCGGTTCAGTCCATTTTTATGCGTTCCAATCCAGATGGATCCATCCCGATCTTCGCATATAGCCCGAATATCATCACCGCTGATTGTATTTGCCTCCGCAGGATCATGTTTCCAGGACACGAACGATTCCCGATAACGATCAAATCGGTTAAGCCCGTTACGTGTGCCAATCCATAAATTGCTTTGGGAATCTTCAAAAAGACAGCGAATGCTATTGCCGGAAATGCTGCTTGAGTCGCCATGGATTTTTCTAAAAACACGGAAGTTGTAGCCATCGAAGCGATTGAGTCCATCGTTGGTGCCGATCCAGAGAAAACCATGGGAGTCCTGTAGAATCGCATTGCCGGTTAATTGCGACAAACCCTGGGCATGAGTAATACGCTCAAAACTGTTTTCAAGAGATTGTGCGGTAATTAAGTTTGAAATTGAAACTATACCGAAAAGTGTAATTCGAAGTATTTTCATAGAAAAGAAAGATATAAACAAAATTGGAAGATGCGCCTACATTTTCATGTAGTTGTTTTAAATTCTCAAAAAGAATCGAGCCCAAATCTGTGAAAAAATGTCCTTGTTTCGAGTACAATTCTAAGCTTCAAGCAACAATCTGAAAAAAATGCTCTACATCAAAAAGTGTGCGAATTTTTGAATTTTATCCCTTATCTTGTGCATCATGGATACGGTTGAACTCACAATGTCGTTTGAAACGCATAACGGGCAGCGCTCATTTATTCATTAGGCGCCACCGACACACTTTGCGGCATCAAGTCCTTTGCTTGGTTGCGAGATTTGCTCAATAATATGGCCGATCATCTGCATAAACGGCTCAAAGAATTATTGCCGGAATAATAAGACATGGTGAGGTTCACCAGACAGATACTTTGGAAATAAGGAATCTCACAATGAAATATTTTGGCTGTATCCTTCTCCTGTGGATATGCATCTTTGGAAATCTACATGGTACAACTGCAGATACGACGAAAATTCTACTGTTGAATTCATATCATCAGGGCTATGAATGGACAGATATGATAACACAATCCATTCAATCAGAATTCGATGCAAAAGATTATATCGTTGAGCTTATGATTGAATATATGGATACAAAACGTTATAATTCGACACAATATTTCGAATTGTTAATGCAGATGTATAGGCATAAATATGCGAAAATTCATATTGACTTAATAATCATCTCCGATAATTATGCCCTGGAGTTTTTAAAACTTTATCGACATGAGTTGTTCCCGGAGTTGCCAGTTGTATTTTGTGGAGTTGATAATGTAGATAGTGTCATCCCGGATTCATTTTCAAACATCACTGGAGTTGATGAGGATTATCACCTTGACCACATAATTGAAACAGCTCTCAGGTTACATCCGGAAACAGAGTCCATTGCTGTTGTCAGTGATCGATCGGAAGAAGGCAAGAAACACATTCAGCTGTTTCGTAATTCTATTGCACAATTTAAAAAAACATATCAGATAATTGAAATTGTTGACTGGACTGTGGATGAATTGAAGGTACAGCTTCAGGCGTTAACGAAGCGAACAATTGTATTTAGATTTAATTTCCGCCACCCCAGAGATAGTACATATCTAAATGAAGAGGAAGGAGCAAAATTATGGTTGACTTATTGTAATATTCCAACGTACACATCGCTTGGCCACAAGGTTCGTGACGGTGTTATTGGCGGTACATTAAACACTGCCAATATTCAGGCGTTAACTGTCGTAAAATTAGCTGAGCGAATCCTGACTGGTGAATCAGCTAATGATATACCGATAGTAGGTGATAGCGTGGAACAACAAATTTTCGACTATGTGCAGATGCGCAGATTTCACCTTGATGAAAAAGACCTGCCTGAAAATAGTATCATTATTAACCGCCCTTTTTCATTTTACCGGGAATATAAATATTTAGTCTGGACCGTATTTGTCATATTTTCTGCTTTAGCGTTACTGATCATTTTTCTATTAATAAATATAGTGAGTCGTCGAGTAGTGCAAAAAGCCCTAAAAGAGAGTGAACGAAAATATCGTATACTTGTCGAAACCGTTCCAAATGGCATCATCGAAATCGATTTAACAGGCAATATAATTTTCACGAACACAGCCTTCCAGAATATGGTAAGCTATTCGGAGAACGAGTTAAAATTGAAGCTGATCTCGGATTTAGAAGATAATGGCCAGAGCATTGAAGAACAGGATTTTATTATAAGACTTTTGGAAGCAACGACTGATGTGAAGCAGAAAATCAGTAAATACAGAGCGAAGAATGGAAAATTCGTAGATGTGCAGTTAGATTGGAGGCTTAAGCAAGATGAATATGGGAACGCAGTTGGCATCATATCCATTGTCTCAGATATCTCCCAACGTTTGAAAGCAGAACGGGATGCAAAAATTCGTCAGCAACAATTGATACAGGCTGATAAGATGGCGGCTCTTGGTACACTGGTTTCGGGGGTTGCGCACGAAATAAATAATCCCAATAATTTTATCATGTTAAATATACCAACTTTACAGCGGACATGGAAAAGTATTCTGCCAATACTTGAAGAGCATTATAAGTATTTCGGGGATTTCAAAATATCCGGGATTGAATTTACAATTATGCGTAGTGAATTTTTCGAGATATGTGCCAATATTCTGGAAGGTTCTTCACGAATTAGTTCGATTGTAAAAGATTTGAAAGAGTATTCCCGCAAAGAG
The DNA here is from genome assembly GCA_020633655.1 of Deferribacteres bacterium. Taxonomy (GTDB): domain Bacteria; phylum Zhuqueibacterota; class Zhuqueibacteria; order Zhuqueibacterales; family Geothermadaptataceae; genus Bioreactorimicrobium. The sequence continues at coordinate 198,779 of JACKDF010000005.1, forward strand.
GAAACTGAAGTACTCGTACCTGTCAATATCAATGATATGATAAAATCCTGCGTCAATCTACTGGGGAATAATATTAAAAAGTACACAGATTATTTTTCCATTGAGCTGGCAGAACCGCTGCCAAATGTAAATGGAAACTTTCAGCATTTTGAACAGGTTGTTATTAACCTGATTCAAAACTCATGTCAGGCTCTTGGCGATAAAACCAAAAAAATAAAGGTTCAAACATTACGAAGCAAAAACGGTCAACGAATCGAAATTCGAATCCTTGATGAAGGTATTGGCATTTCTAAGGAAATTTTATCCCGCATATGTGATCCATTTTTCACAACCAAACGAAATAGCGGCGGCACTGGACTTGGGCTTTCAGTTTCGAACAGTATTATACAAAAATACAAAGGTAATCTTCGTTTTATTTCACATCCAGGAGAAGGAACAACAGCAATTATCAGTTTCCCGATCGCATAAGCTACTGAAAGGACAGGATATAAGGATGAAGCAATATCCCACTCTTCCAATACTAGTTGTTGATGATGAATCGATTATGCTAAATAGTTATCGTAGGGTCTTGAGCTACGCTGGAATTAATAATCTGATTTTACTTCAGGATAGTCGTAATGTTGAAAATGTCTTGGCAAAGCAAAAAGTCGAATTGATTATCCTTGATCTCATTATGCCTTATCTTTCTGGTGAAGATATACTGCAGATTGTTGCAAATGAATGCCCCGAGATTCCTGTGCTAATAATTACCGGTGTGCGAGAAGTTGAAACTGCTGTAAAATGTCTACGATGGAGCGCTTACGACTATCTTGTGAAACCAGTAGATGAAGATCGACTGATAACAGCTGTGAAGCGTGCAATCGAATTTCGTGAAATGCAATCTGAATTACTATTGTTACGTCAAATCATATTTTCAAATGGATTAAAGCAGCCTGTTCATTTTAAATCTATCATCTCACAAAATCGGGAGATGAGGAGGATATTTCAATATATTGAGGCTGTTGCGCAATCCAGACAACCTGTTATGATCACGGGAGAAACAGGCGTCGGGAAAGAGAAAATTGCTCGAGCAGTACATGATTCTAGCGGCCTGCCAGGACGATTCGTTTCGATAGGCATCGCCGGACTTGAGGAGACAGTAATATCCGATACGCTATTCGGACATATTAAGGGTGCTTTTACAGGCGCTGATAATAACAGGGCAGGGCTGGTGGAAAAAGCATTGAATGGCACACTATTTCTGGATGAAATTGGTGATCTGAATGACTCCAGTCAGGTGAAATTATTGCGTCTTATCCAAGAACAAGAGTATTTTCCGCTTGGATCGGATGACCCCAAAAGGTCGCATGTTCGCATCGTTGTCGCCACGCATCGGGACCTGGAGAAGAAAGTTGGTCAGGGGGCATTTCGAAGTGATCTGTTTTTCAGGCTAAAGGCACACCATGTTCACCTCCCCCCATTGCGAGAGCGATTGGAAGACTTACCCTTACTGTTAGATCATTTTATTACCATGGCGGCTGTTGAATTAAATAAAGCAAAAATTATAGTGACAGATGAATTGGTGGCTTTGTTTGCGTCTTACCATTTCCCCGGAAATATCCGCGAATTAAAATCAATCGTTTTCGATGCAATTGCCCTCCATAAAACTAAACGACCAAACATGAAAACATTTGCTAATTGTTTAAAGGGCATGAAAAAAAATGAATCTTTTTCGCAAGAGCCCCTGCCTGCTGAAACATCTAATCTATTCAGGCTCCAACATAAATTGCCATCAATTACACAGGTAAATCAAATGCTAGTTACCGAAGCGCTAATACGAGCAAACGGAAACAAAACCGTTGCCGCCAATATGCTGGGAATTACCCGTCAAACAATTATTAAATATGAAAAATCCGAGAAAAAATGAATATTGCCGAGCTGTAAAGAAAATATACCTGTAAAAATTTTTAACAGTACTAAAATACAAAAAAACAACATATCCATACTTTGCTGTAAAAATAATTAACTATTAAAAAAGGATTCGTCTAAAATGATAACTTAATAATTCCTTGAAGTTAACGCATTGTTTATCTGTTGGAACAGCGATTGCTTTATGTTTATTCAATGAAAACGAAACCAGAAAATAGACATGTGCTGATAGCCAGCGACGAAGAAATATTACAGATGACTCTGTTAAAGGCATTTCAACGCACTGATTATCAAGTTTATTCCGCAAAGGACGGCCTTGAAGCCTTATATCTTGTTAAAACATTTAGCGTTACTGAAAAACCATTTAATCTGCTTCTTGTTGATTCGCAACTACCAAAATTATCCTGCCTTGAACTGTTCCAACAACTTAGAAAGTTAGAGATTTATACCTCAGCTATCATTATCACATCTCCAAATCAAAAAAAACTGGAGCAAAAGCTCCGATCCATTGAAAAAAATAGCATTATTAAAAGACCGTTCCTAGTCAACGATCTCCTGAATATTGTGGAACAAGTTTTTGAAAATATTTCAGGGGCAAGATAATTTTATGGAGAGAGACATTATGAAGAGGAAAGCGATTATCTTTTTTTCACTATCGATATTCATTTGCCTATTTAGTATTGCATATGCCAGTACAGGGAAAATTTCAGGGACGATAGTCGATGCTGAAACCAATGAACCGCTCATAGGCGCGAATATAGTTATTGAAGGCATCTGGCAGAATGGAGAGATGATTGAGAGTAATCAGCTTCAAGGAGCGGCTACTGATAAGGATGGATTTTATTATATAATTAACTTGAGTCCAAACAGATATGTCCTCAAAGCAATGATGATTGGATATGAGTCCAAACGAGTTACAAATATTGAAGTAGGATCAAATCGAAGAATTACGGTGAATTTCTCGCTGAAGCCGGCGGCAATTGCCGGAGAAACCGTCACCATAATTGCGGAAAGGGAAGTTGTTAAACTTGATGTGTCGTCAAGTGAAACGGTGATTACCGCTGCAGATGCTGAAAATTTACCGGTAAATAGTATTGAAGAGGTACTTAACCTTACCTCCGGTGTGAGAATCGATCCATTTGATAATAGAATAAATATTCGCGGCGGAGGTTCGGATCAGGTGACCGCTTATCTTGATGGATTTTCCATGAAAGATGAGATATTCAATATTCCTTTTCTCTCCTTCAATCGCACATCGATAAAAGAAATCAGCATCCAGACAGGTGGCTTTTTAGCGGAATATGGAAACCTACGTTCGGGAGTGATTGATGTCGTCACTGAAACAGGAGCGCAAAACTATTCTTTGTCCGTCGATGGCCGTTATGCGCCTCCTGGGTACAAGTATTGGGGGCCGCATAAATACACAGAAGACAAACCCTACTTAATGTATGCGAGCCCCTGGTCAATGGATTCAACAATCCTGCATCAGAAATTTCCCCACCCCAGTGATGATTTTGATGGGTGGCCTGCATATTCGAGACGAAGATTGACCGACAAAGATTCCACGAACGATTTGTCTCCAAATCAGCGCAGAGAATTATGGAAATGGCGGCATCGGGGCCGGACGGAAGGAAACATCCCTGATTATGTTGTAGATGCCACGTTATCAGGACCTGTGCCGTTTCTGCCAAATCTTACATTTATGCTCAGCTACCGGAATCAATATGACGCATACGCGCACCCGGCCTACCGTGATCATTTTGGGCTTGAGAACAGCCAATTCAAGTTAACCTACCGAATTACTCCAGCCATATTGGTTACAATGATCGGGATGAATTCATCTCAAAGTGGCATGGGGATTATTGAGGCTGATGGCGGAAATTCCGCAATAATCATGCGGACAGACGGCGGCGGAACGTATGCAGATTTGAATAATCCGCTAGCAAATAATAAAACTCAAAATTGGGGCCTTAACTTCAAACATGTTTTATCGGCAAAAACATTTTATGAAGTTGGGGTAAATCATATCCGAACAGAATATGACTTCCATCATGGTCCTGAACGTGATACGACACTTGTCAAATACATTGAAGGCGAATATTACGTAATCCCTGAAGGCGACACAATGCAAGTATCCGGTTTTTGGGATAGGGAAACCAATAATTATGTGACACTTGATACTATTTTTTATGCTGGCGACCAAATGTGGATGCCAGGATTTTGGGTCGATGAAACGCCATACGGATGGCCTCCCTACGGCGCAGGATTAACCGAATATGATCAGGTAGGTAAATATGATCTGAATACCGGATCGACGTCAACAGAGCGATCTTCGGGTTGGACAACATATTTCAAGGCGGATTTAACGCATCAGTTGAATAAATATAATTTAATTAAAACCGGGGTTTATTACACAAAGAGTAGGATATCCCGAGATTGGGATCATATTATCAGTGCCCAAAATGACGAATGGTATTCGGTGAATTATGCTGAGTTCCCCCAATATTATGCAGGATATATTCAAGATCGCCTGGAACTTGATGAGTTTACTGCAAATTTTGGTGTACGTGCTGAAATTTTTGATGCGAATGCAGATGTCATATCCCCGGATGATCCGTTTAATGATACGTTTTATGAATTATATTTCAAAACACGAGTGGATAGTCTACCCACGGCCAGAAGTACAAAATATTTCAAATTAAGCCCACGTATAGGGATATCTCATCCGCTCTCTGTCTCGAGTAAAATATTTTTTAATTACGGTCATTCCTATAGCTCCCCCAAAAATAGTTTGCGATATGGATTCCGGCCAAAAACCTACGATTGGTCCCGGCCATTATGGATTGGCAATCCAAACCTCGCTCCCTATAAAACAACTCAATATGAACTGGGATATGAACAGGTTCTATTCACAAATTACCTGATTCATGCAACCATCTATTATAAAGATGTTCGCGATCAGGCAAAAGAGGGACATGGTATCGAATACCATCAGTTTGGTGGCGGATCACAGGCTTTTTATTATACATGGGAAAACAACCAGTATGATGATATTGTTGGTATGGAATTTACCTTGTATAAACGCTTTGGGCGATTTTTCTCCGGTTGGGCACGTACGGAATTTATGGGGCAAAAAGAAGGTTTGGTTGGTGTACCACAAAAATATTTGCCTGGCGACCCGGAAGCTGTTAGTGAGTTTAATACTTTTTCCTATCCAAACGATCGTCTCTGGGATTGGCAACCCGGTGTGTTGTTAAATCTTGATTTTCATACACCATCGCAATGGGGGCCTGAAATTCTTGGTTATAGCGCATTGGGAGGCTGGCGCTTAAATGCGATTATTGACTGGAAAAGCGGGGGCAAATTTACCTGGAATCCGGAGCTGGATCCGCAGGTCTACAATAACATGCAAGGATACGACCATTTCATGACGGACATATTTATCAGCCGTGCCTTCACTCGTTTTAATTCGAAAATCACAGCATATGTTGACATTCACAATTTGATCAATCGTGATATGTTAAATATAGGAATCCTGCGCGGTCTCACTCAGGATCCTTCATCTGAAATTTATAAATACTATGCTTCATTAAAAGATGGTGACCGGGTGGGAGATTTTAAACAGTCTTATATTGACAGACCAGATGAGCGACCAGGTGAAGATTACATCACGCGTTATGGTGGAGTAACAAGTGTTTTCTTTGGTTTGCGATTCAATTTTGATTGGAAATAATTGGCAATAACGTGTTTTGGGAGGCTATTGATGGAAAAATATAAATATCTGCTTTTTTTTACCTGGTATGCGTTATTTGTAACAACCCCAACCGCAGGTAATTCCTCGATGAAAAAAATTGCTCAGAGCAAAATGCAATTTATCAAAATAAGTCCTTCAGCGCGGGCAGCAGCGTTGGGAGATGCATTTACTTCCTATGCCGGCGATCTAAATGCAATATTCTACAATCCTGCCGGGATGGCATTTGTTGAGGGCACAGGTGTCGTCTTTAACAATAACTCCTGGATTGCTGAAATTAGCCATCTATCGGGAGTCTTTTGTTATAATAAAGATGCGCTTGGAACATTCACTTTCAGTTTTATTAGCATGGATTACGGTGAATTTGAGCGAACGATCGTTGATGAACACGCCTGGGTAGGATATCAGAATCTGGGTGCATTTTCAATAATGGAGTATGCATTGGGATTGGGTTACGCACGAAAAATTACCAACCGCCTTTCATTGGGTGGGCAATTGAAATACCTGTATCAAAATCTTGGGGATATCCAGTCCTTTGCATACATCGGTACAGAATTCGAAGAGCACAAAACATCCACCTTTAAAGACAATGCCCTGGCGTTTGATTTCGGAACCTATTATGACACGGAAATAAAAGGCATCACCATATCGATGGCGATGCAGAATTTTGCAAATCAGCCGTTGCCTTTGATTTTCCGTTATGGCATGTCTGTCAAGTTGCACGAGGTTTTCTTCCCGGGTGCGGAAAACAATGCCTTACGCTTAAGCGGTGATATTCTGCAATCAAAAGACTATGGCGATGGGTATCAATTTGGACTGGAATATGCTTTATATGAGCAATATTTTCTAAGAACAGGATATAAAATAACATCTGCAACTGAAGAAGATTTCTCTTTTGGTGCAGGCACAAATTTGATGTTGAAGGGACTGAAAATTCAAATTGATTATTCGTACTCAAAGTTTGGCGTACTGAAAGATATAAACAGACTGTCATTTGGTATCAGGTTTTAGAAGAGGAATGCAATAATGAAAAAACGATACAGTATTATAAGTCTGGTAATTATGTTCGCAATTGTCACTCCGGGTTTTTGCCAGATCGCTGAAGTCGGCAAACTTGAGATTGGTGAATTGTGGCACAGCGACGAAGATATCCCAAGTGGTGGCTGGCAGGTTGGTTACCAATGGCCCGGTAATGTAGTGCGAGTGAAGACCACTAGCGGTTTGAACGAAACAATACTGGCAAACGGCTGTGCCAGGATGGGCGGACTTAGCTGCGGCACCACCAACTGGAAAAACCGGGTTGGTTCGGTCTTTCCGTATGCAGTCTATTCGGTAAGTGAAAGTGTTATCGAACATACCGGGAATTTGGCCGGGGGCTCGCCAATTCATTTGAAAATTGTGATGCGCCGGGAACCGCCGGTGGTGACTGTCAATGGAGTAAAAGATGTGCCAAGACATCCGTACACAGACATCGATCCCAACCTGCCCTCTGATGCTATGATGAGTATACGCTGGGCTTCGAAAATTGGCATTACCTTTCAACAGGATTATTATGCTTATGCGGCTAAAAATGGCGATAGCTATATGATCCTGGATTTTCATGCACTTAATAATGGCAATACAGACAATAATGAAAATGATGCACCGGAGCTGAAAGATCAGGTTTTAACAGATGTATATTTCAATTTTGGAATTCAGCCACACATCGGTTTCCAGGGTTCAGAACAAAATGGCGCTGTTTGGGAAGGCCGAACAGATGACTGGGTAGAGTATTACGGTGAGAATTATCTTGACTTCCTGGGAAGCGGCACTCCGCTAAATCCGGCTGGAGATCCGAATGCTGATTCATTGCGTGTTTTTATGGCCTGGGATGGAGATAATAACCTGGACTCGTATACAGAACATGATGACACAGGTGATCCGAACCGCAACACTACAAATTGGGCAGAACCATACCCGACACTAGGGACATTTCTGTCGCCGCAGTACTGGGGCATGGGCATCTTGCATGCGGATACGGATGTAAATGATGAAACGAATGACCTCTCTCAACCAGTCACTACTGTCTGGCATCCGGCGTTGAAAGCAGAAAGCTGGACAGCCGATATCGGGTATAAATTATTTTTTGAAGGAGATGGCTCTGTAATTGGCGAGAATTGGCAGCGTCACCGCCCTAGCCCGCAGGAAATGGGTTTTACTGAGCCAAATGATCCGGTCAATGTTTGCCGCCCGAATCCCTACGTCACTATTGGACCCTATGAAATGCCGTTTAATTCGGAAATCCACTGGACAATGCTTGTCGCAGTGAATGGCCTGAGTCCGGAAAAGTGTGAAGAATACGGCAAACAATGGTGGGAAGCCAAGCAGGGTGGTGATGGTATCACCGATATGGAAAAAAACGCGCTGCTTGCCACCGGCCGCGATTCCCTCATGAAAGTGTTTAGCACCGCCACCAAACGCTATTTTCGCAACATAGAAAACGGCCGCCATCCGTTTGATACGCCGGATGCCCCACCGGCTCCCGATCTGAATGTAACCGCTGGACCAAAGTCCGTATTCCTGAGCTGGAGCGATGTGACGGAAGAGCCTGACCCTGATACCGGAGTAAAGGATTTTGCCGGATACCGGATATACCGAGCAAGGGATTTGAATTACGGTAGATACGAAATGATCTGGGAATGTGGTGGAAATAGTGGTGTTCCTGTTGCGCATTCATTTGTCGATACGCTTGTACAGCGCGGTTTCGGATATTTTTATTATGTGACATCTTACGATAACGGTTCTCAAAACTGGGAGACGCCTGGTGAAAGTGTTGAATCCGGCAAATATTTGAACATGATGCAGCGTAATTCACCAGTAATCCCATTTCTGCCACCAGAAAACGCAGTGGTTGAATTGAATGTAGAAAACCTGGCGTTTAAGGTTCGTCGTTCAAACTCCGGCGGCTCCTTTGATACTGTCGGTGTCAGCCATCATCTGGATATTCCGGTAGATGACAATACTACGGTCGCGTATGACATCAAGCCTGTCTATTCCAGTATCCCCATCGCAGATAATCACTACCCGATTTATGTTGAACTATCGTTGGTATTGGATGATACCGCAACTGCAAATTTGCGTTACGCTTATAACTATAGTGGTGGCACCAATAAAACAACAGCCGACTTCATTCAAATCGTACAAGGTGATGCAGCAAAAAATGAGTGGCTGTTTGATGAATCCTTTAATGTCAGAAATAATTTCCCCACTGCGACACGGATTACAAACATTTTTATTGGCGGAGCCGGTTGGGATTATGAAGGATTTGCTGATAACATTGTGATTGAAAACGACAACGGTATCCAATTTTCCGATAACTTCAATGATGGAGATTTTAGTTCCAATCCGCAATGGATTGAAATAAATGACAATCCGGTTCAAATCCCCAATTTGAATAAAATAATTGTAGTACCCAATCCCTATTATGACCGGGCTGTTTTGAACAACTATTCCGCAGAACCAAACAAGATTATGTTTTTTAATCTTCCAGGCCAATGTACGATCCGGATTTTTACGGTTGCAGGTGATCTTGTAAAAACGATTCATCATACCAATGGAACATCTGAAGAGCCTTGGAACCAGGTTACTGAATCCAATCAACTTGTTTTTACAGGCGTCTATATTTACCATGTCCAAAGTAAATATGGAGAGAAAACCGGAAAATTTATCATTATCCGAACCAGCACCCAGGAAGAACGTGATTTAGGTTTTTTTAGATAAGCAGCTAGTAGCGGGTTTTGAATTTTTCGAAAAATGGCAGCAGAGGTAACTGATTTTGGCAACCTTCCATGGATACAACGTTCCGAGTTGTAATGGGCGTTCCTTTGGATAAGCCCAATTTAGGATGCAAATATTATTTGTTTCGCACTATTTAAAGGACAAAAGACAATTCCGTGGATTTTTGTAACTATTTGCTCGCATAAATCAACGCAAAGTTATAAAACCGCAATGGTTCACAGAGTTTTTTCGTTATGGTATTTCCCTTGCGAATGTATGCGACTCGGCAGCTTAGCGTGAGAAAATTTTCAGAAATTATTTGAAAATGCTTGTTAAAAATTTCAAATAATAAAGCCCACTTAAAATGAGGCACCGTTCCTACCATTCTTTAAACAGATTCAATTTGTTTTATTAATTCATTTTTATTGGAAGAGAAAGGAGGAAAAAAAGCTTATACGAATCTAATTCACAAATAACCAACTAACTGAAGGAGGTCATGTATCATGAGGTTCAAGTACTTACTATTTGTATTGTTGTTTTCCGGTTTAATATTTTCTTCTGTTTTCTCTGGCGAAAAAAGTGCACCAACACGTTCGGATGTTATAAAAATATTCACCAACGAAATCATGGACCCGGATCATAGCCAGGATAATCCGGTCACCGGCACGACTCGTTATGGCACCAAGAGCGAGCCAGCAAGCAAATATATAGTTCGCTGGTGTGTAAACGCTGAGGGAGACTACAATTTTATGAGTTTGGGTGAAGAAGGGGCTGCTGATGGACCCTATGGCATGAAACTCGGAATGGGCGATATTCCCAGCAATAACTGCTGGATGGATATGCGCCGCACCGACGCCGTCGAGGGCTGGGATATGCCACTGGACGCCAGTGGAACCGGCCGGGTAACCTTTTGGGTGAAAGCGGATTCCGGCACCGCGCCATTCTGGTTCCATTTCGAATCTTACAAGCCAAGTGAACTTGATCCATCTCATCCATTGTACGATGCTTCGTTGACGGTAAACCAGAAATCTGTGAATGCGTTTATTGATGGCGGAACCGTGATTATCAAAGACGATTTTGGTGATCTGGTGCTGCTTCGTGACGATCATTTCAATGGGGAGTGGCAGTTTGTCAGTCTTCCCTGGGAATTTCTGACAATGACCGATTCTGCGGCAGTTGCCGAACTTCTTCCCTGGTCTTTCCCATGGGATGGTTCGGTACGCGATCCTGAACCAGCATCCCATTTCAATCCAGCCATCCTGCGCACCATGAAATGGCATACTGCTCCGGAAAGTGATGCAATAAAGACCGCTTACTGGGCTTCGGAAGGTAATTTATGGAATGCAACTCCGGGTGAAAAAGCGAATCCTGGTGTATGGTACCTTGATGAAGTTGTTTTCTATCCCGAAAATACTCCGGTCGCAAGTCCAAAATATATTGACGTATTCACCAACGAAATCATGGACCCGGATCATAGCCAGGATAATCCGGTCACCGGCACGACTCGTTATGGCACCAAGAGCGAGCCAGCAAGCAAATATATAGTTCGCTGGTGTGTAAACGCTGAGGGAGACTACAATTTTATGAGTTTGGGTGAAGAAGGGGCTGCTGATGGACCCTATGGCATGAAACTCGGAATGGGCGATATTCCCAGCAATAACTGCTGGATGGATATGCGCCGCACCGACGCCGTCGAGGGCTGGGATATGCCACTGGACGCCAGTGGAACCGGCCGGGTAACCTTTTGGGTGAAAGCGGATTCCGGCACCGCGCCATTCTGGTTCCATTTCGAATCTTACAAGCCAAGTGAACTTGATCCATCTCATCCATTGTACGATGCTTCGTTGACGGTAAACCAGAAATCTGTGAATGCGTTTATTGATGGCGGAACCGTGATTATCAAAGACGATTTTGGTGATCTGGTGCTGCTTCGTGACGATCATTTCAATGGGGAGTGGCAGTTTGTCAGTCTTCCCTGGGAATTTCTGACAATGACCGATTCTGCGGCAGTTGCCGAACTTCTTCCCTGGTCTTTCCCATGGGATGGTTCGGTACGCGATCCTGAACCAGCATCCCATTTCAATCCAGCCATCCTGCGCACCATGAAATGGCATACTGCTCCGGAAAGTGATGCAATAAAGACCGCTTACTGGGCTTCGGAAGGTAATTTATGGAATGCAACTCCGGGTGAAAAAGCGAATCCTGGTGTATGGTACCTTGATGAAGTTGTTTTCTATCCCGAAAATACTCCGGTCGCAAGTCCAAAATATATTGACGTATTCACCAACGAAATCATGGACCCGGATCATAGCCAGGATAATCCGGTCACCGGCACGACTCGTTATGGCACCAAGAGCGAGCCAGCAAGCAAATATATAGTTCGCTGGTGTGTAAACGCTGAGGGAGACTACAATTTTATGAGTTTGGGTGAAGAAGGGGCTGCTGATGGACCCTATGGCATGAAACTCGGAATGGGCGATATTCCCAGCAATAACTGCTGGATGGATATGCGCCGCACCGACGCCGTCGAGGGCTGGGATATGCCACTGGACGCCAGTGGAACCGGCCGGGTAACCTTTTGGGTGAAAGCGGATTCCGGCACCGCGCCATTCTGGTTCCATTTCGAATCTTACAAGCCAAGTGAACTTGATCCATCTCATCCATTGTACGATGCTTCGTTGACGGTAAACCAGAAATCTGTGAATGCGTTTATTGATGGCGGAACCGTGATTATCAAAGACGATTTTGGTGATCTGGTGCTGCTTCGTGACGATCATTTCAATGGGGAGTGGCAGTTTGTCAGTCTTCCCTGGGAATTTCTGACAATGACCGATTCTGCGGCAGTTGCCGAACTTCTTCCCTGGTCTTTCCCATGGGATGGTTCGGTACGCGATCCTGAACCAGCATCCCATTTCAATCCAGCCATCCTGCGCACCATGAAATGGCATACTGCTCCGGAAAGTGATGCAATAAAGACCGCTTACTGGGCTTCGGAAGGTAATTTATGGAATGCAACTCCGGGTGAAAAAGCGAATCCTGGTGTATGGTACCTCGATGAAGTTGTATTTTCCACAAATCTACATGACGGGCCTGTTACGCCTACAGATGTTGGCAATGATGATCGAATTATACCTGGTATCTATGAATTGGCAAATGCTTATCCGAACCCATTTAATCCAAGTACGAATATCAGGTATACTATTCCTGTCTCTAATAATGTAAAGATCGAAATCTTTAACATCATGGGACAGAAAATCCGTACACTGGTGAATCACTACAAAACTGCAGGCACATACAATGCAATATGGGATGCCCGTGATCAACATGGTAATTTTGCTGGCACCGGCATTTATTTTGTCAGGATGCAGTCAAGCCATTATGTTGCGACAAAGAAAATTACCCTGCTCAAATAAGTGCCAAAAGCTTTATTAATCACTTGAATTTTAAAAGAGGATCGCTTACATATCCATGCGTTCCTCTTTTATTTGTCAATTTTGTTTTCCGGCAGCGCTTTGTTTATTTAATCCGGCTAAACTTTCAAAATACAACACCATCAAGGCTCGCGTGAAAAAGGCCATGCCAACTGGACGCCGATCATTAAATAGCCGCTAATTGAAAACGGAAAGTAGTGGGATGTCTGCGAAAATAAGCGGGTTAGTTCAAGAAATAATTACACATTATCCGGATGAACTTCTTTTTTTAGGTGGAATCACCTTGGCGGCATCTTGCGGTGTCAGTGAGTAAACGCTTAAATTTTAATAGTTAAGATGCATTTTTTGAAGTCATCCTATGGATAATGCTCCAGATTCATGTTGTCCAATGCTTGAATTTGTTCATCAACAAGATCGAGAATTTGCTTGCGAGTAAAGCGACGATAAATCCAGGCTATGAGTTGTTGCATCTGATTTAAATTGATCTACAAAAAAAGTGTGTAAAAGCCCCTGAAAATATGGAGTGACAAAAAAGATAAGGTTTGGGGATAAAAGATATTGATGATATGAAAATATTCAATCAAAAAAATTGACACTATACTAATTATAACCAAGCAGAAGATATGGGACTAAAATCGATCATAATGACAGCCATTTTTGTGTTCAATTGTGGAGAATCAGTCATCTCAATGTGCTCCGCAATGGAGAAAATCGGGCTTATTAACGAAGAATTTATCTTTGAAAAGGCGCCATTTCGTGAATGCCATGCTTCGACCATTGTTGAATTGAAAAACGGTGATCTCATGTCTGCCTGGTTTGGTGGAACACACGAGAAAAATCCGGATGTCGTTATTTGGCTGTCCCGAAAGAAAAACGGACAGTGGCAAACACCTGTAAAAGTGGCCGATGGTATTCAGCATGATAAGAAACGCTATCCATGCTGGAATCCTGTGTTGTTTCAGCCGGTGAACGGACCGTTATTGTTGTTTTACAAAGTTGGACCGCATCCATCAACCTGGTGGGGAATGCTCATGACATCCATGGATAATGGCAAGACCTGGTCTGAACCGCGACGGCTGCCGGAAGATATCTATGGCCCGATAAAAAATAAACCGTTGCAATTCGAAGACGGTGTCATTTTATGCCCTTCAAGCACAGAAAACAATGGTTGGCGTGTCCATTTTGAGCTTATGAAAGACATCGGCAAAACCTGGGAATTTATAGAACCCATTAATGACCCAAAAATTTTTGAGGCAATTCAACCAACATTACTAACATATTCTGATGGCAGTATACAGGCGCTGTGTCGTAGTCGTCAAAAGCGGATTGTAGAAACATGGTCACATGATTCGGGAAAAACCTGGAGTAAAATGAAAGCAACCAGCCTTCCGAATCCAAGCGCTGGTTTTGATGGAATTACGCTGCAGGACGGCAGGGGGTTGTTGGTCTATAACCATACAACTGAAGGCAGGGCTAAATTGAATGTGGCAATATCGCAAAACGGGATTAACTGGGATGCGGCATTGATTCTGGAAGATCAGCCTGGACAATACTCTTATCCTGCGGTTATTCAGACCAAGGATGGTATGGTGCATGTTACTTACACTTACGATCTAAAAAGAATAAAACATGTTGTTATTGATCCGGACAAATTAAAATTAGAACCACTTTGGGATTTTCAATAATTTATTCCTTTTACAATAGCACCAGAATTTTATATTGATATGATATAAAAGAATTTATTTGTTTTCTTCTCATCTTTTCCCCCGATACCCCTCATGCAAGATGGACAATAGAATCTATTCCTCATCAATTTTAGTTCCACCTAAAGTGCCCAACAGTGGTCGATTATAAAGTGCCCGCCGACACATAAGCAGGAATGATAAAAACAAAATTGAAAGATGCGCCTACATTTTCATGTAGTTGTTTCGTTTCCGAATATCGAGTACGTTCCATGCAAATAAATTTATCAACTGGATTCATACACCAAAGGGATTAACACCATGAAATTTGCCAATCGTTTTGCATTGTTTCTTCCATTTTTAATCTTCACACTTTTCCTTTTCAAGGGCTGTACATCTTGCAATAGAAATCCGGCGGCAGCAGAGGATTGTTCAACTGACGAACGTTGTTATTTTGAGCGTGAAACGAATCAATATTATTCCCTTAATCCTGAAAATCCTTGTCCATGTGCAAATGATAATAGCGCTGCACAATATGAAGATAATAATACGCATATCGCGGAATAGATTACCAGTGATTGGATCAATAGGTATATAAAATGAAAATACGTAGTTTGACCGCTTTACTTTTTTTAAAACTTGCCTGTGCCTTGCAAGCACAAACACCCATTTTAATACAAGAGCAAGCAAGTATCACACGCACAGGTGAGCCTGTCACGCTTGGTTTGCCATTCGCACCTGGCAAGCTGCGGGCAGGTTCATCTATGCGTATAACAGATGCAACCGGGCAAGATACACCGGCTCAATTCCAGCCAATGGCTTACTGGAACGATGGCAGTGTTAAATGGCTCAAATGCGATTTTCTGGCTGATGTCGCAGCCAATACGCAAACCACTTACTGGTTTGAGCAAAAAACCGCGACGTCAATCGTCAGCCCATTGGTATTGGATGGAACGCAGGAAGAATTTGTCATTACTACCGGCCCTATGCGTTTTGTTGTTGACCGTACACGTTTCAACCTGTTCAGACTCATCTGGCTCGATCTCGATGGCGATGGCCAATTCGATGAAGCTGAAGAAATTTTAAAATCTGACTCACCCGGACCGAATGTTAGTGTAGGCAATCAAATTTACAGGACAGATACTCAGGCGCCGGCTGAAATCGTTGTTGAAGAACAAGGGCCGGCTAAAATAGTGTTGCGTATTTCCGGCAGACACAGCAATGGTTCTACCCAATCGTTGAAATATGAGACGCGCATTACCGCCTTTGCGGGACAAACTTTTGTAAAAATCTGGCATGTGTATGCAAATGGCTCCTCCGTGCATAACATGGGTAACAGTCTCGATCCATCCCTCAACGCCACTTTTGATCGCTACGCGCTGGATTTTAATCTGAATTTAACCGGAGAAAAAAAAGCGCGTTTCGGCATCTGCGGTGCACCGCCGGCGTTTGAAGCGCCGCTTAATCAAAATGATGCGCCGTTTAAGTTAAAACAGCACAGTCGAACGGAAGAAAATCCCTGGCTCTTTACGATTTCACAGGACAATACAACGCAAGGAATGGGCACTCAGGCTGATGGCTGGGGACAAATTCTGGACAACACATGGGGTATGACTTTTGGCAGTCGTTATTTCTGGCAGAAAAATCCCAAAGGCCTGTCGATTTCCGCAGATGGCCAGGTCTCGATTGAACAAGCTCCTGTTGAACAAACCTTATACGTCGGCATGGGCACCGGCGATGAAATCTGGCTTGATTTTCACCAGAACGAGAATGCCGATGCTGCAACCGCGGCAATGCATGCCCGACTTACGTTGCCACTTTTTGCCCATACTTCGACT
Organism: Deferribacteres bacterium; assembly: GCA_020633655.1. GTDB lineage: Bacteria > Zhuqueibacterota > Zhuqueibacteria > Zhuqueibacterales > Geothermadaptataceae > Bioreactorimicrobium. The sequence continues at coordinate 215,145 of JACKDF010000005.1, forward strand.
CAGCAATACGCTGATAGCAAGGCTTTTTATGATTTATTTCCGGGCAACGCACCCTATCCAGGCATGCAAAATTATATTGAAACCGTCACCACCAATCATGTGAATAACATTGCATTGCTTGGTTTATACGGCGCACTCCATTTCGGTGATACACCACGCAGCTATTGGGAAGCGTCTACAGATGCCATCGACCTTTCGGTGTGGGGCAACAACTATTACGACGCCAATATTCTCACTCCTGCGCGTTTGTTTTGCCAAACGGGTAATTTGCGCTATGTGGATATATTTGTTCCCGGCGCGCGTCACTGGATGGAAACAGCGTGTTGGAACAGCAACGATCCAACCAATTTTGTTTATGGCTTTTGTCCGGCATACAGCGCCTATCACCGCGAAATCGACCATTTTCAGCAACACTATGGCGAAGGCATCTGGTATTACTATTATCTCACAGGTGACGAACGGGCAAAGGAAATTGGACTGCGTGCTGCCAATTCCATCGTTTTTCAGCAGGAGTGGGCCAATCAAAATGTTGATTGCCGCATGGCATACCAGCGGGCGTCCGCTTGCCTTGAGGCGTGGAAAGCAACAGGGGATTCAACCTATTTCAAACATGCTCATTACCTTTTGGTAGATAAAATTCTTGACAAGCAGGATCAATATGGCCTTATCGGCGCGCACTACATAGAGGGCGGTGAAGGTCTGCGTGGTGAGCAAACCTTCATGATGGCGCTTTATTCCGACGCCCTGTGGAAACTTATCCTGGAATACCCTGAAAGTAGCACTGAACGGAAGCGTCTTTCTCAGAAATTAGCTTTGCTGGCCGATATGGTGGATAAATACGCCCGCAAAGCGCCGGGTGTGGAAGATTACTGGAACTTTTTTGGAGCCCCGAACGATGCCCAGGAACCAACACCGGACACCAGAGATTTCAGTGGTGATGAAACGGTTTACTGGTATGGCCGTGGCTTGATAGCCGGGTTGTATGCTTATGCATTCGATCTTACAGATGAGGCTCACTACAAACAACTCGCTGAAAATTTGTTAACCCAGCACTGGAGTGATGGCGGTATCGACTGGTCGAATTCGGAATTATGGTGCAAGGCAACAGGACAGGGTATGAAAAATATGCTACATGCTGTGGCGATTATGAATGAAGGAATTTCAACGGTTTTTTCTGCGACCAATTACCCAGGTTCTGCCCAATTCCGATTGGAGCAAAACTATCCCAATCCCTTCAATCCGGTAACCCGCTTCCGATACTCCCTCGGCAGCGGGAGCCGGGTTGGATTAAGGGTGTACGATATGCTCGGACGTGAAGTCGCCACATTGGTTAATGAATTCCAGCAAGCTGGTGAGCACTCTGTATTATTCGATGCTCAGGCTTTGGCGAGCGGTGTGTATTTCATCAAATTGCAGGCGGGCGGTTTCAGTGAAATGCGCAAGATGAGCCTGATTCGGTGAGAAAATTGTAATGAAAGGATATAAAATCAGTACCAAGCAAGATGACATGAATTTTGAAGTTATCTATCAGTTTATCTCTCAAAGTTATTGGGCGGCTGGCATTCCAAGAGTAACCTTAATTAAAGCCATCAGCAATTCTCTCTGTTTTGGGTTTTTTAAAAATGATGGAAAACAAGTTGGTTTTGCACGCCTTATCACTGACAAAGCCACATTTGCCTATTTGGCCGATGTGTTTATTATAGAAGGGCAAAGTGGGAAAGGTTTAAGTAAATGGCTTCTTGAAACCATCGTTTCCCATCCGGATTTGCAAGGACTGAGGCGCATTGTTTTAGCGACAAGAGATGCACATGGTCTCTATGCTCAGTATGGCTTTAAGGCTATAGAAAACCCGGAGATATTAATGCAGATTTGGCAACCTGATATATATCGTGAAAAAAATATATTAAGACGATAAATCAATAGTTCAATCTTTTAACTTTCATGAAATTAGCAAATGACCGCTTGAACAACTAACGTAATGATTGCTTATATAGTGGAGTAATTAATGAAAATTAGATATTTAATAATACTGCAATTCATATTGTCATTTTCTCTACCACTGGTGGTTTTCGCACAACAGTTCACGTTTATCGATTCGACATTTAACGATGCCGATTGGCAGGTGACTCAGCATAGTGAATTTGGTGGCATGCAAACAGTTGCTCAACGACGGGATACTCTGTCAGATTTTGGTGATTACCGTTTTATGCAGCATATTCTTCCGGCACCGGAAAATGATATTTTTTTAGGTAAAATTGAAACGGCACACGTTTACCAACAAAAATCTTATTCACCAATTGAAATGGGTGAGATTATTGGTTTGACAATTCAGTTTGACTCTCGACTCCTAAATTTACCCTGGGAGCAAACTTTTATCCGCACTTATGTGCTTCTTGAGCAGGATGGTATCTTATTTCGCAGCGCCAATTATCAGGAAATAATTGCTGATACGACCTGGCGATCTGCAACTTTAACTTTTACAAATCCGATTGTTTTTGTCTCGCTGGATGGTTCCGCTGCAAAGCCGGATTTCAATTTAGGTTCACCGATAAAATTTGGATTTTGGCGTGCAAACAGCCGATTTCGTAATACACCGATTTCGGCTTCAGACACTTTGTTTATTGAACATGCAATAGATAATTTCTCGGTGAGTATCACCAGTGGATTGAATGATAATCCGCCGGTTGCTTTTACGGATTATTTTAACATTTCCGAAAGGGCGAGCTATTTTTTTCAACATGAACTGTGGGTTTTATTGAACGATTGGGATTTTGATGGTGATGCCTTTAAAATTATTTCAGTCACTGCCCCGGAACAAGGTCGGATTATCCGGTTTACTGATTCAACAATCGTCTATCAAAGAAATCTTGATTCACCTGAAGGCGAAATTTCGGATCAATTTTCATACGTGATATCAGATGGTAATTTTCAGGATTCCGGAGATGTTTTTATCCAATTTTGTAGCTGTCCCGTTGAATGTTTCAGATTTTATGATCAAGGCAACTCCAATAATACAACCTTAAATAAAATTCGAACGGATGACACACTGGACGTAGAACTTTTTCGCCAATTCAGGGATGAAGTGCTGTCTACAACCGAGCGAGGGCAAGCCCTTATCGATAATTATTACAGCAACAGTTTCGAGTTGTTGAATATTTTCGTATTTGGTTCAGACTTACTTTCTGACCATGCACTGGCGATGATCAAGATGATGCAGCCGCCTCTGCGAAATTTAATGCAGGGTGATGGCAAATTGCCTGTTTCCGAAGCATTGGTCGATACAATCAATGCTTTTCTCCAGAAAATTAGACTGAATGCCAGTGATTCCCTGATTGCTGATATAAATACAACTTTAGTCCACTTCGGTTCGCTCGATAGTTTGAAGAATAAATCAGTCCGAACCGTCGCTGAAATGGCGATCGGTGATTCAATCGCAACCTCTGTGCTTCAAAGAAAGAAGGAAAATATTTCTCAAATATTTCTTCTTTCACAAAACTACCCAAATCCATTAATCACGTCGACTGTCATTCGTTATTCTCTGGGTGTGACAGCCCACGTAAAGCTTCGGATTTTCAATCTGCGCGGGCAACTCATAGCCACTCTTGAAAACAAGGTGCAAGAAAAAGGTTATTATTCTGTTAAATGGGATCGAAGTACCGATTGGGGTTTGCATGCACCTTCCGGTATTTATTTTATCCGACTGGATGTTGAAGGATTTTCTCAATCGATTAAACTTATTGTCATGAACTAACGAAATTCTGCTGGTTGTAAACGGAGTTTAATTTAACCAAAGGAGTGGTTTAATTGAGGTATATTTCATCTTTCATTTTCATTTTTTTGTTCATCGCTTTTGCCGTCCACGCACAAACTCCCTGCGAATGCAATGACGGCATTGATAACGATGGCGACGGTTTATCTGACTGGTTATATGATCTTGGCTGCACCGATTCAACCGATTGCACGGAAGGTGGTTTGCCAACGCGTTCGATCGAAGATGGCTGGTCGGTGATTGAGCCGGCTGCAGATACAAAAATTTATTATGTCAGTTCCTCGGATGGAGATGATGCCAATGACGGGCTTTCAACTGCGAAAGCCCTGAAAACGTTTGCTGCCGCTTATGCAAAAACCAGAGACGGTTTTCCAGACTGGATACTGCTCAAGCGCGGCGACGTTTTTTATGAAACTGTTTCCCTACGCATGGGGCGGTCACGAGCCGAACCGTATGTCGTGAGCAGTTATGGAAAATCGATTCAACGCCCTCTTTTTAAAACCGGGTTTGTGCAGGCAATTAAGGACTCAGCCAATGGAAGTTTTAAAAATATAGCACTCATTGGACTTGATTTTTATGCCCACAGGCGTAACCCCAACGATCCCGACTTTACCGGATACACCGGTACATCCGGTTTTGCCTTATACCGAAGTAATAATCAGGGCAATGTTGGCGAAGGCGTTTTAATAGAAAACTGCGCTTTTCGTTACTACAATGGTTCCTGGGTGCAGGGCGCGAATCCTCCACGGGATGTAACCATTCGCAGAAACCTTTTTGAATTCAGCTATTCTGCTGATTCACACTCGTCCGGCTTTTTTTCAAATGGCGTCGATTCGCTTCTATTCGAAGAAAATATCCTCGACCACAACGGCTGGCTCATTCAGGCAATACCGCCTTTTCACAACGATCAATCGCAAGGGCAGGCGACCTTTTTTAACCACAATTCGTATATTGCAAATTCAACGAATCTAATTTATCGCAACAATATTTTGCTACGTTCTTCGAGCATCGGCAGCAAATTTACGGGTGATGATATGCAAGGTCGTGCTCATGATTTTATAATTGATAACAATTTGTATGTTGATGGCGAAGTCGGAATAAGCATTGGCGGAAACGACGGTGTAACGCCCTACCGTTTTAAAAACATAAAGTTTACAAATAATGTGATGCTCGATTTGGGGCGATCCCAACCCACAACCCGGGATATCGCCTGGTATATTGAGCTCGATGACTGGGATGGCGGTCTGGTAGAAAACAATCTACTTCTAAACCAGCGCAGGTTGGATGCAGGCAATACTATCGCGATGCAGATCAAAGGCTTTTCCCGGGATGTCGAAATTAAAAATAACGTAATCTTCGGTTTGCACGGTTGGGTAAATCTAATCGATTTAGGCGAGAATAGTACAAAACAAAATATCGCTTTTACAGGCAATCATATTCAATGCAATTATCCGCGAGTCATGTTGATCTACAGCAACGAAAACAGCATTTCTAATTATTATTTTCATGATAACTCCTGGTTTGCCCAGTCCAATCCTTCAACATGGTTTACGATTGCCAACGTGAGTCACAGTTTTGCATCCTGGCAAAGTCTGAGTGGGGAAACAGGCACAGATAAGCAAGTCACTTTTGTCGATAGCTCCCGTACGTTAGAAAATTACAATAACACAATCGGACAAGCGGCAGATATCGATTCATTCATCGTGCAAGTCAAACAGCAGGAAAAATACCACTGGCGTACGGAATATGAAGCGCCGGTTATCAACAAATGGTTCAGGGATGGTTTCACCGTTGCAGGAGCAAGTTCAGTAAATAACGTTGCAGATGCTCAAAGAACCCGTCTTTTTACTGTTTTCCCGAATCCGGCCCGAGAGCAGTTTGTTATTAGTAATCTGTCATCAGCGAAGCCAATTTGTGTTAAAATATTTGATATTTTAGGTAAAGAAATCCAAAGTACGAGATTGACCGGGGGTGGCCCCAATATCATAAACATCGAAAAACTAACCACAGGACTTTATTTTGTTCACATCCAGGATGGCGTACGAATTGAAATTCACAAAATTATAAAACAATAATCTTTAAATAACTGAGGTTCCTATGCAAAACAAAATACCACTACTCATTTATCTCATCCTGTTAATTACCATCACTGCATCCGCAGGAGAAACCCGAACTTTTAATGCATGGAATATTAGCTATACAATACCACAAAATTGGGCGTTAGAACAACAAATCGGTCGGCTTCACACATTGAAATCGAATTCCGGCGGCGCCATGATTTATGCGGCACCGGGGAAATATTCCGATAATCAGCAGGCGTTCAATGCTGTTGCCGTATTCGTTGCCAATGCAGGTATGTCATCAACCCCTATCGAGCAACCGCACAACACAACAATCGCCGGAAAAACAGTTTATACGGGGATTTACTGGCTGACGGATCGTTCGATGCAGCGCATTAAAGCACAGTTTGTCACAGTGTTGACAAAACACGGAACAGGATTAAATGCGCTGCTCGTGGCTCCTCCCAGTGAGTTTGATCAAGCTGTTGCAGCAATAGAAAAAATCGCTGCTTCAATGATGGCAAAGGCGCCGGTAATTGACCGAAATATGATGCGTACACTTGCCGGTTCGTGGGTTTATTACGACGCTAATTCAACTTCCAGCATCGCCAGCAGCGGGTATTCTTCACGGTCCTATCAGGAAACAGTGAAATTTGACGGCAGCGGCGGTTTCAGTTGGCATTCCACCTCGCACGTCTCTGTCGATAGCCGCATTACCAGCAGCGGCGGCTGGAGTGGCGCTTCAAATTTTGGCAACAATACAGACTCCGGGCAATACACCGTAATTGGTTCAACTATTATATTTGTGGGGAAAAATGGGCAGCAGAGTTTTGATTTCATGCTGCAAGGCGGGAAACTAATGACGGGCAACAAAACATTTATACGAGAATAAGGCATAGTTACTTCTAATCCACTTTTCAAAATGTATCTCCGATTACAACTTTTCATTGTCATAAAATCCTTTGTAACTTATCTTGTCCAACTGTGCCACAGCTGGTGCAGCGGACTTTAGCCTGAATAAGGAAGTGCGTCGCACCTTTTGGGATTATACACGGCCAGTCAAGGCTATCAGAAGGAACTTTAAGCACATTTGGAGGAAATTATGAACCTGCTAAAACGGACAATTCTGCCGGTTTTATTGGCGACGATCTGGATCAGTGTTTCTGAATTTGTAAGAAACGAAATTCTGATAAAATCTTATTGGACTGGACATTATGAAAAACTTGGTCTGGTCTTTCCATCGCAACCGATCAATGGTGCTGTCTGGGGTTTGTGGTCCCTGTTATTTGCCATTGCAATTTATATCCTTTCCCGGAAATTTTCGCTTATCCAAACAACCTTACTTGCCTGGTTTATGGGATTTGTCCTCATGTGGGTCGTTATTTGGAATATGAGTGTCATGCCGGATGGACTTTTGTACGTGGCAGTGCCTTTGAGTTTGCTGGAGGCATTCGTTGCAGCATTCATTTTGAAGAAGTTATCGTAAAAGATTATTTTTGAATTTCATTGAATCTGCACTGTGGTAAATATGTTTACGGTGGCGTTGAAACACAGCAATACCACCGTATTGTTCAACAAAGAAAAGCGGTTGAGTCATCATGTATTCGAAATTACAAATCACAAATACCGTCATCCTCACTAAAAAATGGAGGTACATACTGACAGTATTCATATTCGACTGAGGCAACTATTTTAAAGTTCGCATTGATTGCTAGTAATTTTCCAGCTTCCGGTTTTACAGTAATTTTAATCTCAAGGGTGCTTGTGTCTCCCAATTCAGAAAGGACTTCGAATATCTGGTTCGCCAGTTCGTTTATACCTTCTTCTATTGCTGAATTCGCGATGTTAAAAACAGGCTGAACAACAGGGAAGGGGAGCGGTAAAAACCCATTTTCTGAATTCCATGCCTGCACCTTGCCGTTTGGCTTGACGATATTTCCACTTGAATGGAAATAGGATGCTTTGTTGGAGGTATTGGGTGAAAGTGTTCCAGAGATCGATTCGATGCTCACCTTTGTAACACGCATAACTTCAGGGAAATTTAGTTGTGAAATGATGTCCTGACGGGTGAGGAGCATGTCCAGCTCGATAGGTTCATTGATTTCGATGACATAATCTTTATCCACGGCAAAGGAAACGGTCTGGATAAATTTATGAGATTCACAACTGAGAAATAAAAAAGTGCTCAGCAGAATAATTGATGGGGATATTCGTTTTCTCATTGTTTTTTCTCCTTTTATCTTCCAATTGCAATGCCAAGGTTTACTACATTAGATGCCCCGAGGTTGTAATCAGCGTGAATGTTAAAATAGGGTAAGTTCAAACTGACTCCAGTCGTTAAACGGACGGAATTATCTGACTCAAGATTAAAATTAATATCAACTTCTTCCAACTGGTTCTCCAATGTATACTTTACATCCAGATTCGCAGATTCGAGTGCTAAACCTCCATAAATTCCAAGTACTTTAAATTCTTTACTCGCTTCGACACCAAAAGATGTTGCGGATGCCTCTATGACATCGCCGAATTTGAAGGATTGTCTGTTGAAATGGGCTGCAATGTCAATTGGAAAAAGCAGCAGATATTGACTTATGCTGTGTCGAATGCCAAATCCATTTAAGCTGAGTTCGCCAATATCCCCAATTTTTGCCTTGAACCAGCGCAAAGATGCCTCCGTGCCAAGAAATGAACCAACAGTTATTTGCGGCACAGTCGTCGGGAATTTTGCAACATTAAAACCACTTGGAAAGACATAGGCTGTTCCTGCAACACCCTCAACGCGTGCTCCCTCACCTCCAAAGATTGTTGCCGTTTCATACGATTGTTGACTCCCATCCAGTGGGACAAAAAGCGAGTTGTCATCGAGTTGCGCGTCGAATATTTTTTGATCATCAGCAACAAAGGTGAACATCGCCTCAAGGCTGATTTTTATATGCAGTCCGAGCCCGGGAATTTTAGCGGAGTGATAGATGCCACTGTTGAGGTTAGCACCAAATGCATCCGCGAGTGGTTGTGCGTATTTTTTCCCATTGGTCGATGTGTAGCGTGCCAGCGAGGTTTCGATATCCTGACTGGCTGCTTTTGTTGTCATTACAAGGAGAGCAGTAGAAAGTAAGACTAAAATGCGTTTCATGGTGTCCTCATCCTATTTAGGAAAATGAAAGTGAGCCGCCATTGATGATTAGTAGAAAAAGCACCAGTAATTTGCTCTGGACTCATTCCGAAAATACATCAATTTAATCGATAAAACAAATTAACAATGTTAATTATTTGCCCGTGGAATTTGCATGGATAATGCTTATTGCAAAATAATTATTGGTGGAGGCCATTTCTATCACGTGCTTGTTCACTGATTTTAAAATATCGACGGAATGCATCAGAGTTATAAGCGTTCAAAATTGGGTAAAAACAGATCGAGTGAGGTAGAGTATGTAGAGCAAGTTGTTGACATTTGACAGCGTATTATTTATATTCGCCTTTTCTCTATTTTTTTTCAAGTTAGACAAAACTTCTCTGGAGAGCTGCATGAGTTTTAAGGAAATACCAAAGGTTTATGATCCTGAAAAAGTTGAAGAACGCATATATAAATTCTGGATTGATCGCAATGCATTTCATGGTGTGCCTAATCCGGATAAAAAACCTTATACAATCGTGATTCCTCCCCCCAATGTGACCGACCGTTTGCACATGGGGCATGCCTATAATAATACTATTCAAGATATTCTGATTCGCTTCAAAAAGATGAGCGGTTTTGAAACCATGTGGATGCCGGGTACAGACCATGCCGGTATCGCAACCCAAACCGTTGTTGAGCGCAATCTGAAAAACAACGAGAACAAAACCCGCCACGATTTGGGGCGCGAAAAATTTGTAGAGCGTGTTTGGGAATGGAAAGAAAAACACGGTGCAATCATCATCGACCAGTTGAAGAAATTAGGTTGTGCCTGTGACTGGGAGCGTGAGCGTTTCACCATGGATGAAGGCCTTTCGACTGCAGTTCAGGAAGTTTTTATCAAACTTTATGAACGCGGTTTGATTTACAAAGGTCAACGCATCGTTAATTGGGATCCTGCATCTGCAACCGCCCTCGCCGATGATGAGGTCGATCATCAGGAAATTCATGGTAAGCTTTATCATATAAAATACTATTTCAAGGATTCCAAAGAATTCCTCGTTGTTGCCACAACACGCCCGGAAACACTTTTAGGCGATACAGCAATTGCCATTGCTCCCGATGACACCGCAAAACAGCATCTATTGGGTAAGAAAGCTATTATTCCATTCGTCAATCGTGAAGTTCCGATTATTGCCGACGAGCACGTTGATAAGGAATTCGGATCAGGCTATGTTAAAGTCACGCCAGCGCATGATCCCAACGATTTTGAGATCGGGCAGCGCCACAATCTCGATCAAATCGTGATGATGGATCGCGATGGCAATGTTGCGAAATGCTGTACACTGGTGCGCGGAGCAGACCATACGGACGAATTGCCCATTCCGGAATTCATAGCCGGTGTGGAACGTTTTGAAGCCCGCAAACGCATCGTCGCTGAGCTGAAACAACGCGGTGATATCGTTAAAATTGAAGACCATGTGCATGCTGTCGGTCACAGTTATCGTTCCAAAGTACCCATTGAGCCCTATCTTTCCGAGCAATGGTTCGTCAAAATGAAGCCTTTGGCCGAGAAAGCGCTTGAAGTTGTGCAAAATGGCAAAGTGAAATTGTACCCTGAAGGACGTTTCGAAAAAACCTACGAGCACTGGATGACGAATATTCGCGACTGGTGCATATCCCGTCAGCTGTGGTGGGGACACCGGATTCCTGCCTGGTACAACGAAGGCGGCGACATTAAAGTCGGTGCAGACGATCCATCGACTGCCGAGGAAAAATGGACGCAGGATCCGGATGTTCTTGATACATGGTTTTCTTCCCAACTCTGGCCATTTTCCACCCTTGGGTGGCCGGAAGAAACAGAAGAACTGAAATATTTTTATCCAACCAATACTCTGGTAACCGGTGCTGATATCATATTCTTCTGGGTTGCCAGAATGATTATGGCTGGTCTTGAATTTCGTAATGATATTCCCTTTGATAGTGTTTATTTCAATGGAATAGTCCGGGATGAACACGGGAAGAAAATGAGCAAGACTGCCGGAAATGGTATCGATCCGTTAGAAATGGTTGATTTGTACAGCGCTGATGCAGTTCGCTATACTTTATTGAGTCTGTCTTCCGAAGGTCAGGATATCTTCCTGGGCAAGAAAGACTTTGAAATTGGCCGCAATTTTACCAATAAATTGTGGAATTCATTCCGTTTTCTCAGTATGCATTTGAATGAGGAAATCATTGCAAAAGCACAACTGGAAGACGTTGTCACCTTGCAAAAAGCTGGTAAACTCGATCTGGCAGATGAATGGATTTTAAGCCGTTATTCCACAACTTTAAAACGCGTTTCCAAGGGACTGGAGGAGTTCAAGTTTCACGATGCCGTTGGTGCGTTACATGCATTTTTCTGGCGTGAATATTGTGATTGGTATCTCGAGCTTTCCAAACCTCGAATGTATGGTGATGATGAAAGCTTACGGCAAGCATCGCTCACAGTAGCCGTTTTCACTCTGAAGGGCATTCTTAAGTTGCTGCATCCGCTTATTCCTTTTATCACCGAAGAAATTTGGCAGCTCATTGGCCTGCCGGAGAGCGAAAGCATCATGAATGTTGCATGGCCTGCGGGTGATGCACAATTTGAAAACAAGGATAGTGAAGCTGATGCAGAATTTTTGCAAGCAATGATCAATGCTGTTCGCAATATTCGGGGTGAGATGAATGTTCCACCAAAAAATGCAGCCCAATTGCTCATCTCTGGCGCTGATGATCATGTCGCAAAGTTGGTTCAAAAATATCTGCCCTACTTCAGTCAACTGGCAAATGTGGATTCCGTTGAAGCAAGCAGCACGATAGCCAGACCGGAATTATCAGCAATGGCGGTTGTAAATAAACTTGAAGTATTCGTCCCTCTTTCCGGTCTCATCGATATTGAGAAGGAAAAACAGCGTCTTGAAAAAGAAAGTATACGCCTGGATAAGCAGGTTTTAGGGCTCAGTAAAAAACTCGGAAATGAAGATTTTCTTAAACGAGCTCCACAAGATGTCATTGATAAAGAAAAGAAGAAACTCGCAGACTGGCGTTTAACTTTGGATAAAATCAATGAAAATCTGCAGCAGTTATCTGGATAAATTAAAGCGGTTTTGAGCCTGATTCAAACTTAAAATTTGTTTCAGGTTACTTCGTGTAAAATTTAGTAAACCCTCAGGGATGGACAACCTTGAGGGTTTACTATGTAATTCCTGAAAAGGTAAAGAAATGCAAGACAGAAAGTTGGTCCTGTTCCTGCTTGTTTTTGGGACTGTTAACCTTGTGTTGGCGCAAAATGCTATGCATTTGACAGTTTACAATAACAATGCTGCGCTGGTGAGTGAACAACGTGAGCTCATGGTTCCTTCGGGTGGACTTTTGGAATTTCCTGACGTTGCTGAACGCATTATACCTGCAAGCGTTCTGGTGGATGTGAAAAATTCGCCTCAAACATTGCAAATTCTTGAACAGAATTTTGAGTACGATCTTGTGGGCAGTGCAAAAATATTTGATAAATATATCGATGAAAAAATCACTTTACAAACAGAACACAGCGGTGAACTCAGTGGTGTATTGCTTAACAATTCTGGTAATGATATCGTTTTGCAAATGCCTGGCGGTCAATTAGTGGTTATGGAAAAGAAGGAGATCCTTTCCACGTATTTTGCTGCACTGCCGGAAGGACTTCGTACACGCCCGACTTTAACCTGGAATGTAAAAAATACTGGCCCGCAGAAACGCATGTTGAATGTGAGCTATTTGACAAATGGTATTTCCTGGCACGCCGAGTATGTTGGTGAGCTGGATAAAAGCGACGCCAGTTTAACACTTGCCGGATGGATTTCAATAGACAACCATAGCGGAAAAAGTTATAAAAATGCTTCTTTAAAACTGGTTGCTGGTGATATAAATCAGCAAAAACAGGGATCAGGCGAACGAGAAGTGTATAAGATGCTCGCACTTGCTGAGGCCTCAGCAGATGTAGAGGAAAAACCGTTTTTCGAATATCATCTCTACTCCTTAGGCCACACCACCGATGTGCGTAATAATCAGATTAAACAAGTTACTTTTATTGAACCAACGCGTGCTCGAGTTAAAAAACAATTTGTTTATGAGGGAAGCCGTAATGCCCGCAACGTTGCTGTTCAAATAAAATTGCACAACAGTGAACAATCCGGACTTGGTATACCACTTCCTGCAGGTATTTTTCGGATTTACAAGGCAGATGATGATGACAGTAAAGTATTTTTGGGTGAAGATGAACTCAAACATACACCAAAAGACGAAGAAATTTTGTTGAGTATTGGCAACGCATTTGATCTGATCGGTGAGCGGAAAGAACTTTTTAACAACAAGCTTTCCAAACGGAGTGATGAAAGAGGATACGAGATCACCTTGCGTAATCATAAAAAGCAACCGGTGGAAGTTGTTGTTGTTGAGAGATTTCATGGAGATTGGGAGATCACGGAATCATCATCGAAAGTGATAGAAAAAACAGCATTAAAAGCAGAGTGGCTGCTTCAGGTTCCGGCAGAGGATGAAACCAAATTAAATTTTGTCGTGCGCTCTCAGTGGTAATTAGTTCCCGGATATGCCAACATTAAAATCTATTGACATACGTTTTGTAAAGGGAGTAGGTGAAAAACGTGCTGCATTATTAAAAGAGCACGGTGTTGGCACTCTGGAAGATTTAATTTATCTGTTCCCCCGACGCTACCTCGACCGTACAACAGTTAAACCGCTGCGGCTCGTACAGGAAGGCGAGGAAACTACTGTTGTCGGCGTTATAACCAGTGTCGAACAAATTCGTGGAAAACAACCACGTTTTATTGCGACTGTGAGTGATGGGAGCGGATTTATACAGTGTGTGTGGTTTAAAAGCCTGCATATCTGGCGCCGTATTTTTAAGGTTGGTGAAAGTTTTGCGTTCTTTGGAAAAATTGGCTATTTTCGTGGCTTGCAGCTGGTGCACCCGGAATACGACCACATCGATTCAGATGGTAACTGGAATTCACTCAATACAGGCACGATTGTCCCCGTTTATCCCTCCAGTGAGAAATTACGCCTGGGTGGATTGCAAAGCCGGGCACTGCGTCGTCTCATCAAAGCTTCGCTCGAACTTTACGACGAACTTGTGAACGAAACATTGCCCCTGGTGATTTTGCAAAAGAACGGATTAATTGATTTGAAAAACGCCCTGCGTATCGTGCATTCTCCGGAATCACAGGAGGAGCTGCTTACGGCACAGAAGCGCTTGAAATTTGATGAGTTCTTTTATCTCGAGTTAATTCTCGCTTTACGCCGTCAGAAAATGCATACCCAGGCGCAAGGAATCGCTTTTGCGGATGTCGGTAACAAAACGCGCCAGCTCATCAAGATTTTGCCTTACGAACTGACAGAGGCACAAAAGCGTGTTTGCAGGGAAATTTGGGATGATATGCACAGTCCAATGGTCATGAACCGGCTCGTGCAGGGGGATGTTGGCTCCGGGAAAACCATTGTAGCACTCATTGCTATGCTTATGGCTATCGAGAATGGCTACCAGGCTGCACTTATGGCGCCGACGGAAATTTTGGCTGAACAACATTTTCGCAATATCGACGGAATGTTGCAGGAAATCGGCGTGCGAACCGTTCTCCTTTTAGGCGGTCAGAAAAAGAAAGTGCGTGAACAATATCTCGGTGAAATAAAGACAGGTGTTGCACAGGTCATCATCGGCACGCATGCATTGATTCAGGAAACCGTCGAATTTAAGCAGCTCGGACTTGCGATCATCGACGAGCAGCACCGCTTCGGTGTTGCGCAACGTGGTGAATTGCAGAAAAAGGGTGAAAAACCAGATGTCCTTGTAATGACGGCGACACCAATTCCGCGAACGCTTTCAATGACCGTTTATGGTGATCTTGATGTGTCAATTATCGATGAATTGCCAAAAGGGAGAAAACCAATTCGCACTGTGTGGCGTCCTTCTCATAAGCGAAAAGAAATTTATCATTACATTCGTGATGAATTGGTTCAAGGCGCACAGGTCTATATCGTTTTTCCTTTGATCGAAGAATCGGAAAAGATCGATTTGCGTGCCGCCACTGAGTTCTATGAAAAAGTGAAAGTTGGATTTTTCGACCAGTTTGAAGTTGGTCTGCTCCATGGACGAATGAAATCAGTTGAAAAAGATGCGGTAATGGGTGGATTTAAAAACGGGAAATTGCATGTTTTGGTCTCAACAACCGTTATCGAAGTTGGTGTCGACGTCCCCAATGCCACGATTATGGCTATTGAGCATGCGGAACGTTTTGGTTTAACACAGTTGCATCAGCTGCGCGGCAGGGTGGGGCGAGGTGAGAAAGAGAGTATTTGTATTCTTATCGCCGATACACCACTAAATGAGGAAGCCAAAAGACGCATTAATACCATGTGCGAAACCAATGACGGTTTCAAAATCGCCGAAGTCGATTTGGAAATTCGCGGCCCGGGTGAAATGCTCGGAACACGGCAATCGGGATTGCCGGAGTTTCGCATTGGAAATATCATTACGGATACGGATATTTTGGAAAGAGCGCGTGAGGAAGCTTTTCGCGTCGTTGAAGATGAAGTTTTACTGCAGGAAACCATGAACAGAGCAGACCGATGGGCGTTTTTTCATCGCTATTTGCAGAAACTGGAATTTGCGAGGATAAGTTAGGAGATTAATGATGAGATTTCCTGAATTGGACAGAATTACAATAAATCCTGAAATAATGGGAGGAAAGCCTTGTATCCGGGGCATAAGGGTAACTGTTGGAATGATTACTGGTCTGGTTGCGTCGGGTATATCTTTTAAAAAAATTCTTGATTTATATCCGTATTTAGAAGAAGAAGATATTAAAGCAGCACTCGCATATGCATCCTGGCGATCAGAAGAGATTGAGATGCATCTAAAAGTATCATGAAAATTGTTTTGGATATGAATCTCTCACCATCCTGGGTAAGTTAATTACAACACGCAGGGCATGAGGCAATCCACTGGAGTGAAATTGGTGATGCAACTGCTCCAGATAACGAAATTATGGAGTGGGCGAGAAAAAGAGCGTTTGTGGTATTTACGCATGATTTAGATTTTAGCCGTCTATTGTGGCTAACAAATGCAACATCACCAAGCGTCATACAATTGCGAATAGAAGATGTTCGCCCCATCAGTATTGGAAAAATTGTACTCGCAGCATTAAATGAAATTGAAGATGAGTTAAAAACAGGCGCATTAGTCACAATTGATCCGCGTCATAACCGTTTACGCTTGTTCCCTTTAAAAAGGAAAATAACGTAAAATTCGAACTAACTAAATTATCAGTTTGTAACCAGCTTTATTCATGAAATGCTCCCGGTGGGCGATTGGCATGGGATATCCACTGCCAAATCTTGATTTTTATAAATAAAGCAGGATAAATTGAAAAAATCTCGGAGGAAATTTTAAATTGAGTCGTTTAAAAGAACCAAAATCAATAATAGGCGCTTTGGTATTTTTGATCGCGCTTGTTACTTATCTCAAAACACTCGCCCCAACTACATCCTTTTGGGATTGTGGTGAGTTCATTGCGACATCGTATATCATGGGTGTGCCGCATCCTCCGGGTTCGCCACTGTTCATTCTCGTCGGCCGTCTGTTTTCCATGGTTCCGTTTGTAACCGATATCGGATTGCGGGTGAATATGATTTCGCCAATTCTGAGTGCATTTGCCGCCATGTTTACCTATTTGATCATTGTGCGATTGATCGAAATGTGGCAAGGAAAAGCGCAAAATGCTGAACAGCAACTCATCCACTATGCCAGCGGTGTTATCGGTGCGCTGGCATTTACTTTTTCCGATAGTCAGTGGTTTAATTCGGTTGAAGCAGAAGTTTACGCGGCGTCGTTATTTTTTACAGCTATCGTCGTTTGGATGATCCTGGTATGGACAGAGCAAAGCGAAGATCCTCATTCGGATCGCTGGATTTTGCTGATTTTCTACGTCATTGGGCTCGCCATTGGTGTGCACCTGTTGAACGTTCTTGCACTGCTTACCGTATTTATGATAATCTACTTCCAGCGCAAAGAAATAACACTGGAATCGCTGCTTATGTTTGGCGGATTTTCCGCGCTGAGTTTTATTACCATCTATCCGGGTATAGTAAAAGGGATTCCATTTTTGCTCAATAAAGTCGGCTTTCTGCCCGTCTTTGCAGCACCTGTTTTACTCATTATCGCAATTTACTATACCCTGAAAGATCGCAAACGCATAATATCACTCGTACTGATGTCACTTCTGCTTGTCATCGTTGGTTATTCAACGTACAGTGCAATTTTTATTCGCTCCACGCTTAACCCGGAAATTGATGAGAATGCACCGGACACAACAGAAAAATTTGTAAAATATCTCAATCGCGAGCAATATGGGGATTGGTCTATCTTTGATCGCAAATCGAGCCTCGAACGGTCCCCAAACTCCTATCTTTATACGTCGAATCCCCGTACCGCAACGAGTTCAGAAGTGAACAAGTTTTTGTGGGAATACCAGATCAAGAAAATGTTCATTCGGTACTTTGGCTGGCAGTATATCGGCAAAGGTGAGGCGCTGGGCCCGGATGGCTTGATTGCAGATACGGTTTCCTTTCGAGGGCTTCTCGGGTTGCCATTCCTGCTTGGCCTGATTGGTTTGCTGCATCATTTCTGGCGGGATTGGCGACGGGCTTCCGCAATCATGGTGCTTTTTATAATGACTGGGATCGCCATTGTCATTTACTTGAATCAGATCGACCCACAACCAAGAGAACGTGATTACGCGTATACTGGAGCATTCTTTGCATTCGCTTTGTGGATAGGCATTGGGGTGTCTTCTTTACTCGAAAGCGTGCGTGATCTGCTGCAGATGGACGCTTCCAAACGAAAGAATATTCTCGGGCTTATTTCACTCATCCTGCTATTCGCTATTCCTGTAAACATGTTTGCTTTTAATTATTTTGAGCACTCGCGGAGTGGAAATTACGTTGCCTGGGATTATTCAAAAAATATTCTCGAGAGTTGCGACAAAGATGCAATTGTATTTACCAATGGTGATAATGATACCTTCCCGTTATGGTATTTGCAAACCGTTGAAGGAATTCGTCGCGATATTCGAGTTGTCAATTTAAGTTTATTAAATACCGGTTGGTATATCAAACAATTGCGTGATGAAGATCCGAAAGTTGCTGTTGCGCTCACAGATAAAACACTGGAGCAAATTTCTCCGATTCCCTGGAAGGAGAAAAAAACAGTAGGCGTGAAAGTCCCTGAGGAAGTGCTTGCAAAATGGAAAAAGCCGGAAGACATTACCGATGATGATCGCGAAATGCGCTTCGATGTTGAGCCTACCCTCATGGGACAAGGGATAAGGGTGCAGGACATCATGATAATGCACATTCTGTCAGAAAATAAATTCAAACGCCCGGTTTATTTTGCCGTGACTGTGTCACCCGAAAATAAAGTTGGGCTCGACAAATACCTGCGCATGGATGGACTCGCTTTTCGTGTACTTCCTGTGAAAAAAACCTCGGCAGGCATCGATCCCGATGTGCTTGCTGATCGTATTTTTGATAAATTTTCCTATCGTAACCTGGATAATCCGAATATTTATTATAATGATAACATTAAAGCGTTATTGGGAAATTACCGCTCCGCATTCCTGCGCCTTGCCCAACATCAATTGGAGCAAAAAGACATTGAAAAGGCTTTATCTACTCTTGATTTCATGGAAGCAAAAATCCCTGAGGACATTATTCCCACTACAGATTTTCGCTATAGCCTGATGATCGGTCAAATGTTCCAGGCAGCCGGACGTCCTGAAGAGTTGAAGCGCCGGTTGGATAAAGTTGCCTGGGATAAAAATACGCCTGTGAATGAGCGTGCACGTTTCATTTTTCTCTATAGCCAGCAATTGAAAGACTATGAGTCTGCAGTGAAACTTGCCAAAGATATTGCCGAGAAAAATCCGGAAATGCGGCAAGCATATTACAGCTATTTGATTGATTTGTTGCGGCAAGCGGGACAAATCGAATACAGCAACGAACTCCTCACAGAATGGCTTACTTTTGACGCGACGAATCCCACTGCGAATATGCTGAAGCAGAAAATGCAAACTCCTGCTAAAACCGATACTGTGTCAGATTCGGATCAAATGCAGTAGATCGGGTTTTTATTAATGCAGCAAATAGCACTGGTCAGCATTATCATACCACATTATAACGGCGAGGCGATTCTTATGCGCTGCCTTCAGTCCCTCGCCGATTATACGGCCTACCCGCACGAAATCCTGTTAGTTGATAACGCATCGACTGATGGAAGTGTGAAAAAAGCAATGAGTGCTTTTCCAAAGATAAAAGTTGTGCAATCGGATCAAAACCTTGGTTATGCCGGTGGATGTAATCTTGGGATGAGCTCCGCTGTCGGCAACTATTTTCTCCTGTTGAATAATGACGCAGTTGTTACGGATGGATGGCTTGATAATTTAATGCTATTTGCGACGGCTCATCCGGAATATGGTGCACTGCAACCGAAAATTCTTTCTATCGACAACAGTGGTTTTTTTGACTACGCCGGAGCTGCTGGTGGGAAAATCGATATCTTTGGATTTCCATTTACCAGGGGGCGTATCTTTTTTACGGTGGAACCGGATGAAGGACAATACGATAATGCCTGCGATCTTTTTTGGGCGAGCGGCACATGTACACTTTTAAACCGGTGTGCCGTCGATAAAACGGGCATGCTCGATACAGATTTTTTCGCACACATGGAAGAAATTGACCTGAATTGGCGCATGCAGTTGGCTGGATTCAAAATTGGCTTTGTCCCTGGGGCAGTTGTAAAACATAATGCTGGCTCGACCTTAGCACAGGAATCGCCCCGCAAGGTTTATCTCAATCATCGCAATAATCTTGAAATGATATTGAAAAACTACGGTAGAATGAGTTTGCTTTTCCTGTTTCCCGTACGCCTGCTTTTTCAATTTTTTGCGCTTGTTTTTAGTGCTGCGAAAATGGAATTTGCACAAGTTTCTGCGATTCTGCGAGCAATGGTTACAATTTTCTTCCGGATTCCGCGCATTTGGCAAAAGCGGCATGTTATTCAAAAGGTGCGGCAATGCAGTGATGCAGATATTCGAAAAAATATGCATTATGGCAGCATCGTCTGGCAGTATTTTGTATTAGGGAAAAAAACATACTCGAGTCTTAAGTGAAAAACGAAAACCAGAATTTTGAATTCATCGATTGCCCGCTTTGTGGAAGCAATCACAATGGATTCTTTATGAAAACCCCTGATCGATTTGATTTGTCGATTGGCCATTACTATAATCTTGTTCGCTGTGGCGACTGCCAGCATATTTACCTCAATCCACGCCCATTGGAAACTGTGAGCGGAAAATACTATGAGAATTCCTCTTATTCTCCGCACATTTCAACACAAAGTGCACTCTCCTTGCAAGACCGTTTGTATATGTTCTTGCGGCAGTTTAATAATAAAAACAAGCGCAGGCTGATTGCGAAACATGCACCAAATACTGGTAAACTACTCGATTTAGGTTGTGGTACCGGGGAATTTATAATGGAAATGCAATCGGCAGGCTGGGAAGTACAGGGCGTTGAGCGGGATGAAAAAGCCGCGGAATTTGGACGAACGGAAAACGGTTTGCCGATTTTAACCGGAACGTTGCAGGATTTAACAAAAGATGCAGGTCCCTTTAATGTTGTGACGATGTGGCATGTGCTTGAGCATATCTATAGTCCAATAACGGAAATAGAGCACATCTATAATTTTCTTGTTCAGGATGGATTTCTCGTTCTGGCCGTTCCCAATGCAGCCAGCATCGATGCAAAATATTACCAAAACAACTGGATTGCCTGGGATACGCCGCGTCATGTGAACCATTTCCATCTTAAATCCTTGCAGAAATTTTTGGAAATGCATAAGTTTAAGCTGGTTCAAAAATCAAATTTATCCCTGGACTCACTTTTTAACGCCTTGATGAGCGAACAGTTGATTGCACAAAGAAAAGGTGCATCGAGTCTTGAAAAAGCCGGAATGATGGTGCGGGCAGCCATTGTTGGAAAAGTATCCTTGTTGGCTGGCTTGCTCTCGCCATTATTACAACAAAGCAGGGGGGCTTCGCTTTTAACGGTGTGGCAAAAATCTGAGAACTGAGCCTTATAGTGTGATAAATCATGATGAAATGGCATGAAACCTTGTTCGTTTAATTGTATTTATACAGAGTCGCTCCGGCAAGTTTTTCGCTGGAATTCATTTTGATCGGTCTCTTACATTTGTGGATACCGGATAGACTCTAATCAATAAAATGCAAATCAGAAAACGACAAGGAAAGGTAAAAATATGAAAAGAATAAATGTACTGCTTCTTATCCCATTGCTCTTCGTAATAAACATGAGCTGTTCGACAAAAAGATCAGCAATAGGAAAAGAAAATCAGATTGTTGTTGTGGTTGACAGCACACTTTATGATGCATTTCAGCCTTATTTATCCCATGTTTTTGAGCGCGAGATTCGAACGCCTGGCGTAGAAGAACGTTTTCAACTTTCATTCCTCAACGGTGATGAACTTTCCCGGGCAACAATTCGACATAATGTCATTATGGTCGGCATTCTTAATGCACCCGATAAAACGTCCCAGCAAGTAACCAAAATGCTCAATGCAGATTTGATTAACAAAGTGCAATCGGGGGAAGGTTATGTTTTTCGCAAGCAAAATCCCTGGGCCGAAGGACAACTCCTGCTTGTACTGGCGGGTTCAACCGTTTCCCAGTTGCAGCAAAATCTGGAAAAAAATGCGGATTACCTTTATTCCCTCATGCACCTCGAGGATATCAAACGGGTAACGGAAAATATCTATTCACGTTATGAACAAACGGATATTGAAGACTCATTGCTCACAAAGTACGGATTCCGAATCCGGATCCCGCACGATTATCACTTTTTTCAGGACATTCCACAAAACAATTTTGTGCATTTTCGGCGAGTTAATCCCGAGCGGTGGATTTATGTCCATTGGGTAGAAACCGATGATCCAACAATTGTGCTCGACCGGGAGTGGTTCTTTCAAAAACGGGCTGAAATTGGCCGTTTACACTATGAAAGGGATGTTGTCGTCGATACACTCTATTCCTTTGGTGAAACAGAAATAAATGGCCGTTGGGCGTTGCAATTTGAAGGATTGTGGGAGAACAATGAGAAGGTCGCTGGCGGTGCGATGAAAGCTTTTGTCTTTTATGATGAAGACACGCATCGTGCGTACATAATTGATATTGCGATTTATGCACCTTCGCGGCAAAATAAATTAGACTATCTGCACCAATTGGAAGCGATCGCACGCACCTTCCGAACGAAGGCAGACCTCGAAAGAGAAAAAGACGCTACGAAGAGATAAAAAAATAAAAGAAGGAGACCAATGTCGAAAGTAGCCATCCTGATTGGGAGTAAAAGCGATCAGGACAATATTAAAAATTGCATGAAATACCTTGATTACTTTGAAATTGCGAACGAGCTGCATGTATTATCCGCCCATCGGAATCCCCATGAAGTTGCCGAATTCGCCACCAATGCACGTAAAAACGGTTATGTGGCCATCGTGGCAGCAGCGGGAATGGCAGCCCACCTGGCTGGTGTTGTGGCAGCGCATACAACGCTTCCGGTCATTGGTGTGCCGATGCCCGGCTCCGCCCTCCAGGGTGTGGATGCGCTTTACTCCACAGTGCAAATGCCTACCGGAATCCCGGTCGCGACGATGGCTATCGGTTCAGCAGGTGCAGCAAATGCCGCCATTTTTATTGCCGAAATGCTGGCTGTCACTTCAGCTGAACTGGAGAAAAAGCTTGCAGAATTCCGAGCTCAAGGGGCAAGGATATAATCGGGCCCATGAGTAAAATTGCATTCGTAAGTACATTTATACGTGATGAAATCATTCCCTTGCAGGGCCATCCAACCCAAAGTATTGGTGGACTTTATCACGGTTTGGCATATGCCGCATTTCTCGCAGGTGAAGATACTGAACTCTACCCGGTAGCGACCGTTGGCGAGGACTTTCAAGATATTCTCTTGCCGCGTTTGGGAAAATTACCGCGTCTCAATCTGGAGATGCTCCATTTCATCTCACAAAAAAATACCGCGGTTCGATTAAAATATATCAGTGAAACCGAACGTGACGAATTTACCACTGCTCCGATGCCACCTATTTCGGGCGATCGATTAATCCAACTTGCTGATTTCGACGCTGTTTTATTTAATATGGTTTCTGGTGAAGAGCTCGAGTTGGAAACCTTGCAACATTTTCAGCACAATGCAAATTGCCTGGTTTATCTCGATTTTCACACGCTTGCTCTAGCCCGCGACACTGAAGGGAAAAGATACCCGAATTGTCCTGAGAATTGGCAGGATTGGATACGTTGTGTCGATTATGTGCAAATGAACGAAAAAGAAGCGGCGATTCTTTCCGGCGACGATATTCGAAAAGATGATGTGAAAGCACGCGAATTTCTACAGCGGTTATTGGGATTGGGTGTTCGAGGCGTTTTGATTACTCTCGGCGATAAAGGCGTTCTTGCTGGTTTACGCCAGAATAATGGTGCAAACGAAATCCAATTTTTTGAAAATCCAAAGTCACAAAGCCCTGTTGTCGATATCATAGGTTGTGGAGATGCTTTTGGTGCTGTTTTTCTGCTGAATTTTGTGAAATATCAGAATTTTTGGCAAGCCATTAAAAAAGCAATGCTTATCGCCACATTTAACACGACATTTTTAGGTTCAATCACCAAGGAAATTTTTAAAGAGAAAATACAACCCTATGCTTAGAGTCAAACCGAATGTTATCGTTGCCGGTGCCCACGGCTTACTTGGCTATAATTTAGTCGTTCAGTTAAAAGAAAATTTTGATGTTATCGCACTTGATATCGCTATTAAAGATGAATTGTGCGTTGAAGGTGTAGACTATTTACCAGCGGATATCACGAGCCAGAAAGAAATGACTGAGTTGGTTAAAAAACACCACCCGCGTTATATTTTTAATGCAGCAGCTTACACAAACGTCGATGGAGCGGAGACCGAACGCGAATTATGCTGGAAAATAAATGTCGAAGGCGTAGCGAGTCTGGCGCATGCTGCACGTGTTTATGGCAGCCGACTTGTGCACGTTTCCACCGACTACATTTTTGATGGGGATCATGGCCCTTATCGTGAGTCGAATCGACCGGATCCTCTGGGATATTATGGTAAATCCAAACTGGCTGGTGAAAATGCGCTCATGTCCTCAGGTGCGAACTGGGCTATTGGCCGGACGATGGTTCTCTATGGATATGCACCGGGTGCACGGTTGAACTTTATCACCTGGATGGTGGAGCAATTGCGACAAAGCAAACCCATACGCATTGTTGATGACCAGTTTGGCAATCCAACCTTAGCAAGTGATTTAGCTTCTGCCTTAATAAAACTGGCCGTTTCAAGCCGGGAAGAAATATATCATCTTTGTGGCAGCGAAATCATTGATCGATACCATCTCGCACTCCTCGTTGCAGACGTCTATGGCCTGGATTCCAGTCTCATTACACGTATTAAAACCAGTGATTTAGGCCAGGCTGCAAAAAGGCCGTTAAATTCTGGTTTTATCATTGAAAAAGCCGAAAAAGAACTTGGTGTTGAAATGCTGGATGCCCGGGGTGGCATTGAACAGCTTAAACTCGAAATTGAAAAAGCACAATCATAATCATACTCCATTGCCAGAGAGGAGCTGCATGCGAACGGTCATCGTGATCCCCACTTACAATGAAGCGACCAATATCCAAAATCTTGTTAAAAGTATATTCAAAGCGACCAATAATGCTGTCGACCTGCTTTTTGTTGATGATAATTCACCGGATGGAACCGCTGAAATTATCAAAGGAATGAGTAAAGAAAATGACAGCATCCGGTTGCTCGAACGACCACGTAAATTAGGTTTGGGCACAGCCTATGTAGCTGGATTCAAATATGCGATCCGGGAAAAGTATGATTTGATTTTTGAAATGGATGCGGATCTATCGCACAATCCCGCCGATGTGCCGCGTATTATTTCCGCTATGGAGAATTATGACCTGGTTATTGGTTCCCGGTATCTGACCGGCGTGAATGTCATCAATTGGCCTTTATCGCGTCTTATTCTCAGCTTGTGGGCGAACTGGTATACCCGCAAAATTACCGGATTACCGCTGCAGGATTGTACAGCCGGTTTTAAATGTTTCCGTCGGGAAGTGCTGGAAAATATTGATCTTGACAGAATACGCAGCGATGGTTATTCGTTTCAGATCGAGCTGCATTATTTCGCCTGGAAACGAAATTACCGGATTAAAGAATTGCCGATTATCTTCACTGATCGTGAAAGTGGCAGCAGTAAAATGTCGCGTAAAGTTATGGTGGAGGCTGCTTTTATGGTCTGGCGCTTAAAATTTCATGATTGGTTCAGTAAAGATGTAAAAGGAACCGCCAAATAAAGGATGGTTTATTGAGTGCACCAGATAAAAAACTATCCCAGAAGCTGGAGCAGGTCGAACTGCAGCCTGACAATTCAGAAATACTTATTTCGGTAATCATCGTCAACTACAACGTTAAGGAATTTGTTCAGCAAGTCCTGCACTCACTGCAAAAATCCCTGACGACAATCCCCTCCGAAATTTTCGTCATAGACAATGCTTCTGACGACGGCAGCCAAAAAATGGTGACGGATCAGTTCCCTCAGGTTCAACTCATTGCAAATAAGCAAAATGTTGGTTTTTCCCGTGCCAATAATCAGGCTATTCACATTGCAAAAGGAAAATATGTTGTATTGCTTAATCCCGATACCATTACCCAGGAAGATACCTTCAGCACTCTGCTTCAATTTATGGATTCGCATGAAGATGCAGGGATGGCAACATGCAAAGTGCTCAATCCGGACGGGAGTTTGCAATTGGCGTGCAGACGCAGTTACCCCACGCCATGGGTTGCCTTCACTCGTTTGATTGGCCTGAGTCATTTTTTCCCAAAATCGAAGCTCTTTGGAAGGTATAACCTGACTTTTCTCCCCGAAGATGAAATGTCAGAAGTTGAGGCTATCTCCGGTTCTTTTATGATGGTGCGCCGGAAAGCATTGTTGGATATCGGCTTGCTGGATGAAGAATTTTTTCTTTACGGTGAAGATCTTGATTGGTGTTACAGGACGATCGAAAATGGCTGGAAAATTTATTACGTACCCACGACGCAAATCATCCATTTCAAGGGTGAAAGCAGTAAGCAGAGCCGGCTCGATGGCATGCTTATTTTCTACCGTGCCATGGCGCTTTTTGTAAAAAAACACTTTCGCCGCCGCTATCTTTTTATCACCTATCAAATTTTATTACTCGCCATATGGCTACGAGCCGGATTCAGTTTTCTGCAGAATTCCATCAAGGCCTTGTCGGTTCCATTTTTGGATTTGTTGCTCCTGCAATTTTCCCTCGTCCTTGCTCTGTTTTTTAAATTCGGGCATTTGGATTTCTGGCAAGATTATGTGCCGGTAAATGTAGCTTATTCCAGCGTATGGCTCTTGAGTCTGTTCTTTGCTGGTTCCTACGGAAAGTGGAAATTTTCATCATCCCGGGCTGGTTTGGCTGTGCTTGGTGGATTTTTTATCAACAGCGCGTTAACCTATTTTTTTAAAGACTATGCATTTTCTCGTGCAGTTTTACTGCTCGCTGGCAGTGTGAATTTTGTGTGTATTGGTGGCTGGCGACTTTTGTTGAAATTGATGCACAGGTTCAATATGGCGCCTTTTCACGGAACCCTGGGGCACACTTTGCTGGAACGGCCGACTTTATTGGTAGGTGATTTTTCCAGAGGAGAAAAAGTGCTGGAAAAATTACGGGCGCGCATTGGGAGTGGTTACGAAATAATCGGATTAGTAAGTGTTAATTCGGATGATGTCGGAAAAGAGTACAAAGGCGTGTCGGTTTTGACAACCATCGAAAGTATGGATGAAACGATTCATCGCCGCAATATTAAAGAAGTGATTTTCAGTACACAACAAATTTCTTACGATAAGATTCTGGCCGCAATGACGAAATCGCGTTCCCACAAGGCGCATTTTAAAATCATCCCCAGCAACCTTGATGTCATTATTGGTAAGGCGAGTATTGACCAGCTCAGTGATGCCCCTCTACTTGACATCGATTACAAGTTGGCTTCTCCAACAAATAAAGCCAAGAAGAGGATATTTGATTTTCTTCTCGCATTATTATGTTTAATTTTGGGAATGCCGGTTTTTTTTGTATATTCAACGTTTAATCGTTCGCGCTTGGCCAAAGTCCATTTGCGGATCAGTGGCTCAAACGATAAAAAGAAAATAAAAGTCTGGTATTATAAAAATGGCCGTTTTTTAGCAAAATGGCCGCTTATCTGGTATGTGTTAAAAGGCCAATTGAGCTTTGTCGGGCGTGAACTGAATGAAAGTGCAACGGAGATTGAATCCGATCTTAATGTTGTCAAACCCGGATTGACCGGTCTTGTGCAAGTTGGCCGACACCGGAAGTTGAGTCTGGAAGAGAAAGAGAATTATCGTTTATTTTATATTATGAATTACTCGATTCTGCTCGACATCGAGATAATTTTTAAGACGATTTTTAAAATTTAGCCTGGAGCAATGCGATACAATGCAAAATTTTGTTCTTGAATTCGAAAAACCAATTATAAAGCTGGAACAGCAAATAAAAGAAATGCAGGATTATGCCCGTTCTGAGGGTATTTCCTTGGATGATGAAATTGAACGCCTGCAGGCCAAAGCCCGCAAAATGCAGAGTGAAATTTTCGCCAAATTGAGCCGTGAGCAACGGGTAAAGCTTGCGCGGCATCCTCAGCGGCCATTTACGCTGGATTACATTAATCGAATTATCGAAGATTTCGTGGAGCTGCATGGCGACCGTGCCTTTGGTGATGATCCAGCTATAATCGCCGGGATTGGCAAACTCGGTAGTGAAAAAGTGATGATTATGGGACACCAAAAAGGGCGTGATACAAAGCAGAAATTGCATCGTAATTTCGGTATGGCGCATCCGGAAGGTTACCGCAAAGCATTGCGGGTAATGAAGCTGGCTGTCAAATTTAACCGCCCGATAATCATGCTTATTGATACACCGGGAGCTTACCCGGGAATTGGTGCGGAAGAACGTGGCCAGGCTGAGGCTATCGCCAAAAATTTGTTTGAAATGGCGGTAATGCCCGTACCGATCGTCATTGTTATTATCGGAGAGGGCGCTTCGGGAGGCGCTTTGGGAATTGGTGTTGGTGACCGTATTTTAATGATGGAAAATACATGGTATTCTGTTATCTCACCGGAAGGCTGCTCATCCATTTTGCACAAGGATGCCAGCAAAGCAGGGGAGGCTGCCGAATCTTTAAAGCTGACAGCACCGGACTTACTGGAACAAAAGCTGATCGATAAAGTCGTTGGCGAACCGGCTGGCGGCGCCCACCGGGATCATGATGAAGCCGCACAGATATTGAAAATGGAAATCCTGGATGCGCTGGCAGAATTGAAAAAGATTCCACCGGATGAACTGGTGACAAAAAGAATTGAAAAATACGAAAATATGGGATATTATGCGAACCACCCGTATAAGGAAGATTAACGAACTGTTTCGATGATTGAGCACAAAACACAGGTAAGGGTACGATTCGCAGAAACAGACCAGATGGGAGTGGTTTATCATTCCAATTATTTTGTTTGGTTTGAGATTGGACGTACAAGCCTGCTACGCGAGGCAGGCTTGCCCTATACAAAATTGGAGGAAAGTGGTATACTCCTACCGGTGGTTACAGCACAATGTGACTTCCTGAAATCAGCAAAGTACGATGATGTTCTGACGATTCACACACGCATGGAGGAAAAACCGCGCGCGCGAATTCGATTGGACTATCGGGTAACGAACGAGAAGGATGAAGAGCTGGCAACCGGCTTCACGATTCACAGTTTTATCCGCCGGGACGGCAAACCTGTGCGGCCACCGGAGAATTTCCGCAATATAATGGCACCTCATTTCCCCGATTAAAAGTAAGTTTTCAGGCCAATTCCACAAGAAATGGTCTCTGAGCCCGCAGAAACGCTGTCCTAAGTTTATCGAAGGGGGCGCATTTCTCGCTGAATACAAAGTCGCTTCCGCTTCGGCACACTCAGCGTCTTCTTTGGGTTGAATAGTTACGATAAAAATTACTTAAAACGAGATTTATTGCAATTTAATACGCAAATATCTGTTGAGTAAACAGGTGGAAACGATGACATCCATCGCCCTGAATCGAAAAGTATTGATCCTGAACCAGAGTTATGAACCACTTAGTGTGGTTTCTGCTCAAAAGGCTATTGTGCTGATTTATCTCGGGAAAGCGGAGATCGTTGAAAAACACCCAACCATGGTCGTGCGTTCGATCATGATATCTTATCCTTACCCGAGCATAATTCGTCTAAGCAGATATGTTTATATCCCACGTAAACGCGTTATTTTATCGCGCAAAAACGTATTGCGTCGTGATGGATTCCGCTGCCAATATTGCGGTGAAAAATCGCAACCGTTAACCGTAGATCACGTCATCCCGAAACGAATGGGGGGGCAGGATACATGGGAAAATCTTGTGTGTGCTTGTTTTAACTGCAATAATAAAAAGGGCGATCGCACACCGGAGATTGCAAATATGCTGTTGCAGTCGAAACCGAAGAAGCCAAGTTATTTGTTTTTTATCCAGCAAGAAATAAAATTTTCCCAGGAGAGCTGGAAACCGTATTTGTTTTTGAGTTGATAATGCGTCAATTCTGGCTGCAAAAGCCTGGGCATGAATTCTCAAAAACAAATAAATTGTGGCTGCGCCTTTACGATGCAAATAATTTGATATATAGATATAAGAGTAAACCTGTAATGATGTTTTTTTAAGAGAAGTGAATGAAAAATAAACGCATTTTAAGTGGAATACAGCCCTCTGGAGTTTTGCATATTGGCAATTATTTTGGGGCGATTAAGCAGTTTCTGCAATTACAGGAAGAGAACGAGTGTTATTATTTTATTGCAAATTATCATGCGCTAAATTCGATCCAGGAACCGGAATTGTTGAAACAACACAGTTTTGGCGTCGCGCTTGATTATCTCGCCCTTGGTCTCGATCCGGAAAAGGTCGCGCTGTTTTTACAATCCGATGTTCCGGAAGTGACGGAGCTTGCATGGATTCTTTCCACCATTACTTCGATGGGTTTACTCGAACGTGCCCATTCCTACAAAGATAAAATTGCGAAAGGCCAATTGCCAAATCATGGCTTATTTGCTTATCCGGTTCTCATGGCTGCGGATATTCTCATTTACGACAGTGACATTGTACCTGTTGGGAAGGATCAGAAACAGCATCTGGAAATGACGCGGGACATTGCTATACGTTTTAATAATTTGTTTGGCGAGACCTTCGTGGTTCCCGAGCCGATGATTTTGTCCGAAGTGGCTGTTGTGCCTGGTGTTGATGGTCAGAAAATGAGCAAGAGTTATGACAATACTATCGAGATGTTTCTCGAGCATAAACCATTAAAAAAGAAAGTGATGGGTATTGTCACTGATTCCAAAGCGTTGGAAGAACCAAAGGATCCGGATCATTCCACTATTGTTGATTTGTACAAGCTCTTCGCAACCAAAGAAGAGTTGCAAACCATGCGTGAAAATTATCTGGCTGGTGGATTTGGTTACGGGCATGCAAAAAAAGAATTGCTGGAAAAAATATGGGCATATTTTGAGGATGCGCGCAATCGTCGAAAGGAATTGACAGAAAATCTGGATTTTGTGCGAGAAGTGCTGCGCACTGGCGCTGAAAAAGCACGCGAACGTGCGGATGTGGTTATGAAGCGTGTCCGTGCGGCAGCTGGAATAGAGAAATTTTTCGTGAAATAAACATGGCCTACCACGTAAAATTAGAAAATTTCGATGGTCCCCTCGATCTACTGCTTTTTCTCATCAAAAAGAATGAAGTTGATCTCTTCAATATTCCGATTGCTGAGATAACCAAGCAATACCTTGAGTATGTCGATCTCATTAACACGCTCGATCTCGAAAACGCTAGTGATTATATCCTGCTTGCCGCAACATTAATCCGCATAAAAGCAAAAATGCTCCTGCCCAAAAGTCCCGTTGAAGATGAAGAGGAAATTGAAGAAGATCCACGGGATGAGCTGGTGCGTCAGTTGCTTGAATACCAGCGATTTAAAGAGATTACCAACGAAATGTCGGACCTCGAAGCGGATCGGCGTCTGGTTTACGCACGACGCTATTTCGATTATACCACCGGTGAAGACGAATTTGTTTGGGAAACAAGCGGGAATTACACCCTTTTCGAATTGATGAGTGTATTTAAAGAAGTCCTAAAACGCAAGCCACGTATTACCCATCATCATGTGGAACAACATCCCGTTACTGCGGAAGAGCAGATGGCTTTTCTTTTAGCTGAACTGGATAAGCATCACGGTGAACTTTTATTTTACCACATGGCAGAAATGTTGACCAGCCGCATCGCGGTTATTGTGACCTTCATCGCTATGCTGGAACTCATTCGTAACGGCAAAATTGAAATAAATCAGTCCTCAACCTTTGGCGAGATCTGGATAAAAAGGCGGAAATGAACTTCGACGAAGCAAAACAAATTATTGAAGCATTGATCTTTGCTGCAGATAATCCGATCAGTGAGAAAAATATTAAGTCATTACTGGAAGATGAACTAAATGGCATTTCCATTGATACGATTGTAACTGCAATAAACGATGACTACATAAATTCAGGACGGTCTTTCGAGGTGGTGCAGGTTGCCGGTGGCTTCCAGATAATTACCCGTCCCGAATTTGCCGCATACATCAAAAAAATGTATATGGGACGAATTCGCAGTAAACTCTCCCAGGCGGCCCTTGAAGTTCTTGCAATTGTATCTTTCAAACAACCGATCAGCAAAGCCGATGTATCTGCTGTGCGTGGCGCCAATTCGGATAGTGTTATTAAAAATCTGTTAGAGCGTCGTCTCATTACTATTTCAGGCAGGGGCGAGGGGATTGGCCGGCCACTGCTTTATTCAACCACACCCGAATTTTTAGAATATTTTGGCATAAATGATATAAGTGAATTGCCAAAACCCCGTGAAATTGAGGAGCTTTTTAAGGAAGGCAAATACTCCGAGCAAATAGTTGATGCCCTGGCTGAATTGGATGACTCGGAAAACATGGACAACCCAGAAGAAGGAAACGAACAAACCGGAGATGACGCAGCAAGCGAAAATCAGGCTGAATAAATTTTTAGCTCAAGCCAATTTAGGATCCCGACGTTCAGTAGAAACCCTGGTGACGTCGGGATTTGTACAAGTTAACAATCAGGTTATAACCTCCCCCGGCTATCTCATCGACCCGCAAAACGATACTGTCATTTACGATGGCAACGTAATACGGCAGGATATTGAACTTACCTATGCAATGCTTAATAAACCTGTCGACTACATTTGCTCCCGTAGCGATGAAAAAAAACGGGCGACTGTGTACAGCCTTGTCCGCCTTCCACAGCGACTTTTTACAGTCGGGCGCCTCGATAAAGATTCAGAAGGGCTTCTGCTTTTTACAAATGACGGCGAATTCGCAAACAGGCTCATTCATCCACGCTACAAGGTCGAAAAAAAATATAATGTCGTGTTGCAAAAACCGGCACCAGCCGATTGTGTGGAAAAATTTCGACACGGCGTTGTTATCGATAAAAAATTTCGCGTCACTGCTAATCTGTATTTTCCCATTCCAAAAAATCGTAAAGTGGCTGTGGTGACGATTGAGGAAGGGAGAAACCGGCAAATTCGTAAAATGTTTGCAGTGGTTGGTGCACGCGTGAAATATTTGCAACGCTTTCAGATCGATACACTTAAACTTGGCTCGCTTGCCCCCGGGGCATGGCGTTATTTAACCAATAAGGAGCTTGTCGCTCTAAAAAAAGCTGTGGAGTTGGATCATGGAACTAAGCAATAAACGAGTTCTTGTGCTTGGCGGCGCAGGACTTGTCGGCATGGCAATATGCCGCAAACTAATCAAAGAATCGCCTGATGAACTGATTGTGGCCAGCTTGCAGGAAGATGAAGCAAATGAAGCTTATACAGCTCTAAAAAATGAATCCCTGGGGAACACGATTGTCACACCGGAATGGGGTAATATTTTTGTGCGTGATTCTCTGCAAAATATCAGTCGAAATGAAATACTTGGTAATCCCCAAAATCGCCAGACTTTAATTGAAGATGTATTGGGTGAGCTCAATGAGGAGGTGCTTAAAGCAAGCTATCTGTACCAGTTAATCATGCGTTATCGCCCGCATGTGGTTATCGATTGTATCAACTCGGCAACCGCACTGGCCTATCAGGATGTTTTTACCAGTTACCGCGAAGTGGCGAAGCAATTGGAGCAGACAAAATCCGATGCAAGTAATCTCTCTGGGCTAACCAGTGAGGTGGAAAAGCTGCTTTGTACCTTGTACATACCGCAACTCATTCGCCATGTGCAGATTTTATACGAAGGCATGCGGCGTGTGAAATCCGGATTTTATTTTAAAATTGGTACCAGCGGTACGGGTGGTATGGGATTAAATATTCCCTACACACACTCCGAAGAAAAACCCAGCCGGGTTTTGCTGAGCAAGTCATCCATTGCCGGCGCGCACAGTTTGTTGCTCTTTCTAATGGCACGCACGCCGGATGCACCAATCACCAAAGAAATTAAACCGACAGCCGCCATCGCCTGGAAACGCATTGTCTATGGTGAAATTCAAAAAGGCCGCAAACCGGTGCAACTTTACGACTGTACCCTGGACAAGGCGATGAAACTGGGCAAGCAGTTCAAGCTGGAAGATGGTTCCTGCGCACAGCGTATGGGTGATAAAACACTGCAATCGGTTTTTATCGATACTGGCGAAAATGGCATTTTTTCCAATGCCGAGTTCGAAGCTATCACTTCTTCCGGGCAAATGGAATTTATAACGCCGGAAGAAATTGCCCGTAGCGTGGTTTTTGAGTTAAAAGGCGGTAATACAGGCCATGATATCATCAATGCCCTGGATAATGCCACGATGGGGCCGACTTATCGGGCTGGGCTGCTGCGTGAACGCGCTCTCAACCGTATGCGTGAATTGATGGACGAGCATGAATGTGACAGTATCGCATTTGAACTTTTAGGCCCACCTCGTCTAAGCAAGCTTTTGTTTGAGGGCCATCTTTTAAAACTGGCCTACAAAACGATGGCTAACACGCGCAATGCTTCTGCAAAGGAAATGAGTGTCGCATTGGAAAATACCATTAAAGAGAATCAAAAATTGCGCTCGGAAATCATTTCTATCGGCATTCCCATTTTGCTTTCAGATGGAAAAAGTATTTTGCGCGGCCCGGTAGTAAAAATTCCTCCATATCGTGGAGAGTCGGAGCTTGCCGTGAACGAAGAAAAAATCAACAAATGGTCCTCTGATGGCTGGGTGGATCTACGGGAAGAAAATATGCAGTTGTGGAAAAAGCGCATCGATGGAATTTTCGAGGAAATTCACAAACTCACCGACGAAAACACCAGCTCACAATACGACCGGGATGCTTCCTATTGGCTTGAAGACGACACCATCAACACGGGTAAAGTCGCGGGGTGGATTTTAGCCAATGAAGAACAAGGCGCGAGAATGAAGGAATAAGTTGCCGCGTGCGAATCTGCTAAACGTCTAAGGATTTGGTAATTAGTACGAAAAGGACTCATTCTTACACCGCTAAAGTTTCTGGAAAATACAGGGCAAATAGGCGACTTCACATGTGAAGGTCGCCTTTTTTATGCTTGGATAGGGAATCGATATTTGATATCTTTCTTTTTAAGAAGTGAACCATCGTGTTTGAAAGCTGTCTTATTTTTGAACTATTGCAGCACAGATTTAGTCATCCTGGTAAATTATCACAAAAGGAAATTTTCTCTTGGATTCAAATAACTACGATATATTAATCATTGGTTCCGGTCCAATCGGATTGGCCTGTGGCATTGAAGCAAAGAAAAAAGGTTTGAGTCATCTCATTCTCGAAAAAGGATTTTTGCTCGACGCCGTTTATCGGTTTCCGACAAACTGCATTTTTTTCTCAACACCCGAATTAGTAGAGATCGGAGACATACCCTTTCTTACAAATGGCCCGAAACCTACACGTACAGAATTACTGCGTTATTACACAAAAGTAGCCGAGTTTTATGATCTCAACTTCCGGTTGCGGCAGAATGTCGTCGGCGTTGCTAAAAACAATGGTAATTTCGAGGTAAAAACAACGACAGGTGATTATTATTCTGCCAAAGCTGTTGTACTCGCTATCGGATTTTTTGATCATCCCAATATGCTGGATATTCCGGGTGAAGATTTGGAAAAAGTCACGCATTTTTATACGGAGTCCCATCCGTACTACCGCACCAAGGTTGCAGTTATTGGCGGGCAGAATTCTGCGGTGGAATCGGCGTTGGAATTGTATCGTGCCGGCGCAGAGGTTACGCTCATTCACCGGGAAGAAACGGTTGGACGCAGTGTGAAATACTGGATTAAGCCAGATATTGAAAATCGTATCAAAGAAGGCAGTATCAAAGCCTTTTTCAATACAGTGGTAAAAGAAATTCATGCGGATAAAATCCATGTGCAGACAAAAAATGAAGCACCATTTGAGCTGGATAATGACTTCGTGCTGGCGATGACCGGTTATCACCCTGATTTTGATTTATTGCGGCAGGCAGGGGTGGAAATAAATGAAGATGGTTTTATTCCGGTCTACAACCGCGAAACCATGGAAACAAATGTACCTGGATTGTACCTGGCCGGTGTTGTCGCCGGCGGCATCCGCGACGCGAACCGGATTTTCATCGAAAACGGGCGCGTGCATGCGAAGTACGTTATCGATCATTTCACTGGTACACGCGAATAAAGAATGATGCAGCTCCTGAGAAAGATCGTTCGAAAATTAAAGCTACTTGCTCTTTTCACTTCAATCTTTCTTGTGGCAATAGCCCTTGCTGGCTTGATTTATGAGCAGGTTAGCAGAAAGCTGGTCATAAACGAGTTTCAACCGGATGGTGACTTTGTCATTATTAACTCCCATAAAATGCATTACTTGAAAAAAGGTAAAAGCAAGCCAACGGTAGTTTTTGAATCTGGCTTGGATCCCGGTGGGCATCTGCCCTGGTTTAAAGTGCAGGATGCATGTTCTGAATTTGCAACGACGATATCCTATGACAGATCTGGTGTTTTGTGGAGTGAAAGAGGACATTCTCCCAAAACGGCTTCAGCAATATCAGAGGAGTTGTCCCTACTACTAGCGAAAACTGAGTGTGCAAAACCGTATATTATTGTAGCTCATTCATTAGCTGGATTGTTTACGCGCAATTTCATAGTTCAAAATAAAGAAAGTGTTCAAGGCGTCATATTTGTCGACGTCTCTCACCCGGAACAGGATGAAAGAAAGACAAAAGAGTTCAGGGAGATTTCAAAACCGATATCCCCGTGGATCATACGCTCTGCTTCAGCTTTGGGAATTTTACGGTTGTTTTATAACAAGGCCTATCCCGGGACAGAAAAAGAGGATGCTATTAATCAAACAGTTCATGCGTTGTTTTACAACGGCGTTTCAACATTTTTAGAAGAACAAGATAGTATGAAAACGTTTTTAGCCGAATCGAGAACCTATCAGGATTTTGATTCAATTCCGCTCAGAATCATTACTGGCTATTCGCCAAATAGGTATTCCGAGATTAAAAATGAAAAATTGCGAGCTGAGTTCTTTAACTATAAAATGGAATTGCAACATGATTTATTAAATCTGTCTTCGCAGAGTTCTCAAATATGTGCCAATGAAAGTGGGCATTATGTTCAATTGGAACAACCCGAAATAATTGTAGATCAAATTAGAGAATTGATCAAATTAAAGAATTAAAGAAAGTTAGCTATGGCTGAAAAATATGATGTGGTTGTCGTTGGTGGCGGTCCGGGCGGATACGTTGCGGCAATTCGGTTAGCGCAGTTGGGGAAATCAGTTGCCATCGTTGAAAAGGATAAAATGGGTGGACTCTGTCTAAACTGGGGCTGTATTCCGAGCAAAGCGCTCATTCGCAGTGCAGAAGTGCTCCATCTTATGCAGAATGCGAAATCATTTGGACTTTCGGCTGAAAATGTCGCGTACGATTTCCCAAAAGTAATCCAGCGCAGCCGCACTGTGGCGAAGAAGCTCAACAAAGGTGTTGAGTACCTGATGAAGAAGAACAAGATTACAACGATTTTCGGAACGGCAAAGCTTGGCAGAGAAAAACAGGTATTCATCACCGATAACGAGGGAAAAGAAACAAACATCGTTGGGGAGAACATCATTATCGCGACCGGTGGGAAACACCGTTCTCTGCCCGGTATTGAGATTGATCATGAGCGTATTCTAAACAGTACAGATGCCATGCTTTTGCAAAAAGTTCCGGAATCGATGGTCGTTATTGGCGGTGGGGCAATCGGTGTAGAGTATGCTTATATCTACTCCAGTTTTGGCACAAAAATCACGCTTGTTGAGATGCTTCCACACATACTTCCCCTCGAAGACGAAGAAATTATCAACACATTGACTTCGAGTTATAAAAAAGCGGGAATCAAAATCGAGACCAGTGCGCGTGTTGAGCATATTGCAAAAACGGATACAGGCATTGCTGTAACCATTACCACTGATGCAGGCGAGAAGCACATCGAGGGGGAGGTTGCACTGATGGCTGTTGGTTTCTCCGGAAATTCAGAAAACCTGGGACTTGAAGAACTTGGAATGACAATCGAGCGCAGTTTTGTTAAAGTCGATGAAATGTGCCGAACGAATGTTGAAGGATATTATGCAATCGGCGATATAAATGGTCCACCATTACTGGCGCATGTAGCCTCCGCAGAAGGTGTGATGGTTGCTGAACACATCGCGGGCTTGCAGCCGAAACCTGTGGATTACAAAAATATCCCCGGTTGCACATACTGCCAGCCACAAGTGGCGAGCATGGGACTCACGGAAAAAGCAGCCAGAGAAGCAGGATATGAGCTGAAAATTGGCCGATTTCCATTTTCAGCAGTGGGTAAAGCAATTGCCTTGGGTGAAACGAACGGATTTGCCAAGTTGATTTTTGATGCAAAAACGGAGGAACTGCTCGGCGCGCATCTCATCGGACCGGAAGCCACGGAACTCATTGCTGAATTGGGTGTTGCCCGAACGCTGGAAACAACCGCAGCTGAGCTTTTCAAAACTGTACATGCGCATCCAACACTGTCAGAGGCCATAATGGAAGCGGCAGCTGACGCACATGGAGAGGCAATCAATATTTGAATGAGAATGATTACATTCACTCCTTCTATAAACCGCCATTTCTGGTGATGGAAACATTGGCAGAGGAAGCGAAGAAGAATGGTTTTCCCATAATCGGTGTACAGACCGGACGGCTTTTGCAGCATTATGCATCGATTGCGAATGCCCGCCGAATTTTTGAGATGGGATCCGGATTTGGCTATTCTGCGCTCTGGTTCGTTGCAGGAATGGCACAAACCGGGCGTATAATCTGCAGCGATTTTTCCACCGAAAACCTGCAAAAGGCTGAAAAATTATTTGCAAATTTACACTTGCCACAACAGGTCATCCCTCGCTGCGGCAATGCATTGGAAATACTTGAATTGTATGATAAATTTTTTGATATCGTTTTTATAGATATTGATAAACACTGGTACAGTGACGCCTTTGATGCTGCCTGGCCGAAAGTACGGAAAGGTGGCTTCCTCATAGCCGATAATATCTTCTGGAAAGGTACGGTCTTCGCGTCGGCGACGGGAAATGAATCCACAGAGGCAATCCAGCTTTTTACACGCCGGGTTTTTAATCAACCGGATGCAGAAAGTGTTATTTTACCAGTAGATGATGGTGTACTTGTAGCGATGAAAAAATAGGAAGAATTTATGCATGAATTAAAAACACGTCGCCCCCGGCAACCGGAGTGGCTCAAAATAAAAATACCCAACAAGCGTACCTACTTCAATTTACGAAGTCTGGTGGAAGACCAGAATTTGCATACGGTTTGCCAGGAAGCGAAATGTCCGAACATGTCTGAATGCTGGACACGCGGCACAGCGACCTTTATGATTCTCGGGGATGTGTGCACGCGCAGCTGTGGATTTTGCGCTATCAAAACCGGGCGACCAACATGGTTGGACACAGACGAACCGCGTCGCGTTGCTGATGCCGTTGATACAATGAAACTTAACCATGCTGTAATTACTTCAGTCAACCGTGATGAGCTCGACGATGGTGGCGCCGGAATTTTCGCCGCAACTATTCGCGAAATAAAAAAAAGGCGTCCGCAATGCAGTGTTGAAGTTTTAATTCCTGATTTTAAAGGAGATGAGGTTGCGCTGCGCATCGTAGTGGATGCACATCCGGAAATTCTCAATCACAATATCGAAACCGTGCCACACCTTTACCATATCGTGCGCCCGCAGGCGAAGTACCAGCGCTCCCTGGATGTTTTGCAAAAAGCGAAGGAGTGGGGCATGACCACAAAATCCGGTTTGATGGTTGGCATTGGCGAAAAGCCGGAGGAGGTAGAGGTTGTCCTTCGCGATTTGCGCAAACATGGAGTGGACATCATCACGATCGGCCAATACATGCAACCAACCACACAACACTTGCCAATCGATCGCTATGTACATCCCAAGGAATTTGAGCATTATAAACAGTTCGGTTTGTCCCTTGGATTCAGTCATGTAGAGAGTGGCCCCCTCGTCCGCAGTTCCTATCATGCCGATGAGCAGGTAGGGCGTAAATTGCATGGAGTTTTTGATTGATGGATTGTTTGATTTTTATATAACTTGAGCATTGTTTCTTGAGCGTTGAATATTGTGTGTTGAAATATTCCCCCTATCTTTAAAAGTTTATCACTAAAGTTTAAAAGGATGTGATATGCCCAAACGCCTTGTAAAAATCTATACCGACGGTGCTTGTAGTGGGAATCCCGGTCCGGGTGGATGGGGAGTGCTGCTTCAATTCGGTGAGCATAGTAAAGAATTGGCTGGATACGAGGCAAACACAACCAATAATCGCATGGAAATTCAAGCAGTTATCGAAGGGTTACAGGCTTTGAAAGAGTCGTGCACTGTGAAGCTCTATTCGGACAGTGCCTATGTTGTGAATACATTCAAACAAGGTTGGCTAATAAACTGGAAGCGCAACGGCTGGAAGCGTGGGCCACGTAAAAACGAGCAGGTGCAAAATGAAGACCTGTGGCGCATATTAGATAATCTGGTGCAGAATCATGAAGTTGAATTTATAAAAGTCCAGGGACATGCCGGGCATGAATTTAATGAAAGAGTGGATCGCCTGGCAGTGGAGCAAATAGAGAAAAATCGATAGAATTTAAAAAGCCCCTTGTGCAAACAAGGGGCTTTTTGTTAATCCAGGTACAGCCACAGCCAGTCTTTGCTGTCCCGATCGAGTTTTTCAAGATCATCGATGAAATAGCGATCACCACTTATATCTTTGATCAGAATCCCATCGTTTTCAAGCTGACGTGGCGTTTCGTTGCGACGCATGAAAAAACTGCGTTTTCCCGCTTTTGTTATCACCTTCCAGTTGTAAAGCTCGTTCTCATCTAAAATCGATTCGATTTTCACAATTTCAGGTACATAGTTCACTGCTTGTATTTCTCTCTCAAGTAAATTCCTGATGGCGCTGTCCGTTATCAGGTCCAGCGACTTCAGGAGAGCGACTTCCTTGCCCTCCCACAGACGAATGCTGATATATTCATCCTTATGACGCCAGGGAAAACACCGAACGATTCGTACGGGGACATCCTGTATTTCACCATCGGCGTTTTTGCGCCGAACACCTGGTTTTCCATCTTTGCAACGCACCAATTCGATGCCGTTGTCGAGTATGTATGTATTTTTTTGCATAAAGACTCCTTTTTAATAAGCGTAACCTAAGCTACTTTATTCATAAACCACAAGATTGAGCAGGTGATTTCCCCTGCCCATCGCTCAACTTGAGCATTTCATGAATAAAGCAGGCTAAAAACTATCGTAAATATTATCAATTTGCCATCACCATTGTTTGGGGCTGCTTGCATTTGTCAGGAAACCAAAGTGATGAAAGGCACGAGAACTTGCTTTCGGATGTAAACCTTAGGGAATGTCCAAGCTGTGCGAAAAAGCGCCGAGGCTAAGCTCGTCGATGCTGGACTAATTTCCACCGGGCACTTCGACGTGCTCAGTGTCCGGTGGAAATTTTTGTTCTTGCACAGTCTGGACGATTCACCTGGCATGCACTTATCAAACGTACATCAAGGACTGCAATTCGCTTTGCGTTTCGTGCAGTTTGTAGTACTTGCCATCTTTGTTCGCAAGGAGTTCATTGTGGGTACCGCTTTCCACAAGTTCTCCGGAATCGATGACAAAAACACGATCCGCATGGCGTAGTGTTGTTAATCTGTGGGCGATTGCAAATGTGGTCCGCCCGGCGACGAGATTATCCAGCGCTTGCTGAATTTTCTTTTCGGTCTCCGTGTCCACGGAACTTGTAGCCTCATCCAAAATGAGTACACGCGGATTATTCAGAATTGCACGTGCGATACTGATGCGTTGTCGCTCACCGCCGGAGAGCGTGAGTCCACGTTCGCCGACGAGGCTGTCATACGCATCCGGGAAGCTGCAAATGAATTCGTGGGCATTAGCCGCCTTTGCAGCATCGATTATTTCACCGAGTGAGGCGTCTGGTTTTCCGTAAGCGATGTTTTCCGCAACCGTACCGAAAAACAGATAAGGCTCCTGCAGAACAATTCCAATTTGACGGCGGTATGAGGACAGTTCAATCTCATGCAGATTTACGCCGTCAATGCTGATGTTGCCATCCGTAACATCATAGAACCGGCAGATAAGATTGATCAGCGTGCTTTTTCCGCCACCGCTTGGGCCGACGAGACCGATCATTTCACCAGGCTCAACATCAAATGAAATGCCTTTAATAACCTGTCGAATTCCGTCGTAGGTGTAGTAGACATTGTCGAATTGAACACGACCTTTCAACGGTTCAAGAATTTTCGGTTTTTCTATGTTGACAATCGTCGGTTGTGTGTCGAGTATTTCAAAAATACGCGAGGATGCTGCCGTAGCCCGCGAGAGACTCGATGCCATATTGCCAAGTACCTGCACAGGCCCAAGGAACATCCACAGGTAGCTGGTAAAGGCGATAAAAACACCAAGTGGCATGCCGGATTGTCCATCTGTTACAATATATTCGAGCACACGCGGTGCGCCGAAAATCCAGACGAGTAAATGACTTAAATGCATCATCCAGTTAAGGAATGGGGAAACGAAGTTCCAGTGTGCATGCAAATCAACGATGGATTCATAGGCAACCTGGTTGATTTGTGCAAACCTTTCTTTCTCCTTGTTTTCCTGAGCAAAGGCTTTAACAACACGAATACCCGGAATGACATTCCCAATGGTGCTGGCTATTGCTGACCAGCGGCGGGAAAACCGCAGGTACATACTGCTCAAATGCTCACGAAAGAAGTAAAGAAATGCAACCATCAGCGGCAGTGGCATGATGACAAATTTTGCCAGGTAAGCATCATTCATGAACAACGCTATTCCCACACCAATCATCATCAACACCGAGACAATGACATCGATAATGTTGTGGGCAATAAACTCCCATACGCGATCTGTGTCATGCACAATGCGCGAAAGAACATTTCCTGTGGATCGCGATTGAAAAAAGCTCAGACTAAGGCCTTGAACATGCTGGTAAAGCTGATTGCGTAAATCTCTGGCAACAGCTTCGCCCACGATATTCATCGTTCGCGTCCGAAAATAGTGCACAATTT
The DNA here is from genome assembly GCA_020633655.1 of Deferribacteres bacterium. Lineage (GTDB taxonomy): Bacteria > Zhuqueibacterota > Zhuqueibacteria > Zhuqueibacterales > Geothermadaptataceae > Bioreactorimicrobium. The sequence goes on from JACKDF010000005.1 coordinate 258,053, forward strand.
GTGCAACAGTCCAGATGGTTGCTAAAGCGCCAATAATCATCCAGATTTTTTTGTTTGCCAGGTCGATATCGCTGCCTTTAACCGGTTTCAATACATCATCGATGAGAATTCGTGTTAAAGCCGGCGGTAACAAGTGCAAAATTGTTATAAAAAGAGAAGCAAAAAGACTGAAAATGATCTGTTTTTTATATGGTTTTGCATAAGAAATCAATCGAGCTAAAAGCCCTTTTTTTTCAATGAGTACGGTGCTTCGTGAATTTTTTAACACACGCGTCAACGCGTCGTGGTATTTTTCTTCCGCGTTGAAACCATTTCGACCGGGATGGCCATTTTCAGGTGCACTTATTACTTGTTCCAACAGGTATTTAACGTTGGCGACGGCATAAAACTGCCTGCGTGTAAAACCAACTTCAAGAAGTAAATCGTCCTCCTCGCCATGGAGAAGAAGGCGGTTTAAAGTAAAGCCTTCGACGATTGCGACGCTTTTGATATCACTAACCGGGATTTTTTGCAAAAGCGCATCTTGTTCTGCATCGAATACGAGAAAATAGGATTTTGTGAGAACAATCCAGTGCTGTGTGAAGAGTTCACCTCCAGCAATGTCACAAAATGCATAAAGCCGGATTTTTTCACCATTTACTTCTTCCTGAATTTTTTTCTCAACTTCATTTGGGATTTTTCCCGGCTGATTAAATAGTTTTTCTAAAATATTTGTACTTGTTGTAAACATAATAATCCTTATATTGAAAGTTTTCGTTTTCCAGACATGTTACCGATAGCGAGCCTGATAAGCACGTAGTTCGATCATGCCATGGAAATCCCCTGTGGTAATTTGATTTTACTGTTACAAATGAGCGGTAAAACAACAGATTGAGACGGTGATCAGAGTTGCCCTGTCAAAATGCAGCTTGCGGGAATTAAATTTTTCCCTTGGAAACGCGTGGATTGAAAAACTGAGAGTCGGTATTGAGTTTGAAGGGCACTCTAAAATGCGCTGAGAGTAATGACTAATAATGTGACCATAAAAAGATCCTTCCTTAAGTTAATGGTGAGGGGTGAAGGATGCACCTTGCAAAAAATGCACTGCAAGCGAGATATTATTTTAACAGTAACACAAAAAAATCCAAGAAAAATCTCAAAAAATTTTTGTTATGAAATATATTGATGAGTTTGTTTAGAAAAATACACGATTACCTTGGCTATCACCAAAATATCGTTCGCTTTGACTCGCCATTGGATTATCGGTCTGCCGCGACCTTAGTACCGTTTTGGGAGAATAATGGTGAATTACAAATCATCTACATTCAGCGTACCCAATCTTTTTTACCTGATGGCAGTGAGGCCGCACATTCAGGGCAGATTGCTTTTCCCGGTGGCAAAATTGAGGAAGGGGAAACGGCTCTGGAAGCCGCCCTGCGCGAAACAACTGAGGAGATCAACCTCAAAGCGACGGAATTAGAAATTGTTGGAAAATTGGGGGAGTTTAGCACACACGTTTCAGGATTTCTAACGCACATTTTTTTAGCCCGGATTGAGGGCAAACCGGAGTTGAAAATGTGTGAGGACGAAGTTGCTGACATCATCGTAGTGCCGGTGAATGCTCTTCTGGAGAACCACAAACCGGAGCTGGATGCACACAATTGGTTGAATGTTTTGAAATTGCATTATCATTGGCAGGAACCGGTTTCGGGGAAAGAAATTTGTATTTGGGGAATGACGGGCAGAGCAACCTGGTGTTTGCTTGAAATGTTGAATGAAATTGGAATTTAGCCTGTTTTATTCATGAAATGCTCCAAGTGAGTGAGAAGTGTGGGGTATTCCCCACTTAAACGGGTATTTATAGATATAACAGTTGAGGCAAGAGAAGTCTCTGTCACTTCTTATAAGGCCGAAGTTTACAGTTTTTAATTATGAAAGTACAAAAATGAGAAAAAATAAGTTTCGAAATATTGCTATTATTGCACACGTCGACCATGGAAAAACAACTCTGGTTGATGGGATGTTAAAACAGAGCGGCATATTCCGCCAAAATCAGGAGGTTGCTGAGCGTGTCATGGATTCCATGGATCTTGAGCGTGAACGTGGAATTACAATCGCGGCGAAAAATACGGCGGTATACTATAAAGACGTGAAAATAAATATTGTTGATACGCCTGGACACGCAGATTTTGGTGGTGAGGTGGAACGCAGTCTGAATCTCGTTGATGGGGTGCTCCTGCTCGTTGATGCCAGCGAAGGTCCGCTGCCACAAACGCGGTTCGTCCTGAAAAAGGCTCTCGAAAAGAAATTACCGGTCATCCTTGTAATCAACAAAATCGATCGCCCTGATCAGCGTATTTCTGCCGTGATTGACGAAGTCTATGATCTGTTTATCGATCTGGATGCAGATGAGAACCAAATCGAATTCCCGATTTTGTACACCGTCGCAAAGGAAGGTGTTGCACACCGCGATTTGAAAGATAATTCAACAACTCTGCAACCGCTTTTTGAGACGATACTCGCCGAAATTCCTGGACCAGAAGCCGCTGATGACCATGTCCCTCAATTTCTGGTCACCAATCTCGGGTACGATAACTATGTTGGTCAGATTGCTATTGGCCGGCTCAACAACGGTCGATTAAAACTTTCTGAAAGCTATGCCCTTGTCCATGAAAATGGTACGACCAACCATATTAAATTTTCAGCCCTTTACACTTTTACCGGTCTTACACGCGAAAAAGTGGAGGAGCTGGAAGCTGGTGATATTATCGCAGTTGCCGGCGTGGAAGGGGTGCAGATTGGTGATACCATTACCAGCATGGAAAATCCCAAGCCACTCGCACGCATCACCATCGACGAACCGACCGTGGCGATGTTTTTTTATGTCAATACCAGCCCCTTTGCCGGACGTGATGGCAAATATCTGACTTCACGTCATTTGAAAGCACGCCTGGAAAAAGAGATATTGGGTAACGTATCCATGCAGGTTTTACCCACAGATCGCGCTGATATGTTTGAAGTTCGCGGCAGGGGGGAGCTGCAAATGGCTGTACTGCTTGAGACGATGCGTCGGGAAGGTTATGAGGTTGCAGTATCCAAACCGCGTGTCATTACCAAACATATTGATGGCAAAGTTCATGAACCCGTTGAGCGCGTTTATATTGACACCCCGGAAGAATTTGTCGGCGTAATTACAGAAAAGCTATCGCAGCGCAAAGGCCGGATGAACAATTTGATCAACAATGGCAGTGGCCGTGTGAATATGGAGTTTTTTATTCCCGCGCGTGGTTTAATCGGATTTCGCAGCCAATTTCTCACAGACACAAAAGGTGCGGGAATCATGAATACGCTTTACCATGGTTTTGAGCCCTGGTTTGGGGAAATACCACAACGGCACACAGGTGCCCTTGTTGCCGACCGGACGGGGAGAGTCACAGACTATGCACGGTTGGGAATGGCTGACCGCGGCGAACTTTTTGTCAATGCCGGTCAGGAAGTTTACGGCGGTATGGTCATCGGCGAGCGCAACAAGCCAATTGATCTCGAAGTAAATATCACGCGCGAGAAAAAATTAACCAACATACGCAGCTCGACGGCCGAAGCCACTGTCTCCATTCGTCCACCGCGCCCGATGTCTCTGGATCTGGCCATCGAATTTATTGCAGAAGATGAACTCGTGGAAGTGACGCCTGCGAGCATTCGAATCAGAAAATATGAACTCGATGCCAACAAGCGGCAAGCGACGCGAAAACGAGCTGAGAAACAGTAAAATTTGAGAAAATGCCAGTTAGCATGTGCATAGCTGGCAGATTATAAATTTCGAAGTTTTTATTTGATACTTCAGTCAATTTGATCGGAGTACAACCGGAGGGAAAATGGACACGACACGCAAACTTTTTATTGCTATGGCGGGGAATATAGGCGCCGGCAAAACCACAGCAGCCAAGCTCATCAGTCAGCACTTCAACTACGAACTTTTCGATGAACCTGTCATCGATAATCGGTTTTTAAAAGATTATTATGCCGACATGCATCGGTGGTCCTTCACTTTGCAATTGGAGTTTCTCATTCGTCGCATTGAGCACCACGAGCTTATTGAAACTGTGCCAAAAAGCTGTATTCAGGATCGCACGTTGTACGAAGATCCGGAAATTTTTGCAAAATATCTCCACGGTCTTGGTTTTATGGACAATCGTGAGCTTGATTTGTATTTCGAATATTTTCAGCGCTTAAATCGTGACATGAAGGCCCCTGACCTCGTTGTCATGCTGACGGTCGATAATGTGGGAACTTTACTGGATCGCATCAAAAAGAGAGGACGTAAGGAAGAAAGCGGAATCGATGAAACGTTTCTTTCCGGATTGAATGCGTACTACTCAACGTTTTCCCAGGTATGCGAAAAGAAATATGGTATTCCAACTTGTACCATTAACGTTGAAAAACTGGATATTCGATCTGATGAAGGGCGGCAGATTTTCTTTGACGAGGTGAAATCAGCACTTAAATCCAATAAAGTTATTTGAGAACCTAAATAATTTAAAGCTGCACAACAATACCACTTATGAGATTCCAACCACCCGCATAGAGCTCTTCAAAATGATCGTCTGGATTGAGGAGCATATTGCCGGGAATTGTGGTGTGCTGACCCTCGATAAAAACGGAAGTTCTTGGGGAAATGTTGTATTCACTACCGATACCAAAGTGAAATGTAATATCCTGCATATCAATCAGAGAATCGATGGATTCTGGATTGCTCGTTGTTGCATTCGAGCTCTTGCTGGTGGACTGTGCTATGTTCATGTAGCCGATGCCTGCGTGCACATAGGCCACAGGCGTCCGAAATTTCATAGAAATTGGAAATAGAATGGACCGAAACGACCGCATGGTAGTGATACTGTCGGTCGTGACTGTGTTCGATTGCACAATATCCCATTTGCTTTTTGTACTGGTGAATTGTGGTGAAATTCGAATCGAGAAATTTTCATTTATCGGAAACTCGAACAAGGTACCCAATTGCCATCCATTTGATGCTCCGGGAGAAATTTTTAACAAGGAATCATCATCTCTTGTTTGATAATTTGTGATTGCGTTGAAATTCATTCCTGCGAGTAATCCAATTTTTACATCCTTTGGTTTTACCATCTTCTTCGGGGGAGACGCATTTTTTACGGGGACGGCGATGTCGGATTTTTTTAATCTCACTCCTTTTCTGGTTTTATAAATCAGCAATCTACCACGACTCTTGCTCACCTTATCGATTTGTGCGAAAGCAATAACAGTTGCTCCGGTTTTTAACTTACGTACAATTTTAAATTTATCCTTTAATTTCAATTTCAAAGAAGCATCGTTCTCAATTAATAAATATTTCCCCTTCATCCCGACAATCTTGCAGAATTTTTCCCCTGCAAAAATTGGATTGGTAACTGTGCATAACAGAACGAATGTGACAATTCGATTTTTCATCTGGGTTACTTTGATCTAATTTTTAGAAATGGAATTTCATGATTTGTGATAATGTGATTGCGCAAAGATTTGCAACAAAAATTACAGTGTGATGAATTCTTCTGCGGAAAGTGAAGATGAGCGAGCAGTGCAGAATGAACCGTTTTAATTGTGTAATAACAGCCTTCCTTCAGGCAAGGAAACCGTCCGCAGAAAATTTAAATGCCTGTAATATAAAAAATGAACGATGATTCCGATTTCACTTCTCATTCCGGGTTCTTTTTTATTCCAGATTATTCCTTTCTGAATTTCTGTTTGTTCATCGTTCGCTAACATTTCTATATGCCTTTTTTTTATGGTTGTACAGTGATCGTACACAGTAAATCGTCAAGACGACGGCCAGATTTCTTTTTCCACTTTTATGAGGGATCACCTGATGCGACGATCATGGACCATCTTGTTACAAATTATGTTCTGGGGAAGTATTCTTCCATTGCACGGTCAGGGTACGGTGCAATTTACGGGTTCTGAATACCTCGGACGTCCAACCGATAACTCCATTGTTGTTAATGTTGTTGCCAATACTGCATTGCAGGCCTATTTTGAGTATGGCACATCCTCTGGTAACTATACGATGCAAACGTCGACCGTCAGTGCCAGCGCAAATGATCCTCTTGAAGCGGTTATGGATGGATTAACTGTGGATACGCGTTATTATTATCGAATGGTTTACAGCCAAAATGGCGGTTCAACCTGGACGACGCGCGATGAACATACATTTCAAACACAACGACCGCAAGGCGCAACTTATAAATTCACCATTACCTCCGATTCACATATCAATGTTGGCGGACTCGGGAATATCAGCCAGTGGCGGCAGGCCCTGGACAGGATTGCATTGGATAATCCCGACTTGCATCTCGATCTTGGTGATACTTTTCAAATGGATGGCGTAACAACAGCGGCACAAGCTGACGCCAATTACCTTTTCCAGCGCGCCGTAGACATGATGGGTAAAATCAGTCATTCAACCCCCATTTTTTTGGCTCTTGGAAATCATGAAAATGAAGAAGGATGGAATTTTGATGATACAAATCCTCAGCCGATTTTCGGGATTAATGCGCGAAAACGATATTTTCCAAATCCAATACCGGATAGTTTTTACTCCGGGAACAGTGATGTCTCTGAAACACGTATAATCGAAGATCATTTGCGTGAAGATTATTATGCGTGGGAATGGGGCGATGTGCTGTTTATTGTTTTGGATCCTTTTCAATACACAATGAACAATCCTTATGGCGCCTTTGCGGGTGAAAGCTCTGATGATCCTGCAAGTGGTGACCGCTGGAACTGGACTCTTGGACAGGCGCAATATAACTGGTTCAAACAGACGGTTGAAAATAGCGATGCGAAATACAAATTTATATTTGCCCATCACCAATTAGGCGGAACTGAAAATTACGTACGCCAAGGTGCAGTTCCCGCACCATGGTTTGAATGGGGTGGAAACACTGTAAATTCCAGCAACCAAAATGAAACCTGGGAATTCAATACAAAAAGGCCTGGAATGAGCAAGCCCATTCACCAGCTGATGATTGATAACAATGTGAGTGCCTTTTTCCATGGCCACGATCATCAGTTCGTCTACGAAAAACGTGATGGCATCGTTTATCAGGAAGTGCCGTCACCAAGCATGGGGACGGGGAATGGATTTAATTTATATACAAATAGTCCCTATGTGCAACCAGGCGGTAATTTACCGAATTCCGGCTACCTGCGCGTCACAGTTTCTTCGACAAATGCGCTGGTTGAATACATAAGCACAAGTTCGGGAAATGTTACTTACTCCTATTCCATTGCTCCGAATGGTGGTGGAACCGGCAACACGCCACCAAGCGCCGTTGCCGCTGCAACACCAACTTCCGGTACTGCTCCTCTGGCTGTTGCCTTTACTGGCAATAACAGCAGTGACAGCGATGGCACCATCGTAAATTATGTGTGGACATTTGGGGACGGAAGTACGGCGTCTACGGCAAATCCGAATCATACTTATAGCAGTGCCGGCAATTACACAGCAGTTTTAACGGTGACCGATAACGAAGGAGCGACGGACAGCGATCAAATATCAATCACCGTTACTAATCCAGGCGGACAGAACCAACCACCGGTACCGGTAATTTCTTCGCCACAACCCGGACAGAATTTCGCAGCCGGTGCGACAATTTCTTTTTCCGGAAGTGCCTCCGATCCGGAAGATGGCACTTTAGGCGCTTCAACAGCAGTGTGGCGTGTAAGTGGCCCGGGCATTCCTGCAAATTATGTTCTCGCAAGCGGGACATTTTCAGGTTCCGGCCGTGCACCTTCCACCGGAACCTACTCGATCACACTGCAGGTGCAGGATAGCCAGGGTTTAAGTGCTACGGCGACGCGTTCGTTTACTGTTGGTGGAACACCAAATACGCCACCGACAGCAGTTGCCGTGGCAAATCCTACTTCTGGAAATGCACCGTTGATTGTTAATTTTACCGGCAGCAACAGCAGTGATAGTGATGGGAGCATTTCCAGTTATGCATGGAATTTTGGTGATGGATCTACTGCCACTACCGCGAATCCGTCACATACCTACAGCAGTGCTGGCAACTATACAGCTTCCTTAACCGTTACCGATAACAATGGCGCGACAAATAGTGCCCAGGTTGTTATTGCTGTAACTTCGCCGCCAAATGAATCTCCTGTTGCTATTTTATCAGCTACCCCAACATCGGGAGAAGCCCCTTTGCCCGTATCTTTTACGGGTAGTAATAGTTCGGACAGCGACGGAACGATAGTCACCCATGCGTGGTACTTCGGCGATGGTATAACAGCTAATACGGCCGATGCATCGCACACTTATGCCAATGCAGGCAATTATTCTGCGTCATTAATTGTGACGGACAACCAGGGAGCAATGGATACTGCAAATGTTCAGATCACGGTCACGCAGCCTGGCAATAATCCACCGACTGCTGTCGTTTCCGCAACACCAACTTCCGGTGAGGTGCCTTTGTCAGTCAATTTCACGGGCAGTAATAGCAGTGATAGCGATGGAAGCATTGCATCCTATTCATGGAATTTTGGTGATGGAACCAGTTCGAACACAGCCAATCCATCCCACACCTATACCAGTGCAGGAAATTTTTCGGCAATATTGACTGTAACCGACGACGATGGAGCCACCGATGTAGCGCAGGTTGGGATTACAGCGAACGCACCGCAAAATCAGCCACCGACCGCGGTTGCTTCTGCGAATCCGACCTCTGGTATGATACCATTGCTCGTAAATTTTACCGGGAGCAACAGTACTGATATCGATGGCAACATAACAGGTTACTCGTGGAATTTTGGCGATGGAGGTACAGCAAATGATGCAAATCCATCGCACACATACAACAGCGCTGGAAGTTATACTGCAACATTAACCGTAACTGATGATGAGGGTGCCACCGATGCAGCACAGGTATCGATTACGGTAAGTGAGCCAGCAAACACACCGCCTGTCGCCACGATCACTCAACCGGCAAACAACGCAAATTTCTCAGTTGGACAAGTTGCGAATTATGCTGGAAGTGCGACAGATACAGAGGATGGCACTGTACCGGCATCGCGTTTTCTCTGGTATTACAGCCGCAACGGCGGACCGGAAGTGCAATTCGCCAGTGGACAGACCTCAGGTTCAATCGTTGCAGCAGCTTCGGGCAGTTATGCGGTTATCCTTCAGGTACAGGATTCGGACGGTGAGACCGATCGGGATCAAGTTACCATTACGATTGGTGGTTCGGGAAAAAATGTTGCTTTCGGGCAGGAACTTGTCAATCTCAATGAGAATGAATTGCATGCGGCTGTGCCCGAGGGAATCGCTCTGCAAGCAATTTATCCGAATCCATTTAATCCGGACACACACGTCATGTTTTCAATCTCAAAAACTGAAAACGTCTACCTGGAAATTTATGATACTGTGGGACGTTTGATACGCACACTGATAAATGGCGAGGTGATGAATGCAGGCCCGTACCGTTATTATTGGGATGGGCATGATAATTCAGGTCAGATCCTTTCCAGCGGTGTTTATATCTTCCGTCTGCGAACGGCTACTGCCGTTTCAAGTAAAAAGGCTATTTTACTCAAATGATCCTTCTGCTTTCTCTGGATGAATAGTGGAGTGATAATAGCACATCATTAAGTGAAGGCTGTATTAAGAAAAGCTACATACAAAAAAAGCGAGGCAGATGCCCTCGCTTTTTTTTGTTAGTGTTGATTCAAACTACCAGTTTTGATACCGTCCCATCATTAAGTTAACCAGTGAATAAATCGTTTAAAAACTCCTATCGCAAAAGCTTAATTTCTTGCCAACTTTAAAGCCCACATACTAAAAAATGCAGGCCCAATAAATCCGGCCCAGGAAATCCACATTGGGACAGGCCATGAATCGATAAGAATTTCGAGCTGAAGTATGAGGCGTATTAAATGTCCTAAAGCAACAAAGCCAAAGAAGATGCCAGTGAGTGCAATGTAATTTTTATTATTCATTTTTACCTCCCGATGACTAACATCTTTCGGGTTTGTGTAAAAATCCCGGCTTTCATTTTATAAAAATAGAGACCGCTTGGGAGATTCAGCTGCTCAAGTGTTTCAGAATGAGAGCCTGCTGGTTTGTAAGCATTTACGATTTGCATGACTTTCTGTCCACGCATATTATAGAGTATGATTTCAACCCACTCCTGTTCAGGAATTGTATATTGAATGCGGGTTTTTGAATTAACAGGATTGGGATAATTTTGGTGAAGAGCAAAGTTATTTGGAACGAATGAATCTTTTCCTTCGCCGATATTGACGGATGCCAGTGAGGATTCATTTGTTGGCATACTTTCTCCATCAGTATATACTGCAGTGACCTGATAAAAAAAGTTCTGATATTCTGTTAGAACATCATCGTAATAATTGGTTTGCGCATCAACTGTGGTTAGTAACTCCCCATTTAGCAGCACATTGGAAGATGTTGATCTGTAAATATTGTAGGACAACAAGTCTTTTATCTCCGGATTTTTTCCGAAATTACCGGATATTGAAAGTGAATATGCCGTTTCAGCAGGACCTTGGGGATCGAAATCGACAATTGATACGCCAACCAGGTAGGTTCCTGGCTCTAACTCTGGATAAGAAATTGTTTCAATAGTCATCGGATCAGAGTTGATAGAAACGTCTAAAATATACGTTGCGTAACTATCGAAGAGGTAAAGATCGCAATCAGATGTAAAACCAGATAGTTGGATTTCTACGCCATCATCGATTAATGTTATGCGATATAAATCTTCAATGTCATCAAATCCATCATCAAGAATTCCCGAATCAGCTACTTCGAGATGACCATTTACGGTAATAGATGCTGTATTCCATAGTGCTTGCGATTGTGCCGGACGGTTGTTCGGTTCAATTTCTGAAACTTCTGAGACTGGTTCTACTTGTTCAATTATTGGGCCTGGTAGAGGAGGTTCCCAATCTATGAAGACGACGTTTTCTACCAGAAAAACCATCAAATTTCGTGGCGGATTCAGCGATGATGAGTTCGGTTCACTTACTACAAGTGATCCGGTGTTACTCGACTGACCGTAGGAGCTGACGGTAACAGTATAATTACCAGAGGACAAACCGCCGGGAATTGTAATAATTATTTGAGTTGTCGTTGCAGAAACGATGTTGACTTGCGTGCTGCCAATATAAACAGTGTTTTGACCAGATACAGGATTAAATCCACTACCGTATATGGTAACTTGTGCCCCTGGTCCTGCGGTGGATGGAGAAATTGAAGTGATTTCTGGCGGGGTTCCTGATGGTGCATTTTCCAAAATGTAAAATGGTGAAACCTCAACTTCAGATACCGCTTTTTCTGTCCATGCGCTGAATCGTACACTAAAAGGTTTATCTCCAAAATCCTCCGTGGCATTGGAAGTAATATTGGCTAAGGTAAAAATTCCATCACCTGCAATTAAATCCCCTTTTGTTCCATCATCTGGTAAACGATAGTGACTTTGGAAAATGTTTTTATAAAAGCCGTTCATAAAACTTGCATATCCAGCTTCTACGATGGGATAGGATCCACCTGCTATCGCCGCACTAAATGTAGATGTGCTCCTTCCCTGAGTCAGGAGATAGTCAGGTTCCATGTTGATGTTTGAAAAAGTTGGACCGGTTCCTAAAAGACTGGAATTTATTTCTCCAACCCATATACGCATTGGTTTCCCATAAATTGGCTCTCCTGCAAGAAAACTGCATCGATTTCCATCAAATGAAATTGAACTCCTTCCAAGGTAGGCAAATGGTTTACCTGGACTGAGAAGCCAGTAGGTCTGTACCAGTCCGATGTTTTCTTCACGCGTGCCATCCGTATTTATTAATACACTTGTACCAGTTGTGCCAATCCAATAGGCAAATATTTTATTGCCATTTCGAATCAATTTTACAAGTGGGGGATTCCAACCAAAATCAAACAATTTAATTTGATTGGAGCCATCGAAATGAGCGGTATAAAGTACACTATTCCCGTCTTCGGTTTGGTAAAATGCAATGGTCTCTCCGTCTCCACTTATCGCATTTTTTTCAATGTCCGGGGTGGGAATAGGGTCTATCAGAATTCTCAAAGTTCCACCACTATACGCCATTAATTTTATTGACCCTCCTATAATAGCTGTCGCAAAAATAACTCTCGATCCATCATCGGAAATATCAAATTCTGGTCTAAATAAATAATTTCCCCAGTCTTGAATATAAGGGATACTGTACTGGATTTCCATTTGCTCATAGCTGAACAACTGGGTCGGCTTGCCGCCATCGGCATTCACTCGCCAAAGCCCACCGGTTTTGTTTCCTCCCCCTACGTTACCGATGTAAACATGTTTACCGTCTGCGGTAATACGTGGCGGGACTTGTAAAAAAATCCCAACGGGATTTCCGTCGGGTCCTGGAAGCGTCGAAATGGTTACAGGTGCACTGCTTCCATCTGTGCGACCGATGATGAAATAATAAGGGTGTCCAAGCACATAAACGCCTCCATCTGCACTGATATCCAACCATGGATCTGTTCTCTTTTGTGGATCATAAATCAAACGCGTATTAGAGCCATCGGCGTTCATGGCGAACGTTTTTGTTTCGTAATTTGAAAAGAGAATTGTTGATCCATCAGCACTCATTATCATGTCTTGAATATATGAATCCTGCCCATACTGGAACTCCTTTACGAGTTGAAAATTGAAGGTTTTAATGATTTGATGATTTTGTTGCGCGACGAGAACGGTTTGCAGAAAGATGAAAACGAATACTGGAAGGTGAGTCAGTTTTAATGAGTTCATATGTCTTTCCTTTTCGTTTAAAACAATGAATCAAAAACTGATTGAATGTAGTTGATAAATCCGCTGATTCAACCGAATGAAATGTCCTGTTGTGGAGCGGAAGGCTTTTCTGAGAAATAGGTCCAGTTCGGTATGATGTAATTAAATTCATAGAGTTTTGAGTTGCAACAGAAAAAAACAATTAAGGATGTTCGTTATATTTATTTGTTTTCCACCACCGTTCCTGCTTTTCCCGTAACCAAATCCTGCAGTTGTGTTAATGCACCGATAACCGCCTTTTTTCCGGTTGATTTGACAAACTCACATGCCGCTTCTGCTTTTGGCCCCATCGAACCATCGGAAAAGTCAATTAAGGACAGTTCCTGCGGGGTAATCGACGATATCCGCTGGGCGTGTGGTGTTCCCCAATCCAAATAAATTGCATCGACGTCTGTCGCCATAATGAACATATCTGCATCTAATTCTTTGGCGAGCATACTGCTGGCAAGGTCTTTATCTATAACGGCTTCGATTCCCTGGAGGAAACGGTTTGCCTTTGTTTTGTAAACAACGGGTATGCCGCCACCACCTGCACAAATGACAATTGTGCCCTTCTCCAGTAACCATTTAATTGGCCTGATTTCAAACAAGCGTTTTGGTTTCGGTGATGGAACAACGCGCCGCCAATGCTCACCATCTTTTTTAAATGTCCAACCTTTTGCTTCTGTTAATTTTATGGCATCATATTCATCGTAAATTGGCCCTACAAATTTCGTTGGATTCTGGAATGCCGGATCATCCGGGTCAACTTCTGTCATGGTTAATATGGTTGCGAATGGCACCTCGAAGGGAAGGAGATTCCCTAATTCCTGTTCAATCATGTAGCCAATCATGCCTTCTGTTTGCGCGCCCAAAACATCAAGGGGATAGGATTCTACTTCGTGGTAAGCCGCTGCCTGCAGGGCCAATAGCCCAACTTGTGGTCCATTCCCGTGGGATAAAACCAGTTGATGATTGCCGGCAATCTCAGCCAGTGCTATTGCCGCTTCCTGAATATTTTTCCGTTGAACGTTTGCTGTCAGCGGTTCTCCGCGCTTTAACAATGCATTTCCACCTAACGCCACGACGATGCGCATAACCGTTACTCCTTCGTTTCCACACCTTTAAAATTATTTCAACCATTGCCACGTAAAATTAAGGATAAAATCTATTACAAGAAAACGATAAATTTTACTTTGAATGTTGAACAATTTCATTAGTTTGTGATGGCTTTAGGCCATCCATTTATCTATCGGGAAAAATCAAAATATTTGCATGAATTTCAATTTTCCTGCTTTATTCACACGATACTCAAAGTGAATGATGGACTGGGATGTCCACTACCCAATTTGGGTGTTTATGAGTACGGCTTGTATTGTGAAAAATCACCAGAATTTTCGGATTTATTCTGGAAAAAGGGTTATCCATGAAGAAATTTCTTAAATTTGTTATCCTTTTGTTGTTCGTTCTTCTTGTTGGCGTATTTTTCTACTTTTTCTCTCCCGGTCTTTGGAATCATTTTATTGTTTATCCAAAATTAGAGAAAGAAATAGCAGCACTGCAGGCAAAACGTGTCACACCAGCACGTCTAACACAGCTCACACCTTTTCGTGGTTTAATGCACAGCCACTGCTATTGGTCCCACGACAGCCGGGGCACTTTACAAGAAATTTTATCAGCCGCAAAAAAAGCTGATATCGATTTCATTTATTTTACGGACCATGAACGGGCTGTGCTGGATACATTTCCACGAGCTCTGGATGGATATTACGACGGTGTGCTCATGGTTTCGGGAACCGAAAATAATGACTTACTCCTCTGGCCGCTCGCCGACACTGTGATCGACTGGCGAACGGATAATCCTAGCTTAATTAAAGGCGTTATCAACGCTGGCGGGCTTGTCGTTTTTCCTCACTGCGAAGAAAAACGTCCCTGGCTTAATCCGGACTATCAGGGCATGGAGATTTACAATATTCATACGGATATCAAAGATGAATCCTATAGCGATATTCTGTTCAATACCATCGTCAATCAGGATCGATACCGGCACTGGATTTACCGGGAGTTATTCGACGAACAAACAACTATCCTGGCACGTTGGGATTCGTTGAACACCTGGCGGCGAATCGTCGGTTTTTCAGCCGTTGATGCCCATGAAAACCAAAATATTCGTGCCAGTTATTTGCCCGATGGCAGGGTGGAATGGCTCGGACCAAATGCCAATCCCATCGATAGTACGGAAGTTGGGTTGCTGGAAAAAATACTCCTTTCAGAGCCAGACGAAAACGGTTGGGCGTTCAAATTGTATCTTGATACATTTTACCATTCGTTTCGCTTTGTCAACAATCATATATTTGCCGACTCGTTGGAAAAGAGAAATATTGCAAACCATTTTCTGCAAGGGCATCTCTATGTCGGATTTGATGCGCTGGCAGATGCGGAAGGATTTTTGTTTTATGCACTGAATGAAGATGATGATATGAGCGGTATTCTTGGGGACGAAATTGAACTGGGCAAGGTGAAAAAATTGGCTGCGGTTTCGCCACTGCCCGGCCGCTATCGTCTCCTACGGAATGGCATAATTGTCGATGAAAAAGTCGGTGAGTACGATTATCGCTACGACAATATCGATGGTGCTGGAGTTTATCGACTGGAGGTGGCGCTGGCCTTAGACGACCAATGGATTCCATGGATTTACACGAATCCAATTTATGTTAAATGATTCCTTCTGCAATTAATGCATCAAGTGAAACAACGGCCTTAACTTTAGGAATTTTCAGACCATAGCGATCGAAATAAATCACGGTTAATCCTGCTGCCTGTGCAGCTTTTACCCCGGCTGCACTATCCTCAATCACGATACTTTCTGCGGGTGTAATTCCTGTTAATTCCATAAGTTTCAAATAGGGAGCCGGGTCGGGTTTTTGATTGCTAAAGTCGCCTCTGCCGAGGATTTTCTGAAAAGGGATGTCTGGAAAGTGGGATTGTGTAAAATGTCGGATCTCACGTGCATGGGAATTTGAACAAATATAAAATGCTCTTGTCGAATGATAGGTGTTCAAAAATTCACGCATGCCTTGCACCGGTGCGATTTCCTGCGATCTTTCTTCACAGCGTTGCTTCTTTTTTCGCACAAGTGTTCTATAAATCGCCTCATTCTGTCCTGGAAATAAATTTTGTATTGCGAGTTCATCGGCAATTCCGGCTATGGCAGAAATACCAAGCTCACTTATGGCAAATCCTTCCTCAGCCAGAATTTCCCCCCATATTTTCAATTGGAAAAATTCAGAGTCGGCAATTACACCGTCGAAATCAAATAGGATGTTTTTTATTTTCATCGTTCTCTAAAATTGAATGCGATTCCGAAGCGTAGACGACTTTCAATGCTGGAGTTGTTCGGCTTGAGAAAGTGATATTCGGCAAAAGCCTGCACTCGTGTATTAACGATCTTCGGACCGTAAAAAAGATAGGCTGATAAGTCTTTACCATCAACACGCGTATCCAAAAATTGGCAATAGGTCACGCCTGCGAAATAGTTACCGGTCGGACTGTTGATTAATGGATAATTACAATAAAGCTGCAGGTCTTTTTTTGAGGAGGTGCGAATTTGCCCGTAATTCAACTGAAAATCGAGGAGAAGGAACGCCAGATCCGCAGAAAGAATCTGACGTTCGCTGTTATCCTTAAGCCCTTGAACGTACGTTAGTTTTCTCGCCCAGAGAAAGGAACCAAAAGGCTGGTAAAGTGAAAAATAAGCTTCTGGTTGTGCCAATTCCTGTAATTCGTCGGCGTGCCAGGCAAATCCACCTTGCAATTGACCTATGATTTTTTGTTGCGTTTTCCCACCGATGGTCACAAATTCTCGTGAATTGCCATCACGGTTCATGACGGATTGTAATGTGATAAATGCAGGATTTTGTTCGCTCTGCGTCGTCCAGATGTTCGCTCTTCGGTTGTGCATAGTCGGCCGGCTTAATTCAGTTAATTTTTCGACCGGGAAAATATTTTTCCGGTCCACAGAGTGTGAAAATGTTCTGGTGAATTCCTGATTATATTGCGATTTTCTCCGGACAATGGGTGCATCCTTAACGAATTTAAGCCAGGTGGTAAGAATTTCGAAAAACGTATCCCGGATCGCCTCTGAATCCCGGCTGAGCATATCCTCCGCGTGAGTGACAGTCTTTATCGCTACAATGGCCAGTGGTTGTTGCGGTGTCCCTCTATCGAAAAGCATCTTTGAATGACGAACATTTGTCAGCCAATCTCCGGAACTGTGAATCAGCAGAACCGGCATGTCAAGCTTTGAAATCTCCTCTGCCGGCGACTCCTTGTTGAGCAGCAGGCTGCGAAACAAACCGGGAAATACCATGTAACTCAGACGCAGGAAACTTGAGCGTTTACGCGCGGAATTACCGGAAAAGAATCCTTCTACACCCTTGTGGCCATTGCTCAGGAAACGACCATTAATTGCACCAATTTGATAGGGTGCTGCAACCGCAACCACAGATGTGAGGTGATGCTGGATTTCAGGCCGTGCTGCAAATTTTAACACGATTTTCGCGCCAACTGAAAATCCAAGTAAATGCACCTCGCTGTGTTTGTTGAAAATATCGATGCCTTCCACGGCAACTGTGACCAAATCATCCACTTCGCGTTCTCCCCAGGTAAACATTCGTTTTCGGTGATAGATTTCACCATGTTGCGGTGGATTCATAATCAGGTAAGAGTAACCATTCGCCTGAAAATATTCCTTGAGGAGCCTGAACTCCGGACTGCGATTGTGCTGCGTGAATCCCGGTATACAAATGACGAGGGGGGTATTTTGAAGGGAGTCGATGTTTTCGTATTCAAATTTTATATTTTTATAATCTTGAATCTCAGTGTGCAGTGCAAAACATGGCAAAGTAAAGAGCAGCAGTATGGTAAGCATTAGCAAGGTGTGTTTCATAAAAAGCTTCGAGTCCCTTTAATCTGGATGCCGGTTTGGTTTATTGAATTTAAGTTTGCGATTTGAAGTGAACAGTTTAATTTTAATCTGTTTTGAGTTGGAATCAATCCTGGTGCAGCATGAGGGTTATAGAATATGAACTGATTAAATATTTCAAATGGCAATAGAATCCATTCGTCGATTCGTCATGCTGCACCAGGATTATTGGTGATTGAAATGATGGATTGGTTTTAATCCTGCGGACGTCCTGCACTTCTGCTGCGACTTCGTTCAATAGATTGCAGCGCAAGGTAATTGTCACCGAATTTCGCCATGTTTTCAAGTTCTGTATCGTAGTTATCGAAATGCCCTTCTTCATCCATCACCAGCTCCTCGAAGAGTTTTTTGGAAATGGCATCGTTGTTTGCTGCGCATTGATTAGCCCACACATTGTAATCTTTTGCGCTGGAGGCTTCCATCGATGCTGCTTTTTCGAGCATTTTTTTAACGTCATGAATTTTTTCTGCATCGAAGGCTGTTTTCATCTCCACATCCCCTTTAAGAAAAAGGATGCGTTCCGAAAGTTTCTCAACATGAATCATTTCATCAATGGCGGTTTTTTTAAACAAACCGGCTAACAGGTCATACCCCTGATCATCGCAGTGAAAATGGAAATACATGTATTGGTGAACGGCAGCGAGTTCGTCTGCAACGGCTTCGTTTAAGAGTTTAATGCTTTTTTCATGCATCTTCTTTCTCCTTAGCGTTTTTAGAAAATTATTCCGCTTGTTGGTTCGTGCCAGAATATAAAAAAGTCTGCATGGGTTTCAAGGTTTATCTCTTTATATCTTCTGTTATTTCACGGGAAAAAGAAACTGAAAACTGCGCCATAAACGATTTGCCCAGGCGGGTTCATTGTGTTCGGCACTTTGATCCTGATACCAAAGCAAATCAACACTGTCGGTGTAACCTTTGGCGTGCAACGCTTGCAGCATGGCATCGCATCCGGGTTGCAGTTTTGCCTCCAAACCAACAGTTCCATTATCCATATAAAACTGCACATCCGGTTTCAATGAGGATGATTCGACCATTTTAACCGAACTTTCCTCAAACGGCTCGATAAATGCCGGTGATAAACAAGCCGCTTTGCCGAAAATCTCCGGATGATTCCAGGCTAGAAGAAAGGATGCTAATCCGCCCATGCTCGAACCCATGACAGCTGTGTCTTTTGGCCCCTTTTTTGTCCGGTAGGTTTTATCGATGAGTGGCTTAAGCTTTTCGATTATGAATTTTTGATAGGCACGACCGTTCTCAGTATCGGAATAATCCGCGGTGCGCTCGTCAGAATTGTAAATTCCGACGATGATAACCGGTTCCATTTTGCCTGTCCGAATGAGGCTGTCCGCGGTTTCGTCGGCTTGCCAGTCAAATCCAAGGTAAGATGTTGCCGGGTCGAATACATTTTGACCGTCATGCATGTAGAGAACAGGATACTGCCTTTTTTCCGTTTCATAATTTGGTGGTAACCACACGATGACATTGCGCTGGAGAATGCCGGGAAATGACATGTCCGGGTAATACTCAACTTTGCCGGTAATTTGCCCCGAGGCTTTAATTCCTTCATCGCGCCAGCGGTTAATTTCGCAGACAATCGTGGTATCTTTGGTCGTTTTTAAACGGAAATTTCCCGGGATACTGCCATCGTCTTCAATGCGTTCTGTTGACCAATTCCCTCTTGTAAATTTGTATTCAAGTTCGACACCCGCAGGAAATACCCGTATAACGCTAAACTGCTTTTCGCCCTTATTCCGTACTAATTCCACCGCATTCGGATGCCAGTTCCCCAGAGATTCATGATTGCCAGTGATAAAAACTTCGGTGCTGTCATTGGCGTTGGGAACAATTACCCGGAAAGTGATTTGCACGGTTTGATCATGATTGCAGGCAATTATGAAAAAGAAAAGCGAAAACAACAATGGGATCCATTGTATACGCACAGCTCGTTCCTCAACTGTTCGCCTGGTTTATTCAGTAACACAAAGCTTGGGAAGGGGGTGTCCCCAGCCTATCGCAAACTCAACGCAGTGCATGAATAAGCCAGGTTAGTGAAATTGTTCATGTGTTTTATTGAAATAATAGAATTCCTTTTCACAGGACTTTTAAAACAACCATCGTCATATCATCGTGCTGCGGTTGTTTGCCGGCAAAACGGTTCACCTCATCGAGTGTATATCGTAGCAGACCTTCTGCAGAGCCGTTTTTGTAACTTTTCAGAATGGAGAGAAAACGTTCTTCTCCAAATTCTTCGCCTTTTTCATTCATCGCCTCTGTGAAACCATCCGTATAAAATACAAGCGTGTGGCCGGAAGCAAGCTGGAGCTCTCCCTCGACGAGGGTTTGCGAAAATATTTCTCCCTGTTCAAGCCCGAGCCCAATACCTGCAGGTTGCAGGATTTCCGGTTTGCCGCCGGTAGAATTAAAAACGATGGCAGGGTTATGACCTGCTCTTGAGAAACGGATTTTTTTCTCGGTTGTCTCAAGCACCGCGTAAAACATACTAACATACCACGATTTCTCGATCGTTCTGTACATCAGGCTGTTGACTTTGTTGAGTACCTGGCGTGGGGACAGGTCGTTTTCCGCATGCGATTGCAGTATGCCCTTTGTCAGCGTCATATAAATCGCGGCTGGAACACCTTTGCCGGATACATCACCGATTGCGATCCCGAGATTGCCTTTTTCTAAATTTATGAAATCAAAATAGTCTCCACCAACTTCCAGTGCAGGATAGCTTACGCCAGCTATATCGTAGCCGGTAATTTGTGGTTTTTCTTTTGGAAGAAGTCCCAATTGTACTCTTTTTGCAATTTCGAGCTCTTTCTGCATGCGTGTTTGTTCTTTGATGCGGCGAATGTGCGCCGGTTCTTCGCTGGGTGCAAATGTAATAAATTTACCTTTGTAAAATGCGATCATCCCCGCAACGAGAAGAAGGAGAATGAGCGCAATAAAGTTATAAGCCGTTAAATTGTAGCTGAAGGCATTGCTTGACAACAGCGGTGCGCAATGCATTATGATCGTTGTTACGGCGTTGGAGACCAGGGCTGCAAGAAATCCATGGCGCCAGAACACGAACCCCTGCAACAGAGCAATGAAGAAATAGGGCAGGAGAGACCAGTATGTCGGCCAGAATACATGCTGTTCGTTAAAAAATATGCCGACAACAGAAGTTAAAGCTGCCGCGACAATAATTGCGACAGAGGCGTTTTTATATTTCTGGTACAAGTAAGGAATGAGGAATTTTCGATAAGATGTCTCTTCCACGATGACATTAAAAATTAAGGTCGCCAGTGCACCAAAGAAGATGTTTTTGTAAGAGAAAAGATTGCCTTCTGTTGGTACGATACGCGGTACCGCATCCGTCCATTTGATGAGTAAAAAATAAAAAACCTGCAAGGCACCGAAAATTGTTGCCCCGGCGGCGATGCCAATTGGCAACTCCTTGCCTATATTTTTTGTGAGAAAGCGCCTGTTGAAAATGCTGTCGATTCCGGAAAGCAACGGGAGATTTTCCGACCGGATAATATGATCTCCGACGATCCAGGCGGAGAATGTGTGCAGGAAAATAAAGAGCACGCTCGTCGTTAACATCAGTCCGAAGATGATATATTTTTTATGCAATAAACCGATCGCACCAATTTGGGTGCCCATTCCGAAAATATCCCAGAGGAAAATAGCCTGTAACGCATAAGTAATATAGATGATGGCACCCACTCGCAGACCGTTGCGAACACCAACAAGGCCTGCATGATATTTTTGTAAAAAGACAATGACGGTGATAAAAAACAGCAGTGCGTACACGCCGACGGAAATTGAGTTAAAAAGGAGATTCGCGCCACCGACTAAACCCGAAGCACTGATAAAGTTTTCCGGGTCTTCGAAGTGGGAAACAACATTGGTAATTTCATCTCCGGAGATTTGTATTTCAAAGGTGTAGTGCCCACCATTGTATCGCTGGGTTTTGTGGTAAAATTTAAAAATGTGGTCTGTTCGGCGAGTTTTCTCGACACTTGAAGCATTTTCAAGTTCAAAATCGTGAAAATGGATTGCCGGCCACCGGGATGCCAGTACGGTGGCAATTTCAAGTGCCTTGTTTTCATCAAGATTTGCTCCACCTGTTGAATCGGGCAATTGATGCTGGTATTTTATGAGTTTACCATTTGGCGAAACCCGGAAAATGTATAATTCTGCTTGTCGATCCCTCGGTACATTTCTGTAAAATGTGAATTCCCAATAAGCCAGGGGCAATTCTTCGGTTTCGGCTAGCTCGATCGCTTTTTCGACGCCATAGGTTCGGGTCAGGAAATCAATTCCACTGTAGTCGAAAAGAAAATACTGGTCGTCGTAAAATTCGGATAAATCAATCTGCCGGGCTTCTGCAAATTGATCAATGATATCGCGTGCCTCTGAGCGGCTTATTTGGCTGATGCCGGAGAATTGCAAATTGACATGCGGCATTAAAGCAATTCCGATAAGTAAAAAGAAAATTGCAATGAAAGCTGGCAGTATAATACGTTTAACTATATGAGATTGCATGAATTCTCCTGTTTCCGTTGGAATCATGAATGTGCCCCACAAAGGGACGCGCTGCAGAGATTATTAATATCACTTTATTTGGAGTCCATCCGAAAACGCCCCATTTTGTCCAGACTGTGTGAAAATGTTTAAACTTCATTCAGGCTGAGCTTGTCGAAGCAGGACTCACGCTCAACCGGGCGCTACGACAGGCTCAGCGACCGGTGTACGCTGCATTTTCACACAGCCTGGACATTTCCGGATTGACTCTTCTTTAATGTCCGAATAATACGCGATTTTACGAATTAGTTTACAAAAAATATAGGATTTTCATTTGCGGTAGTAATCCTTGATATGCTGCCATAAATCCTCCGCATTTTCCATGTAAACGAATAAGTCGAGATCTTCTCTGGAAATGACGCCGCTATCGACGAGAAAATCGAAATTAACTGCCCCGGACCAGAATTCTTTACTGAAAAGATAGACGGGCATCTTAGGCATGCGCCCTGTCTGGATGAGCGTGAGCGCTTCAAAAAGCTCATCAAATGTACCGAATCCACCCGGAAAGGCAACCAGCGCTTTCGCACGCAGCAAAAAGTGCATTTTTCGAATGGCAAAATATTGAAATTGAAAACACAGTTCCGGCGAAATGTAAGGATTGGGTTCCTGTTCGTGGTCCAATGTTATATTGAGACCAATGGACTGCGAATTGGCATCATAGGCACCACGGTTGGCCGCTTCCATAATTCCGGGACCACCGCCGGTCACCACGATCAAACGGTCGCCATTGGTGGCAATTGGTTTTTCGCCGAGAAGACGGGTTAGCTTGCGTGCTTCTTCGTAGTAATGCGCATATTTGAGTTTTGTCTCCAATTGTCGCATTTCAATTTCATCTTTTTTGTTGCGGGCATTCTTTAATGCCTTCTCAATTTCTTCTTTGCTGCAGATGCGTGCACTGCCAAAAATAACAACCGTTGAAGTGATGTTGTGTGCATCCATCACCATTTCCGGTTTGAGCAATTCCAGTTGCAAACGCAGTGGCCGCAGTTCATTGCTTCCAAGGAATTCTTCATCCTGATAAGCGAGGCGATAGGATGGCGAGTTTTTAATTCTCTCCCGGTTGTGCTGATTTATCGATTTCACGTTTTTCCTTTCCCGGCCTTTGGTATGCGATATTTCTGAATACCAGTTTAAAAAATATCGCTGAAAAGTAAAATTAATTTTTTGAATTTAAAGTTGTTATCGCTTACATTTCCCTTACACGAAAGAAGGAGCAAATGGAAAGAACGCATAAGATAAAAAATCAAATTGATTCGATTTTCCGGGTGCATGACCGCATAATTAACATATCGGAAAAAGAAAAATTGCATTCACCGTTGATTTTCGCCGGAATGGCGGTTTATCTCTACTGCAACTTTGAAAATTTCCGCCCACATTGTGACAGACTTTCCGGTGATATAGATTACATTATTCCTCCCGTGGATATTCCCGAATGGGAGAGTGCCTTACAGCTCAGATTTCAGTACGATAAGAACCGGGGATTCAGCGGCTCCATGGCCAAAACAAAAATTGCAGGAATTGAAGTTGATTTATTAGCGGATGCGGAGTTTATTCGCCCAATAGACGACATACACTTTCATTGCCGGTTCTTTTATAATGAACTGGAAAAAAAGCAAACAAATCGGGAGAACCGAAGATTTCTCCATGTCGATGCAGCACAGCTTCTGTTTTTTAAATTACTTCTGGGACGTGGGCTTGACAAGAATAAGTATGACTTTGAGGATGCAGCGGCACTCATCCTCGATGCACACATCGATGAGCAGCATTTCTTCGATGTTGTATTCAAGCAAAATGACTATTCGGATCAGAGAGTCAAAATCCTCGCAGCTCGCTTACAAAAATGCGTGGAAATCGATGCGAATACGGCTTCATTTCGGGATGGATTTTTGGAACTGATAAAAAATTAGCCTTTTTTATTCTTAAACCATAAGATTGGTTAAAAACAACAGGAATCATTTTTTATCCAAAAGCATTTTCCTGTGCAGAACCATTTTGATAATAAGCTCCTTTGGTAAAGGAACATTCAGTGGGAATTGAACGGAGCCTTTGCCTTGCTTAAAACCTTTCAGTTCTTCTGAAAAATGCTCCATTGCTGTGGGGTGAGGATAGAGTCCAACGTGCTTTGCATAACCGGCTATCATAATCTGCTGATCTCTTTTTCCGTTCTTCACCAAAGCAAAAGCAGGAATGTTGTAGTTTATCAATTCTTCGGCGTCGGGTACTGCTTCGAGAATGCAGGAACGCAATTCCTGTAAAACTTTTTTTGTCGCTTCCGGCTGACATTCAAAGTAGTGATGCACTGTTTTATAGGATTTTGAATTATTCATCGATATTGTTCCATTTTACATCTCTTTTACAACGCCCTGCTTATTCCTGCTGTTGCGTTGCAAGTGCCCAAAAGTTACCTTGAAAATCTTTTAACAGGCATCGAATGTCCGTGTCGCCTGGTTTTTGAACGGGTGATTCAACAGGATGAAACCCTGCATTAACAGCTTTTTTAAAAGTGGCGTGAACGTCCGGCACATAAATATGCAACGTCAACTTATTTGGTGGATGGCCCTCGGCGGAATCTCCAAGCATTATCACCGAATCATCGATTTTTAACTCAGCATGCATTATTTTACCGTTTGGCAAATCATATCGTCGTAATTCTTTTATGTCAAAAACTTGTTTGATCTGATCGATAAGCATTTGTGCTCCATCCACTACAAAATAGGGCGAAACTGAATTATAGCCGTCAGGCTTGTATTTCTTGTTTAATTTATCCATTTCGTTCGTTTTTTAAGGTTAACTGTAATGCGAAATGCCTTCCTTTTCATTCTGTTTTTGAGCGCCCGAAGCCGGGTATATATTTATATATTTCCGGTTGTGATTGCTCCTGCACGCTTGTAATTCACAACGATAACGCCCGAGGGAGACACCACACTTTCTGTTACCTTGAATGCCGCCGGGATGACGCCATTATCAAACAAACGTTTTCCATCACCAAGGGTTATCGGAAATATCTTCAGCCAGAACTCGTCGACCAAATCATGTTTCATAAGTGTCTGCAGAAGATTTGCACTTCCGTAAACATGCAGATCCGGTCCTGCTTGCTTTTTGAGTTTTCTGATTTTTTCAGCAATATCCCCATTGATAAACACGGAGGGTTGCCAATCGTCAGAAGACATGGAATTTGATGCCACGTACTTAGTTGCTGTTTTTACACCTGGCCATATATCCGTATGTTGCGGCCAGTACGAAGCCCAAATTTCAAAGGTATTGCGCCCCAACAACAGATCGAATGGCAGGCTCATTTGCTTCTGCATAACGCTGCCTACAGCATCGTCTGAATAGGGGACCAGCCAGCCGCCATACGCGAAACCGCCGCTTGTATCTTCTTGCTGCCCACCAGGAGATTGTATAACGCCATCGAGCGTGATAAATTCGAGTGCAATAACCTTTCTCATGCCTATCTTTCTCTTTAATTATCTATAAACAAAGCGATTAAAAACATCGCTACATTTTTTAAGCTTTTTCGCTGTATAAGGAAGTGCAGTTACTTATCTCAATTCCACCCTAACAGAAGTGTGAAGGCCGACTTTTAAACGCGTTCACGATTATTTCTCCGCCAGCTCTTTAAGCTTTTGCAGGGCTTTCGGCCACATGCCTTCGAACATCTCCTTGAAATCATCGGTGATGTCAATATCGACCAAAACTTCTGTATGACCGTTTTTATTTTTGAATGTATAATTTTCATGCGCCCCGGCCCATGCTTTCACCGCGTCGCTGGTGGTGTCTTCCTTGCCATCGTTCACCATGCCGAGGTGCTCGATGGAAATATACTCGTGCAAGCGGTTTTCTTTGATGCGGCTCACCATGCCTCCCGTTTTGCCTGTCGTTGGATCCGGCCCGAGAAAAAGGATTTTACTCCCCTTGCTCCAATCACCGATGTAGTGCGAGCCGGTAGTAAAAGCCTCGGTCCACACACGATAGGTCGCGTCGTCCAGCATCGTGCTCCAAACTTTGGCTTTCGGTGCGCTGATCGTGATGGAAAAATTCAGTTTGTTCATATTCATCTCACATCTTTTTTACTATTTATAATTACCTGGATGGTTGCAAAATACTAACCCGGTTGCCTTCAGAATCTATAAATGATACATACTCGCCGACACCCGGAATCTCCATTGGTTCACCTAAAACTTTACCTCCTGATTCGGTGACTTTATTCATTGCATCCCGAATTTTTTCGACAGCAACGACTATGGAAGGATGTTGTGCAGGCCAGTCCGGCTTTATTGGAAAAAAGCCGCCATTGATGGCGCCTGGTGTTTTTGGCCTTTGGTCCTTACCGGTTTCGGTTGTTTGGGCCGTCACATAGTTCCCCATTTCTTCACCGAATTTTTGCATTTTCCAGCCAAACACTTGACTGTAAAATGCGGCCATACGGTCTCCATCTTTGTAAGGCATTTCGAAATGCACTACCGGATTCATTTTAGACATGATTTCCCGTTTTTCCTCTATAAAAGACAAACAAATAATTAGCTATCTATTGACTATTTTGTGGCTGCTAACCAATCTTTTATAATTTGCGTTAATTCAACACTGTTGTTTTCAATCTCAGTTTGATTTTTAATGGTTACAACCGCCCTGTCGTTTTCTTTCCAAACCAATATTTTTGATTTTGTGGAAATGAGTTTTTCTTTGGGCTGCTCCTGTTTTTTTGCTCCCCGATGAAAAACCAGTTGAACTTGTTTGGGAGGTTGAATTCGCATTGTTATTCGATCTTTATCCTGAATGGAATAATTTGGTCCATTCCATTTGATGTTCTCGTCTAAGCCGGTTTCTGCCGAAAGAATAATTTCGCGCAATAATTCAATCTCTTCCCTGAAGGGATGATTTAATTCATCAAGAAACTTTGTAACAGCACTATTCAGATGACTCATTTTCCTCTGACCTTTACAATTGATTTTTAAGATGTATTTTTGGACAAACGCTACATGGCCAGTGGTTGTAAAATACTAGCCCGGTTTCCTTCGGTATCAATAAAAGATACAAATTCTCCGACACCGGGAATTGGCATTGGTTCACCCAGTAATTTTCCCCCGGCAGCTGTTATTTTTTCCATAGACACATGTATGTTATCCACTGATATGACAATGGATGGGTGATTCATATTGGGGTCTTCCAGTTTTTGATAGATGCCGCCGTTGATGGCACCTTTTGTTTGTACCATTCCTTGTGCATCAGTTTCTGTCGTTTGAACGACAATGTAGTTGCCCATCTCTTCACCCAAGTGTTGTGATTTCCAGCCAAATGCCTTCGCATAAAATTCTGACATTCTTTTGCCGTCTTCTGCTGCCATTTCAAAGTGGACTACGGGATTCATTTTAGCCATGATATTTCTCCTTTTGTATGCTGCTTTCAGTGCTAATAAAACAGTAATTAATTCGTTTCCACATATTTTTTAAAATTGTCCAGAATCGCCTGCCAACCCTGGCGCTGCATGTCTTCCGGATGTAAATTTTCCGGATCGAAGGTTTCAATTACTTGAACACCTTCAGGAGATTCGATGAATTGAATCTCAACGTTCCTGCCATCATCGATTTTGTAGGCAATGAGTTTATGCTTGACGACCTGTGTGTATTTTCCCGTGAAGTCAAAACTCATGCTTCCGTCTTTTGCGGCCATTGTCGTTTTGAATTTTCCTCCAGGGCGGACATCATTTTCGGCGTGAGGCGCTTCCCAGTCCTCTGAAGCATAACACCATTTGGTTATGTCGGACGGGTTGGTCCAGGCATTCCAAACCGCTTCAATTTTGTTATTTATATTGGTTTGAATGGTTATTTTTGGCATGAAGAGGTTCCTATAGAATTAATTGCTGTTGTTTATTTAGTTTCCATTAAACGCTTTTTTAATTTCATTTATGTCCAGTTTTTTCATTTGAAACATGGCATTTACTGCTCGGCTGCTTTTTTCTTTGTCTTTAGCATTATAATATTCTCCCATTTCCCTGGGAATGATTTGCCATGAGACACCGAATTTATCTTTCAGCCATCCGCACATGCTTTCTGTTCCCTCTTCAGTCAATTTTTCCCAATAATAATCAACATCCTCCTGGGTGTCGCAGTACACCATTACGGACATAGATTCATTGAATTTGAACAGCGGGCCTCCATTGAGCGCAAGGAACGCCATGCCATTGAGCTCGAATTCAACCGTCATGACTGAACCTTCTGGTTTGCCGTGGTATTCAAATCCTTCTTTTTTAAAATGGGTGATGGCGCCAGGTTTGGAATCTTTGAAAATTGAGGTGTAGAATTTTGCTGCCTCTTCAGCCTGGTTGTCGAACCATAAGCAAATAGACATGTTTTGTTTGTGCATCTTTCTCTCCTTTGGAATTTAATTTTATTAAAATATATGAAGACTTTTATTAATTCAAATAAGTAATAACGCCAAAATAACAGGTTGATTGCGACAAGGGAGTTGCTTATGTTTATCCCCATGAAAAAAGTCATAATCATAATTCCAGAAACGGCTGTGCCTGCAAGCATAGTGGATCCGCAGTACATGTTTTTTGCAGTCAATAATTTCTTCGCAGAAGCTGGTGCGCAACCCTGTTTCGACGTTCAACTTGTTGGTTTGGCAAAGGAAGTAAAATTAAATTTTGACACGGTATCGATCCGTGCAAATTGCACCATAAATCAGGTAAAACAGGCTGATTTAGTAATCGTGCCGGCGTTGAGTGGTGACATGAAAATAGCAGTCGCACGGAACAAGGCGTTCGTATCGTTTCTACGTGAGCAGCGAGAGGGTGGGGCCGAAATTGCGAGTTTATGTGTTGGTGCATTTTTGCTGGCATCCACAGGGTTGTTGGACGGGAAACAGTGCTCGACGCACTGGCTTTTTGCAAATCAATTCGCATCAATGTTCCCGAGAGTGCAGCTTGCAGCGGACAAAATTATTACCGATCAAGGTGGAATCTACACCAGTGGTGGCGCCACATCCTATTGGAATTTACTTCTTTATTTGGTAGAAAAGTATGCTGGCAGAGAAATGGCGTTAAAGGCAGCCAAGTTTTTTCTGCTTGATATGCATAAATCGACACAGTTGCCATTTACTATTTTTCGAGGCCAAAAAGAGCACAACGATACGGAAATTTTGCTTGTACAAAATTACATTGAAGACCATTTTATGGAAAATCTGACGATCGATTTTTTAGCCAACAAAGCAAAGTTAGGCAGAAGGACTTTTGAAAGAAGGTTTAAGAAAGCGACTACGAATACCATTGTTGAATATGTCCAGCGGGTCAAGGTGGAAGTTGCAAAGCAGGCGCTCGAGAAGGGAAAAAAGACCATAAATGAAGTCATGGGTGAAGTAGGCTATGGCGATATTAAAGCATTTCGAAATGTCTTTAAGAAATATGCCGGCATGTCTCCGAATGAATACAAAAATAAATTTAAAGTGGTTTAACCTATATTATCTAAATATATGGGGACAGCCCAAACTGATAGCAATTATCATGGATTGATCCCGGCGTTCACAAATGAAGTGGATTTAAAAGTTTCTTCATTTTAATCCAAAATCTCTCGCACTGCACTTGCCAAATCACTCATCATAATGGGTTTGCCCAGAACTTGTTTGATGCCAAATTTCTTGCGGGTATTTTCGGTCAGATTATCCCCGTAACCTGTCATTATCATCACGGGTAAGCCGGGTTGAACTTGCAATACTTGTTGCGCTAAATCAAGTCCCGTCATATCCGGCATTGTTAAATCTGAAATGAGTAAATCGTATTTATTCGGCTCTGAGCGGAAAGCTTGCAAAGCTGCTTCGCTGCTGGTTCTGAATTCGACAACATAGCCAAGTGTTTTCAGCATTTTAGCCACAATCGTTGCCACGGCATCGTCGTCATCAACGATCAAAATGGATTCTTTGCCACCAACGACAGATTGTGTACTTGTGCTATTTTTGAGCGTGGCATCCTTGGCTATGGGTAGATAAACATGAAATTTTGATCCCCTCTCCAGCTCACTTTCAACCTCAACGTTTCCACCGTGGCTTTGGACTATGCCGTGCACAACCGAAAGACCCAATCCTGTGCCCTTGTCCACAGATTTTGTCGTAAAGAATGGCTCAAAAATACGGTTCAAAGTAGACTTGTCCATTCCGTGTCCGGTATCAATAACCGACAAACGTGCATATTTTCCAACGGGCAAATTGGCATGGTGTAGAGAAGAAGCTTCGTCGATCGTGATTTGATTTAAATTGATCGTCAGGGTGCCACCGGATATTTGCATGGCATGGAAGGCATTGGTACATAAATTGACGATAGCCTGGTGGATTTGTGATGGATCAGCCAAGACTTTTTCGCATTTTGGATCAATGTGATGTCGTATTTCAATGGTTGCAGGAATGGTCGGCCGCAAGAGTTTCAATGATTCGTTTATCAGTGGCTGCAAAGCCAGCGGGTGCCGTTCCTTTTCACTTTGTTTGGCAAACAACAAAATTTGCTCCACGAGCTCCTTCGCGCGAAATGCGGATTTAAGAATTTGGCGCAAATAATCGTACATGGGATTATCTGGTTGCAGGTTGAGCAAAGCCATATCCGCATAGCCTAAAATAGGGGCAAGGATGTTGTTAAAATCATGGGCGATACCACCGGCAAGGGTGCCGATAGTTTCCAGCTTTTGCGAGCGGCGCAGTTGTTCTTCGAGGCGCGCTTTCTCTTCTTCAGCCTGGTAACGTACGATGACCTCACTCACCTGGGTAGCGATGGTTTCCAGGGCAGTCCGTGACTGTTCGGGTAAATTATTCAGCGTTTGCGATGCAATATTAAAGGCGCCAATCACACGATTTTGGTATTTAATCGGGATAATCGCAGAGGCTTTGAAAGGATATCTTCTTTCGATATTTAGTTGGTTAGTTAGTTCTTTATATTGGGTATAAATCGCTTCCCCTTTCATAACAACCTGCGTGTTGGGTGTCTCGGGTCCAAAGTATGTTACCTGTTCAACAAATGCCCCGGGCAGGCCTTGATGAAAAGCCAGATGAAGCCCGCCAGTGCTGCCATCAACCAGATAGATACCACCGCCGTCGGTGGACGATATTTCGATCGCTGTACCAAGACTTAATTGCAGGGTTTCCGTTAAGTCTTTAGCAGAACTTAAAGCAACGCCCAGATCCCGTTGTGTTTCAAGTAATTGTTCTGCAAACTTGCGTTCCGTTTCATCGAAAATATATCCCTGAAAATGCGTTAGTTCTCCGTTTTCGTCGAAAAGTCCGAAGACGTTTTCAACGCAATGGATTGTTTTGCCATCCTTGCGTATCATCTTAAATTCAAAATTGCTGAGTTTTTTGTTTTTATGCAGTTCGTCGAGAAAATCAGAACGTTCGGTGGTGGTTGGATATAATTCCTGTGTACTGATTCCCTTTATTTCTTCTGCGGAATCATAACCAAGCATCCGAACAAAGGTCGGATTGCAATCAAGCAGTTTGCCCTGGGGAGTTGAGAGATAATTACCGGTGATATCCCTTTCGAAGAAATTCCGGTAACGCTTTTCGGAATTTCTTAACGCTTCCTCCATTTTTCGTCGCTCTGTTATATTTGATAAAGTACCCTGGAAATACAGTGTATTCCCATCCTTGTCTTTCACAACACGATCGTTCATTAAGACCCATAAGGGTTCTCCATCGGCTCGTCTCATTTTCACTTCAACGTGAGTCAAGGTCTCGTTTTGGTTTGCCAGGGTAATCAAGCGTTGCCGCTCGGTTTCATCCCAATATAAAGCTTTAGTGTTTTTGATTTGTAGCATTTCTTCAGCATTCCGGTACCCAAACATGTGCACCATGGCTGGATTTACTGTGATAAAGTGACCATCTCCGGTACTTTGGTAAACACCCTCGGCAATATCATTAAAAATTGTGGAATATTTATGGGCCGCATTCTGCGCAGCGTCCAAAGCCTGAAAGCGCTGCAGGACCGCAGACAGATTTTGTGAAAAAACCTGGGTTAAGTTGAGTTCCTGTTCCGTAAACTGATGATTTGAATTAAAGTACACCATAAATTTACCAAGTAATTGCGCGGTTCCTTTCAGCGGTACGAACATCACTGCATTTATACCTTCCTGCAGGATAGTTTCTATGATGTGTTTCTCCAAATCTGCGCTTTTTACATCAGGATAACAGAGCGGTTGTGCATCAATATCGTTTATGTCCCAGGGGCAATGACCATCCACGGCCTGCCGGTATTCCGGTGAAAGATTCTGCCATGCTTTAAAGTGCGCAATCGTATCGGTCTCATAAAGTAAAATGGAAGAACGATCGCACTGCAATAACTCAAGAATACCTTTCGCAGCAGCATCGCAGACTTCTTTACTCGTCTGTGCCCGGTTGAGCAATTCGATGTTGCGCTGTAAAATCTCCGTTTGTTTTAAATTGGTGGCAATACCTTCTTCGCGTTGTTTAATGCTGCTTATATCGATCATGTAACCAACGAGTTCAACCGGTTTGTTATTGTGATCACAGTGTACTGCGATGATGTCACGAATCCAGACAATTTTATTTTCAGGAGTTACGCAGCGGTATTCAAGGGTATGATTTTGGCCTTTTTCTGTACTGTACAGGCAACTCTTAACGGTATTTTCTCTATCAGCGGGGTGGATGTGTCTGGCCCAGGAATCCATATCCGTCCACGTTTCAGGTTTCGTACCGAGAATTCGTTCGACCTGTTTGCCAATAAATGAGAAACGATTCTCCTTGTAATTGAAGTGCCAGGGAATTACGTCGACACTTTCAACCAGCATTTGCAGATTTTGTGTGCTTTCCTTTAAGGATTTATTAGTCTCCTTTAAAAGTTGTTCGACTTTATTGTGCTCTGTAACGTCTCTGCCGAGAACCACAAGGCCTTTGCGGCTTCCATCCGGCTGAAATAATGGAACTTTGATAACGTCAAAGATTCGCGATTCCCCTTCGACTGTTGGAATGACTTCTGTTGCCCGGGTAAGAGTGCCGTTTTGCCAGGTCTGCTCGTCGCTTGTTGCACAAGTTCGAAAGGCCTCGCGGTACAATGGCAATGTAAAGTCCGCTAATTCGGAATCCGTTTTGCCAAAGTAATTCACACCTTCGAGGGCAAAAAGTTTGAGATCAGCTTCGTTCGCCTCCAGCCAGCGTCCCTTCCCATCCTTAAAACAAATCACATCCGGGGTTGAGTTCACTAATGCGCGTAATCGCTGTTCATTTTCTTCGATAAGGTGTTCAGCTTTTTTTCGTTCGGTTATATTGATGTGCGATCCAACGGCGCGCAATGGTACACCGGATTCATCTCTTTCCAGAACACGCCCACGGTCGAGAATCCAAATCCAATCGCCATTTTTTGTTCGCAACCGGTGTTCCGTTTCATAGTTTGGTGTTTCGCCTTTAAGATGTTTGTTGAGCATCTCCATTACCCGGGATTTATCTTCCGGATGCAGGAGATTTTCCCAAGCGGAGACATGCGGCTTAATTTCATCGGAAGAATAGCCCAATATATGTGCCCAGTGATCGTTAAAGAAAACTTCACCGGTTTGTACATTCCAGTCCCACAGGCCGAGCTCGGTACCTTCAACGGCGAGTTCGAGGCGTTCTTCACTTATTTTTAGTTTTTGCTCTGCGTTATGTTGGTCCGTGATATCCCGATAATACCAAACGTGTTCAACCGGAGCTGAACTTGAATCGATTCGCAGGTAATTGCGACCTAATATACGGCCATCCGATAAAAATATTTTTTCTGCTTGTACATGCTTTCCTGCTGAAATAATATCCTTGGTTCGATTGAGAAATTGACTGCTATTCTCAATTAAAGAAGTCATTTGTTGGATAAAGACATCCATTGCTGTACCGGACAGGCTTTCCGGCGGCGCATCTATCCCAAATATTTCACACAGGTTTTTATTAACCTCGATAATTTTCCGATCATCATCCTCAACCAACATGCCGCAAGGGAAATGCTCAAATAAAGCACAAAATCGGTTTCTGCGATCTCTTGAGATTGTGTTGGAATCTATTCCAGCCGATCCATTCTGGTTTTTGATGTACCGGCGTAGTTTCTGCAGTTCGGCAAGTAATTGTGCTTTGGTTTTGTTTTCGTCTTTCATCGTAATAATCCTGTAATCCATCCAGCCTGTAAGGACAAAGCAATTTTCAATTCAAAATCGGGGGCAGTCAGTTAAAATTGGCTATGGCATTTCGTGCTTCACCCGGTGAATTTATAATTGCCAGGTTTGGGCCGTGGGTATTCTTTGCCCATCGTATCTCTAAACAACCTATGAATAAATCGAGTTAAGGCATTTTGCCTGTTAAATTCAGACAGGAAGTCTGAGAAACAACGCGCATAAATTTAAACTTGACGAACCACTGGAAGAACTTTAATAAATGAATGCAATAGAATTTGAATGCAAGAAATTTAAGATATCAAACTCAAAAAGATTATTAAATTAAAAATAAACCTTTAAAACAAGAAAAAAGGTTCATTCTGACCGGTTAAAAAAATAATGTAATAATCCAATTTTCAAAATTATAAGAACACCGTTCTAGAATATTATGTTGATGATTCAACTGATTTTCCATCCAACACATTGCGCACCATTTTCGCAAGATCGGACTTTATAATGGGTTTCATCAAAAAACCCTTTATGCCTATCGATTCGGCTTTCTCTTTATCAATCCTTTCGCTAAATCCCGTACAGACGATAATTGGAATTTCCGGTCGAATACCAATCAACTCCCTGGCCAGTACATCTCCGGTAATCTCGGGCATCGTCATGTCTGTCACAACAATATCATAACCATCCGGATCGCGCCGGAATGCATTTAGAGCTTCGCGGCTGTGGACATAGGATGTGACATCGTAGCCGAGGCGGCGCAATAACTGGGATTCAATTCTTGTAATTGCTTCTTCATCATCGACGAGCAGAATTCGTTCGTTACCTGTTTCTAAAATCTCAGGTTCGCCATTGGAAACGGTTGTTGCCGTTTGTTCCATCAGGGGAAAATACACGTCGAATGTTGATCCACTGCCCATTTCGCTCGTAACTTCGATATCGCCGTCGAGGTCTTTCACAATGCCATACACCACTGCAAGCCCAAGCCCGGTTCCCTTGCTTTGCTCTTTCGTTGTAAAATAAGGCTCGTAGATCTTCGAGAGAATCTCTTCATCAATTCCACAACCGGTGTCAGAGATGGATAGTTTCGCATATTGACCTGGTTTCAATTCAAGCCGGGTTTTATACGATCGATCAATCATGACTTCCTTAAGTTGAATCAGAATTGAGCCATTGGTTTCATCAACGGCATGATAGGCATTAGTAATCAGATTCATGGCGATCTGGTGAATTTGTGTCGGATCGGCGACAATAAAACCGCAGTTTGGCTGGATTTCATGGGTAATTGGAATATTGGAGGGAATCGTTGACCGGCACAGTTTTAGTACTTCACGGAGTATCAGTTGTATCCGTGTGGGAATCATTTTCGTCTTGCTCTGGCGGCTGAATGCTAAAATTTGTTTCACCAGATCACTCCCACGAAGGCCGGCTTTTAATATCTCTTGTGCGTTTTCATATTCCAGACTGCCCACCCGTAAATCATCCATGAGCATTTCAGATAAACCAATTATGGGAAATAAAATGTTGTTGAAGTCGTGGGCAATTCCTCCGGCCAGCGAGCCAATGGATTCCATTTTTTGTGACTGTTTCAGTTTCTCTTCTAATTGCTTGCGTTCGGTAATGTCTTCCGAAATTCCCAACAGATATTCCGGTTGCCCTTTCTCATCCCAGATAGGTATTTTTTTTGTATGCAGGCGTCTTTCTCCCAAAGTCCTTGTTTTAATAGGTTCTTCGGGAATGTCGATAAGTGTTTGTGAATTTAGTGCTTCTCTGTCCTTGTTAGTAAAAAATTGCGCTTCTTTTTTTGGGAAAAAATCAAAATCGGTTTTACCGAGAAGTTCTTCCCTGGCAATACCGAGAATCTCTTCACCCGCTTTATTATAACGCACAAAGCGCAGGTCTTTTGCATCTTTAACAAAGATCATATTGGGAATATTTTCTACAATTGCGTTGAGAAAGCGCTCGCTTTTCTTTGTGTTTTCTTCCGCTTTTTTACTTTGAATACTTTCCCAGGTACGGTCAGCCAGGGTTTGCACAACTTCAATGTCACCTTTGTCGTACTCTGTCTTTTTATTGCCAACGCCCAGAATAGCGACAATTTTTCCTGCCCGAAGTACGGGAACAACGAGTTCCCGAATCAGCGGTGCATGTCCCTCCGGCAATCCCTTTTTATGTGGCAGGCTTTCGTAATCATTATGAACGACGGGTGCTTTTAGCTTCACACAATCAACCCATATACCTGCTTCTGAAAGCGGGTAGTGTAGTCCGCTATTTTCATTTTTACACATATTTTGCAAGGTGTTCGTCGACCATGTTTGCAGTGTAAGTGTCTCCTGGTCATCTTCGACAAAGTGGTAAAAACCAATCTCACTGCCTGTAAGTGCTTCCGCTTCATCCAGAATTTGTCTTAAAAATTCTGTGAGAGAATGGCCATGGGCGTAATCGACCAGTCGAATTTGCGCTGCCTGAATTTTTTCCTTTAGTTTTCTTTCGGATATATCCCGGCAGAGTGCCAGTACTCGCATCCCTTCATTTGTTTCAATTACTGCAGCGTTTATTTCTATCGGTGTTATATTTTTATTTCGTTCAATGTGATCAATTTCCAGATTCTTTACCTGGCCATTGGCAATGCATTGTGTGAATTCGTTTGAAGCCTTTTCTCTATCGTGAGGTGCGGTAAATTCGAAAACATTTCGGCCTGTTATCTCCTCTATCGATGCATATCCGGTAAGGTTAATGTATTTCGAATTTGCATCGAGAATCGTCCCTTTTTTATCGAGGATTAAGTAGTTTGTATCATTCGTTTCAAGCAGTGCACGGTATTTTGCCTCGCTTTCACGCAATGCTTGTTGTGCTTTATTTCTGATCGTGATATCGAGCAGGGTACTTTGCATGCCTATTACATGACCATCGCTGTTGGTAATTGGTCGCGAGTTGTTAAGGACTGTGATGATTCGGCCGTCCTTCCGCCGCAATTGATGTTCATAGTTGATAAGCCTGTCTCCATCCAGTAATTGCTCATGGGCTGGAAGAACGACTTGCGGGTCTGCATCGACATCGGGGATACTCATTGTGAGCAATTCTTCCCGGGGATAACCCAACAGATCAACGCCCGCCTGGTTGGTGTCCAGGAAATTCTTTTGGTTGTCAAAGAGATAAATTGCTGCTATGGATTCATCAAAGATGCCCCGGTATTTCTCCTCACTTCGCCTCAAAGCCTGTTCTACCCGATCTCTTTCCTCTGCTTCTTTTTTGAATTTTTCCAGTGCTACAGCCATATCCGCATGGGTTGCATCATCGGAGGTTAACAGGTTGTCTATTTCTGTTTCAATCGTTCGATTCGACGGTTTTACGACAAAACCATCAAAGTCATCTCCGTTGGCTATGGAATGTGTTTGTTCGGCCCAGCAATTGGTGGAAAATAATTTCGTGCAATAACCGGCAAATTTACCCGCAAGCATGCCACTTCCCCAGTGAACGCCCTGCGACCGCTGATGCCGTCCTTCCCAACTATCCCGAACTTGAAAATGGCATTTCTTATTTTCGGTATCGCATGAAATCAGTCGCCAGTCTCCCCAGCCTGCCACGGCAGCAATATTTGCAATGGCATTAAATCCCTCTTCAAAATTGGGGAATTGCGATATGACATGCCAATCTTCTTCAACACTTTTTCGCCCTTCACTCTGCAAGGCTAATCCGAACCTTTTGGTGCCAACCATGGAATGCACCCCGGACATTAAACCGGCCAGCGTGGTGTCGAGCCACATCATAACAACAGGCAAACCTTCAAAAGAGCATGTGCCAGCCTTGGCGTTCCACTCAATATTTATTCCGGATATATTAATTGCCTTCCGCTTCGACAGCACCTGGATTTCCGTCTCTAATTCATGAACCTTTTTGGTTAGTTCTTCATAATTTGGAAGTTGTGGCATTGGATTAACCCTTTTTTTCAATCAATGTGTCTAAAACACAGATCACTGCACAAGCAATTTACTTACAAAAGTGAAAGCTGCGCAGTAAAGTTGCAGTATGCTTATTTTTGTATAATCGCTTTCATGGGTAACCCGCTCTGTCCCGAATTCATG
Source organism: Deferribacteres bacterium (assembly GCA_020633655.1). Taxonomy (GTDB): domain Bacteria; phylum Zhuqueibacterota; class Zhuqueibacteria; order Zhuqueibacterales; family Geothermadaptataceae; genus Bioreactorimicrobium. Next base: position 296,637 of record JACKDF010000005.1, read on the forward strand.
CGGAATGAGCCAGGCTGGTTCTGAGTAAAATTATTGATTTGATACGGCCTAAGAGCTTATTGAATTTATATAATGAAGTAACTTAATTGGTACGATTTCAGGTTACCATCGGGCGGAAAAATATAGACAAAAAGAATGGTTTATTCAAAAAATATGAAGGAATTAAAGTAAAAAAATTGTGTAATTAATCTTGTCTATCCGGAAACGTACTGTCATTCGTCACTCCGGAATGCTATTATCCGGAGTCTATTGTTGCTGAGAGCTTAAGAGAAGTCAATTCATTCTAAAACCACAAAGAAAATTTGTCAAAACAAACAGGAGTTCCTTTGCGAAATCTTCATTTCCCAAATTCAAGATCCAGCCAGACCATTCTGTGATCTGATGCCTGCATCGCACGCTCAAATAGTGCTGGATTTTTCTTTTCCTCCGGCCAGTAAACGCCACCCTGTTTCATTGTTATGTTACTCGCAGGCAAAATATAATCGATTCGCCGTTTCATGCCTTTGCGAAATTCTGTCGTGGCCTGCTCGAAAAAATCCGGTGTACCCGTAGTCATGCCTTCCCGCGCACCATCGGATGTCATGTATGCACCGGATTCCTGCACAAGATTATGCGTAAGGACTTGTGCGATCGCGGTCCGGTCATCGTAAGCTATTTCATTATTCGGGGCAGCGTTTAAGTCACCAACAATGGCGAACGACGCATCCCTTTGCAAACCACCATGATTGCCTGCATCGTCGATCAATGCCATTGAGCCGTCTAAATACAATTTCCAGAATCTGATTTCATCAAAATTGCGCCGGCCATTGCGGTCTTCCGGTCCGTCAAAAACCGGTGGCGTGGGGTGGGAGAGAAGCAGGTGCAAAGTATCAGCCCCAATCAGCACAGGCACATCCCAGTGTGATTTGCTCGAAAGGCGAAGGATTTCTTTTTCTTCGTCGGAGTAAAATTCGTTCGGTAAGTGATTCCCCGGGAGATTTTTCCACAAGAATTTCTGAAATGTACGCACACCGTTGAACAAAATCGGTTTTTTTGAGAGAACAGCCATTGCATATTGTCCCGGATACATTCCCCAACCGTAACAGTCGTCCCCGTATTCGCGGGTTCCGAGATTTTCTTGCGTTGCCGTTAATCCGTCGTTGTTGAGATCGAAGCCAGACAGCAAGCCGGTGTTGCAGGGGGCAGCAAAAATATATTTGTATTCACTATCGCGCAGATAAGATTTCTTAAAGCGTTGTGCGTTAATTGTGAAGATCAGGGAATCTGCCGCATCGTAATCATGATCTATTTCATTGATAACAAGGATGTCCGGATTGATTTCTTTGATGATACTCGCGGCTGCATGCAACTGCTGGTTTTGACCGACACCGTTTTCATCAACCTGTTTGAGTTTTTCAGTGGAGAGTTCTTTTATATTGAAAAGACCGATACGCGTGCTTTGTGCAAAAGCATGGTGCGAAATAAAAAGAAGAAAAGCAGGGATGCAAAGTAATTTTACCTTCATGGATTTTCTCATTTGGGTAGAGTTGGGGCTGTGTTAAAACAGCAATAGAACGAAGGCGTCCTGCCGAGTGGAACGTGTGTTACGCTCGGTGAGGACGCTTTCGCTCTTGGAAAATGTATGTTTGTGGTAAAAATAATGAGTTATGAAACAGCCTCGGTTATCTTTATTTATTCTCGATTTTTTGCCAGCTATCCCGCAGACCGACTATGAGGTTGAAAACCGGATTCTCCCCGCTGAAGTCTTTGCTGTCACTGCAGAAATAGCCTTTGCGCAAGAACTGGAAACTTTCGCCCGGTTCGCTCTCCCGTAATCCTGGTTCGGCCTTGCAGTTTTTCAGAGTGACCAGGCTCTCCGGATTAAGAAATGCAGTAAAATCTTTTTCTTCCCGCGATTCATCCGGGTTTTCTTTAGTGAAAAGATGGTCATAGAGGCGGACTTCAACATCGGCGGCGTGTTTTACCGAAACCCAGTGCAGTGTACCCTTAACTTTGCGGCCGTCATCAGACCATCCACCTTTGGTTGCCGGATCGTATTCGCAATGAATTTCCACAATCTCGCCTGCAGTGTCTTTGATCACATTGGTGCAGGTGACATAATACGCATGCTTCAATCGCACTTCCCGGCCGGGCACCATGCGGAAGAATTTCTTTGGTGCATCTTCGAGAAAATCTTCCCGCTCGATGTAAATTTCCCGCGAAAATGGAATTGTGCGAGAACCCGCATCTTCTTTTTCCGGATTGTTTTCGGCCGTCAATTCCTCAACCTGGTCTTCGGGATAATTGGTGATAACGACTTTCACCGGATCGAGTACGACCATGACGCGTTTGGCGTTTTTATTCAAATCATCCCTGATGCAACTGTCCAGCATAGCCCGGTCGACAATACTGTCGGCTTTCGCAACGCCGATACGATCAGCAAAGTCGCGAATCGCAGCAGGGGGAATGCCGCGGCGGCGCATACCGGCTAGGGTTGGCATGCGGGGGTCATCCCATCCGGAAACATATTTTTCATTCACCAGCCGCAACAACTTACGTTTACTCATCAGTGTGTATGTCAGATTTAAACGGGCAAATTCAATTTGCTGTGGGCGGTGGACGCCGTCTAAATTTTCCAGAAACCAGTCATAAAGCGGACGATGGTCTTCGAATTCCAGCGTGCAGATGCTATGGGTTATGCCTTCCAGGGAGTCTTCGAGGCCGTGCGCCCAATCGTACATGGGATAAATCGACCATGCGTCGCCGGTGCGGTGGTGGGATGCATGCAAAATACGGTACATCACCGGATCACGCATATTCATATTGCTGGAACTCATGTCGATTTTTGCCCGCAAAACTTTTGAACCATCCGGGAATTCGCCGGCTCGCATGCGGCTGAACAAATCCAGGTTTTCTTCCACACCGCGGTTGCGGTAAGGACTTTCTTTTCCCGGTTTTGTCAGCGTCCCGCGGTATTCGCGAATTTCTTCGGCGTTGAGATCGTCCACATAGGCCTTGCCCTTACGAATGAGCTCTACAGCGAAGTCATACATGTGTTCGAAATAATCGGAGGCAAAATACAACCGGTCTTCCCAGTCGAAACCGAGCCATTTCACATCTTCAATGATGGATTTGACGTATTCATCCTCTTCCTTAACTGGATTTGTATCGTCAAATCGCAGATTGCACAATCCATCGTAATCTTGTGCCAGTCCAAAGTTCAGACAGATGGATTTCGCGTGCCCGATATGCAGGTAGCCATTGGGTTCCGGAGGGAAGCGGGTGTGAACACGCGCATCATTTTTTCCGTTTTTGATATCTTCATCAATAATATTCTTAATAAAATTGGAAGGTCTGTTGATATTGTTTTCCGATCCTGTGTCCGGGGTATTTTTGCCTGCTGACATGATGTAATATTCCGTTTTGTGATTTTTATCTTATTTAGTGTCCATCCGGTTGGATGTCATTCCGCAATGCTTTTATCCGGAATCCAAAATTGATTGATGCAGCCAGAAATGGATTCCGGCTAAAAACTTGCCGGAATGATGAAAAAAGGTGCATTGCTGGATGGACTCTCTATTAACACGAAAAATTTTAGAGTAAAAGGTAGCTAATTTAGGAAGATTTGCGTGAAACTCAATTAGAATTTGTGCAAATGACTTTGTCCGACAGACAGCAGAGATTGTGTAAATTGTAAATATTTCTTGAATTCAAATTTCAAATTTGCGAAGTTTTGTGTCCAATCTTTTGCCCGAGCATAATGCCATGCCAAAAACACGTGAGTACACCGCCCAATTTCGATTTTATGAAGAGCTCAACGATTTCCTGCCAAAGGAAAAACGTAAAAGGATTTTTAGCTTCGAGTTCAACGGTAATCCGGGTATCAAGGATCCCATTGAAGCCCTTGGTGTGCCGCACACCGAGGTTGATCTCATTCTGGTCAATGGTGCCTCCGTCGGTTTTCATTACCAGTTGCAGAATGATGATTTTGTTTCGGTTTATCCGGTTTTTGAGAGTCTGGACATTAGCCCGATTGCCGTTCTGCGTGAAAAACCCTTGCGCCGCACAGCCTTTGTTCTCGATGTTCACTTAGGCAAGCTGGCTCGTCTTCTCCGCCTCCTGGGTTTTGATGTCAAATATGAAAATAACTATGATGATCCAGAAATCGTGCAAATTTCTGTAGCAGAAAATCGAATCATTCTCACCAGAGATCGTCGACTGCTCTTCGCAAAGGCTGTAACGCATGGTTATTGGGTGCGTTCCACCAATGCAATGCAGCAGGTCGATGAAGTGCTCAACCGTTTTGATCTTCGCGATTGTATCGCCCCTTTTCACCGTTGTATCGTCTGTAATGGTGAAATTCATCCGGTCAACAAAAAATTAATTCAACACCGTTTGCAACCGAAAACCATTCGCTATTTTGACGAATTTTTTCGTTGTCAGCGATGCGATCGAATTTACTGGCAGGGTTCTCATTTCCTGAAAATTCAAGAAAAGCTTGCGCAATTACTCTAACCCGCCTTCTTTGCCATTCGAAAACTTTAAATTGCATGTTAACAAACTTAATGTTAGTTTTAATAAATTTTTATATTGTATCCTTTAGTCTGCTTTATTCACAAACACCGGGATTGGGCAGGGGATATCCCCTGACTATCGTTCCATTGAGCATTTCATGAATAAAGCAGGTTAGTCCAATTTTTATTTAGTATAGTGGAGATTCTGCATTATGAAAAAATTATTTTTGGTTTTAGGCAGTCTTGTGTTGTTACTCGTGCTTGTGGTGATCGCAGGCCTTGTTTATTTGCAAGTTGGTTTTCCAAAGGTAAGTCCGGCACCAAACATGACAATTGAACAGACACCGGAGCGTCTCGCACGGGGTGAATATCTCACGAAACATGTCACTATGTGCCTGGATTGTCATTCGGACAAGAACCAGGCCTATTTTTCGCAACCTTTGGTCCCGGGAACAGAAGGCAAAGGCGGCAATCCGTTTCCCGGTGTGCCGGGCACCTTGTACGTTCCGAACATCACACCTGCTGCTCTATCAAACTGGACAGATGGTGAAATTCTGCGTGCAATTACGGCTGGTGTGGACAAAGATGGACGCCCTCTTGCCCCGATGATGCCATATACCATGTACAGTCATTTAACCCGGGAAGATGCTGAAGCGATTGTGGCCTACATACGCACGCTTCCTGCAATCCAAAATGAAAAGCCAATTCCGGAGCCAAGTATGAATTTCCCGCTAAACCTCATTTTTCGAACGATTCCAAAAGATGCCGATCCCTGGAAAAAGCCGAATCCCGAGGACAAGGTTGCTGTCGGGAATTATCTCACACAAGTCGGCGGCTGTGAGCATTGCCACACACCCTTTGAAAACGGACAACTCGTTGAAAATATGAAGTTCGCGGGCGGCCAGGAGTTTTCCAGCCCTGAATGGGGTACGGTACGCTCTGCTAATATTACCCCGGAGGAAGAAACAGGTATTGGTGGCTGGGATGAAGAAGACTTTATTGGCATGTTTAAAACCTTTGCGGATTCCAGCGGCCGGCATATCACATACAATAAAGGTGAAATGCAGACGGAGATGCCGTGGACGCACTATGCTGGCATGACCAATGACGATTTGAGTGCCATATATGCATATTTACGCACAGTAAAACCAATCTCTCATGAGGTGAAGAAATTTACACCCCCCTCAGTGCTAACCAAATAGCACTGTTTTCGCTGGTATTCTGCCTGGCGGATCTTTTCACAATTTTTCCCTATGGATTCGGCCGGGCAGAGCCTTCTTAAAATTTACCGCAAAGATCGAATAACAAGAACTGTTTCTATGCTCATTTTTATCCGGTGAATTATCGGGTTTGCTTGCAAAATGTTTGCATCCTGTTGTGAAAGCAATTATTTTCAGTGCAAATGAATAATGAGTAAATCGTTGTGAACCAATCTATAACGGGGCTTTAAAATGTGGAAAATATTCCTTCGGATTTATCTTTTGCCCGCCGCTTTTTTTTTAACTTTTCTCGATTGCTCCAATACTCCTCAACCTGAAAATGTGTTTGCCTCTGTTTTTAACCAGTATGCAGTCGAAGGTACGTTTGTCATGCAGGAATTGCATGCGAATAAGACATATTTTTATAACAAAAACCGTTCGAGTATCCGTTTTATACCGGCATCGACATTTAAAATTTTGAATTCTTTGATTGCGCTGGAAACGGGTGCCATTGTGGATACAAATGTCATTATCAAGTGGGACGGGATTGAGCGAAGTATTAAGCCGTGGAACCGTGACCATAACATGCGTACAGCAATACAAGTCTCTGCCGTCTGGTTTTATCAGGAACTGGCACGTAGAATTGGGGAAGAGCGAATGCAGGATTTTGTGAACAAAGCAGACTACGGCAATAAAGACATCAGCGGTGCTATTGATCTGTTTTGGTTAGACGGCGGGTTACGCATCAGTGCACAAGAGCAGGTGCACTTTTTAAAAAAGTTGTATGAGAATAACCTACCGTTCTCACCACCTGTGCTCGCGAAAGTGAAGGATATACTTGTCGTCGATAAGGGCCCTGATTATGTTTTGCGTGCGAAAACCGGCTGGGGTGGCGACGCTAAGCCGCAAATCGGGTGGTATGTTGGCTATCTTGAAAAAGGGAGTGAAGTCTATTTCTTTGCCTTGAACATTGATATTAACAAGGATGAGGATAGCAAAGCACGTGTAGGGATTGTCCGTAAAATTTTTCATGATTTACGACTTTTGGAATAAATTCCCTTGAACAGCAAGACCGAATACCGTTTTTACCGTGTGAACACTTAATAGTGGATTGAGAAGTTATTCTTCATCGAGATGAATTTGCGATTTTAGAAAGGATTATCATGCATGTACCACAAATAGAAATGTCTCCAAATGGGCCGGGCATGTCTCGTATTGCCATTGGATTCTGGCGTTTGATGGAGTGGAAATTTACGCCATCAGAGATCGTAAAACTGGTTGAACAGTCCCTGGAGCTGGGCATAACAACCACAGATCATGCCAGTATTTATGGTGGATATCGCTGTGAAAAGGAGTTTGGCAAGGCGTTGCAGCTTGCTCCTGGTTTAAGAGATAAAATCCAGATTGTTACGAAATGCGGTATTGAAACCAGGTGTGAAGCAAAGCCGCAAAATGCCCTTGGTCATTACGATACACGCACAGCGGTTATAATTGAAACTGCGGAACGCTCGTTGAAAAATTTTGGCATCGATTGCATCGACCTGCTGCTGGTTCACCGCCCGGATCCCTTGATGGATGCGGATGCAGTGGCGGAAGCCTTCATGCATTTGCGACAGGAAGGGAAGGTGTTGCATTTTGGTGTATCCAATTTCACGCCCTCGCAATTTAATCTCCTGCAATCCCGCCTTGATTTTTCCCTGGTGACAAACCAGGTAGAGATTTCACCCCTCAAATTTGAGGTTATGCACGATGGAACCCTTGACCAATGCCAACAACTTCGCATTGTGCCACAGGCGTGGTCTCCGTTTGCCGGCGGCGCTTTCTTTACTGGTAAGAGTGAACAGGCAATTCGCGTACGGGACGAATGCAATAAAATCGCTCAAGAAATTGGTACGGATGGTATCGATCAGGTTGCTCTGGCATGGTTACTCGAGCATCCTGCACGAATTCAACCGGTTTTAGGAACAGGAAAAATTGAACGTATAAAAAGTGCTGCTCGTGCCTGTTCATTGGATTTAAGCCGACAGCAATGGTTTCGCATTTGGGTTGCATCGAAAGGGCATGGTGTGCCGTAACCACATAAAATGCCATGCACTTTATTTTAAATATATCCCTCAATTCAAGAGCCGATACGCTTTTCGACTTGAAGTTTGTGAGTTTTCCCCTGGCAACCTCCCTCTTGACTGATAATAGATTATTGACTATATTGCTACCTGAGTGGCCCACCGGCCACTTTCTTTTTATAGTCTCATTTGAATTGAAATAGTAAAGAAATATACAGTTGGAACAAGGTTTAAAAGCTTCATTTTATACGTTCGGCTGCCGTTTGAATCAGGCAGAAACGGCGCTTATCAGCAATACATTTTCGAAGGCGGATTATGATGTTGTTGATATTGCAGATCAGGCTGATGTTTGCGTGATCAATTCCTGTACAGTGACCGCAAAGGCAGATGCGGATTGCCGACAACTTGTGCGTAAAGTGCTGCGGAAAAATCCGGAGACGTTTATTGCTGTTGTCGGTTGTTATTCGCAGACATCTTCAGATCGATTGCGTGAGATCGAGGGCATTGATTTGATCGTTGGTTCCAACGATAAAATGAACGTTTTGCAGTACATCGAAACGCCCGCAAAAAGACCTGAGCCTATCGTCGTCCTTAATAAATTATCCCGCCAACCCTTCACAATAGAAAATACGGGTACCGAGCTTCCCACCACGCGTGCTAATATTAAAATTCAGGACGGCTGTAATTTTATGTGCAGTTTTTGTGTGGTGCCTTTTGCCCGGGGACGTGCAAGGAGCCGCGCATTTTGGGATATTCAGCGGGAAGCCATTGAATTGACTGAAGCCGGATACAAAGAACTCGTTATAACCGGTGTCAACATCGGGACGTACGAATTCGAAGGAAAGAAATTTCTTGATGTCGTGAAGATGCTTTTATCCGTTCCCGCCCTGAAACGATTGCGAATCAGCAGTATCGAACCAGCAACGCTGGACGAAGAAATATTTGATCTCATGCGCGAAAATGAAAAACTTTGCAACCACTTGCATCTCCCACTGCAAAGCGGTTCCGATAAAGTATTGCGCGATATGAAACGTCATTATAGCCAGGATGAATTCTTGCGTTTTATCGAGCTTGGTGCAGCTAAAGTGCCGGACATAATGATCGCAACGGATATCATCGCAGGCTTTCCAACGGAAACAAAACAGGATTTTGAAGAGACGTGTACGGTTTTAAGCGATTCTCCATTGACCTACGCACACATCTTTAATTATTCCGATCGCAAGGGAACAGCGTCGTCACATTTGCAAAACAAAGTTGATCCGGCTACAAAAAAAATGCGAAGTAAAATTTTGCATGCACTTTCGGAAGAGAAGAAAACAGTTTTTTACAAAAGATTTATTGGCCAAATACTGCGCGTTTTAACAGAGGAAAAAGACGCTGAAGGCCGGTGGACGGGATACGCGGACAATTATATAAAAGTCAAAATAGAAAACTCATTGAATGTGCAGGCAAATCAATTTGTAAATGTAAAAATACACGAAGTCGGTGGTGAATTTGCCATTGGTCAAACCATCGCAACAAAGCGTCATAAGAAGAAACAGGATATGGTAGGTGTGTGATGTCCCTCTATGGCTTGTTGAAAAATTTGAAGTGAAAAGTATACAAGAATATGAAAAACATTTATCTTGAAACATATGGTTGTCAAATGAACGAATATGATTCAGAGCTTATTCGTTCAATTTTAGCCAAGAATCAATACCAAATCGTCAACTCTCAGGAAGATGCACAGGTTGTCTTACTCAATACTTGTGCAATTCGGGAGAATGCCCATCAGAAAATTTTTCATCGCCTGGATGAATTGAAAGGCATGAAAAGGCGTGGTGAAGTCGAAGCCGTTGGTGTGCTGGGTTGTATGGCGCAGAGCTTGCGAAAGGACCTGGCTGACCGCTCACCCATCGTCGATATTGTTGCGGGGCCGGACAGCTATAAAAAATTGCCAAATTTGCTGAAAGCGGTTTTCGAATCGGCGTCGAAGGGTTACGATTTTTCGCTTTCTGAATTTGAAACCTATGCAGATATAACACCGAAACGAATAGCTGGTGTTAATGCCTGGCTTGCAATCATGCGCGGATGTGATAACTTTTGCACATTCTGCGTTGTGCCCTATACTCGTGGACGGGAGCGAAGCCGGACTGTGGAAAGTGTGCTTAACGAAGCCCACCGTATTGAAAGTGAGGGATTTAAGCAGGTCACTATTTTAGGACAGAATGTCAATTCCTATAAATCCGATGGGAATGATTTTGCCGATTTGATGCAGACGCTTGCAACGGAAACCAGTATTCCCCGAATTCGTTTTACCTCACCCCATCCGAAAGATTTTCCCCGCCGTCTGTTGCACGTAATAGCCGATAACCCAAGTTTGTGCAAACAGATTCATTTGCCACTGCAGGCTGGAAATGATGACGTTTTACAAAGGATGAACCGCACTTATACCAAAAAAGAATTTTACACGCTTGTGGATGAAATTCGTAAAATCATACCCGATGTCGCGTTGACAACAGATGTGATCGTTGGCTTTTCTGGTGAGACAGAAGCACAGTTCGAGGATACATTTGAAGTAATGCAAAATGTGCGTTTCGATTCCGCTTTCATTTTCAAATACAGCGAGCGTAAAAATACGATTGCCTCACGGAAAATACCCGACGATGTGCCGGAACATGCCAAAACGGAACGAATTGTACGACTGAATGAGCTGCAGCGACGTATCTCCAACGAGATCAACCAAACAGAAATCGGCAAAAAAGCAACTGTCCTTATTGAATCGCAGAGTAAAAAAGATGCAAACCAATGGTTAGGACGCACGGACCAGAACAAAGGTGTGGTCTTCTCTGCAGAAGCGAAAAAGCCCGGCGATTTTGTTGATGTGGAGATAATCAGAGCCACGACAAATACCTTGATTGGTGAAATGATTCCTCAGAAAAAACGCAGTTTGAACTTGCTTTCCTTGTAAAGTTAAACAAAGGACTTGATTGTGCCATCCCCGGATGTCTACGATTTTTTCGATTATAATGGATTACTAAACGACGAAGAGCGCCAGGTAAGGGATGGCGTTCGTGAATTTGTTCAGGCAGAAATTCAACCAATCATCCGCGATTACTATCGAAAAGGTGAGTTCCCGCGCCACCTTGCTGAACCTATTGGCGAAATGGGTTTGTTGGGAGCAAATCTCCACGGTTACGAGTGCCCGGGTCTGAATAACGTTGCCTACGGTTTACTTATGGCTGAATTGGAATACTGTGATAGTGGGATTCGCAGTTTTGCCAGTGTGCAGGGTTCATTGGTTATGTATCCGATTTTTACTTTTGGATCCGAAAAGCAGAAGCAAAAGTATTTACCGAGATTGGCGGCCGGGCAAATAATTGGTTGCTTTGGACTCACCGAACCAGATTATGGATCTGATCCTGGTGGAATGACTACAAGGGCTGAAAAGGTGAGTGGTGGTTATAAATTGAACGGTCGCAAAATGTGGATCACCAACGCATCGCTTGCAGATATTGCGGTGGTTTGGGCCAAGCTGGATGGTGTAGTTCGCGGATTTCTTGTCGAAAAAGGCACACCCGGTTTCGTAGCGAAACCTATGCATGGCAAACTTTCCTTACGCGCTTCGGATACATCCGAAATTTTAATGGACGATTGTCTTGTGCCCGAGAATGCAATTTTGCCGGATTCGGAAGGATTGAAATCTCCGTTATCCTGCCTAACGCAGGCACGTTATGGCATTGCCTGGGGTGTGATGGGAGCTGCCCTGGCTTGTTTTCATGAGTCGCTGGAATATGCCAAAGGTCGAATTATGTTTAATAAACCAATTGCAGGATTCCAATTGACGCAAAACAAATTTGCTTATATGATGAGCGAAATCACAAAAATGCAGTTGCTTTTGCTGCAACTCGGCCGGTTGAAGGATGCTGGAAAAATGCATCATGCCCAGGTTAGTATGGCCAAACGGAATAACTGCCAGCATGCATTGGAAATCGCTCGCATGGGACGGGAAATTTTAGGTGCAAATGGTATTATGGATGATTATGTTTGTATGCGTCATGCAGCAAATCTCGAAACGGTGAAGACTTATGAAGGCACCCACGAAATTCATACCCTTGTTCTCGGCCAGTCGGCGACTGGTATTGCAGCATACAAATAAATTGATGGAATTGGAATTTTAGCTTTTTGATTTTCAAAGATTATTGATACATTTATAAAAGGATTTTATAAAATGTTAGAAGTCGATCAGAGAAGAAAAGCATTGAATTTCGGGCAGAAACTCGAAATTATCGTTCGCCTGATAAACAGGCAGTCTCTACTGCCATTTTTCGATACGCTCGATTCGTCAGAATTGGTGGATGCTCATAATTTTTTGTGGGATACCATGCTAACGATTCACAGTCGTACGCAATCGCACGAATTCCGACGGGATGAAGTTACAAAAAAAATGATATCCTCAGCGCAATATCAAAAAATGCAGGGTTGCGATCTGCGAATTGATTATTGCAAAGGCGTTGAATGTATCTGGTCGAATCCCGAATGTGCAGGTAAAAAAATCAAAGCGAATTTGGATATAATAGCACAACAAATTATGAAGTATTTCAATCAAGCGGAAATACGGAATTGATTTTGAATTTTAGACAGCTCGAAAGATAAATATGGATAACATCAGCATTTACAGCGCCATTGGCGGTTTAGCTGTGGGTTTTGCTTTCTGTTACTTTATTATGAGTATACGATTGAAAACCGCGAAGCAAACTGCTGAGGACATCATTGAAAGCGCTCATAAAGCTGCTGACCGTGAAAAACACCAGATTATTCTTCAGGCAAAAGAAGAATGGTTTAAAGTGCGCGACCAACAACAGGAAGAGATTAAAGGCAAGATTCAGCAGTTGGATGAAGCGGAAGGCAGACTTAATGAACGGATCAAGGATTTTAATCGCAAAGATGATGCACTTAAACAAAGGGAATCCGTCGTTACAAAGAAATCCCAGGAAATTGCTTCCCAGCGCGATGCACTCCGCTCAAAAGAACAGGAATTGTTGCGTATAATCACAAAACAGAACGAAGAATTAAGTCGTGTGACATCTTATTCTATAGCGGAAGCAAAGGAAAAACTGTTAGAAAATTTACAGCGTGAATATAAACAGGAAGCGGCTGAACTCTACAAGACTCTCATCGATGACGCCAAAGCAGGAGCCCAGCGTGAGGCAAAGAAAATAGTCACTTACGCTATTGAAAATTCAGCTGCGGAATACGCTGCTGAAATGGCTGTTTCTGTCATTGCATTACCCAGTGAGGATGTTAAAGGACGCATCATTGGTAAAGATGGACGTAACATCAAGTCCTTCGAGCAACTCTCTGGTGTCAAACTTATTGTTGATGATACACCGGAAGCCGTGGTCCTGTCGTGTTTCGATCCAGTGAAACGTGAAGTCGCGCGTGTCGCATTAGAGAAACTCATTGGCAACGGAAAAATACACCCACAGCGAATTGAAGACTTATTGGCACAAGCGGAAACTGAAGTTGAGAAAAATATCTGGCGTGCAGGAAATGAAGTTGTCGCAGCGGTTGGTATTGGAAAAATCCATCCAGATTTAATCCGTGTTTTAGGTCGATTGTATTATCGCACCAGTTATGGACAAAATGTATTGATGCACAGTAAAGAGGTCGCCCTGCTTTGTGGAGCAATGGCTGCTGAACTTGATCTCGATACAAAAATCGCACGCAGAGCAGGCTTGTTGCATGACATCGGTAAGGCCATTAGCCAGAGCCAGGAGGGGACACATACCGAACTTGGTTACAATTTATGTATGCAGTACAACGAGAATCCCCATGTACTTAATGCCATCGTTTCACACCATGAAGATGTGCCTGCGGATAATTTATATTCAGTCCTTGTGGCTGCTGCAGATGGCATAAGTGGAAGTCGGCCGGGCGCACGCCGTGACACATTAGAAGGTTATGTGCAACGCATCGAAAGCCTGGAAGAACTGGCGGATTCTTTTGATGGAGTAGAAAAATCGTTTGCTATATCTGCGGGACGTGAGGTGCGGGTTATGGTGCAACCCGAAGCTATTACGGATGCACAAGCAGATTTGCTTTCACGGGATATAGCACAAAAAATACAACAGGAACTAAATTACCCGGGTCAGGTTAAAATCACTGTTATTCGAGAGACGAAAGCGGTTGCATACGCATAGCATAGAATCGGAGGCTTAAATGAAAAAAAATAAACGTGTTTATATTGGTTTAGCTGTAATCGTTTTCGCCATGAGTTTGTTGTTAATTGGTGGATTCGATGGCGAAACAATGGTTTATAATTATACAGTAAAAGAAATTCTGGATAAGAGTGAAAGCGAACCTTTAAATAGAGGTTACCGGGTTGGTGGACGTGTTATTCCCGGTACAGTAGTGAAAAATGATGAAGAAATTTCCGTCGTTTTTGAAATTCGCGACATCCAGACGCAGGGTTACGTCCTCAAGGTTACGTACGAGGGCATTTTGCCGGATACGTTTAAAGAAGATCAGGATGTACTTATTGAAGGAAATTATGTCGGCAATAAAACTATACATGCGACAAAAATTATGACGAAATGTGCTTCCAAATACGAAGCAAAGTATTAAGTCTTAACAGGAGAGAAGAAAAATGCCGGCTGATTTCGGTTATATTATACTAATTCTTGCATTTGTATCCTCAATTTATGCCACTTTTTCCTCTTTATATGGTGGTTATACGAAAAATTCTGCTATGGTTTTTTCCGGGCAGCGTGCAGTGGTTGCTGCCTTTTTATTTGTTACCCTCGCTATTGTCGGGGTTGAATTGAATTTGCTTGCTAACGATTTCCGGTTTCATTATGTAGCAAGCTATTCAAGTATTGCTCTGCCTTTATTTTATAAATTGACGACGATCTGGGCCGGACAAGCTGGTTCGCTTTTATTTTGGGGATGGATACTGTCCATTTATTCAGTGCTCGTGCTTTATTTCTATCGCAAAGACTATAACCATGAAATGCCATTTGTGATGGGTATTCTCATGTCCGTGCTTGTTTTCTTTACTGCAATGGTCGTCTTTGCCGCCAGTCCTTTTGAATTGTTGGCGCATCCACCAGCTGATGGGCGCGGCTTAAACCCACTCCTGCAGCATCCCGCTATGGCGATACACCCGCCGATTCTGTATATCGGATATGTTGGTTTTGCCGTACCTTTTGCCTTCGGTCTGGGTGCACTACTCAGCAATCGCCTCGATAGCCGTTGGGTAAAAACGGTAAGACGCTGGACAGTGGTTCCGTGGTTGTTTCTCGGCATCGGAATTATGCTGGGTGGAAAATGGGCTTACGAAGAACTTGGTTGGGGTGGCTATTGGGCATGGGATCCTGTCGAAAATGCGGCGTTCATGCCATGGCTCACAGGTACGGCGTTCCTGCACTCAATCATGATTCAGGAAAAGAAGGATATACTTAAAATCTGGAATATGGTTTTAATTATACTGACATTTACACTTTCCATATTTGGGACATTTTTGACACGAAGCGGTGTTATTTCTTCGGTACACTCTTTCACTGCATCATCGATTGGTCCCTTGTTTTTCTCTTACGTTTGTGCCGTGTTGATCGTCTCCTTGGCTATCATGTTCTGGAACATGGATCAACTAAGATCCGAATCTCGTATTGAAAATTTGGTTTCGAGGGAATCATCCTTCCTTATCAACAATGTGATTTTTGTTGGGCTTTGTTTTGCCGTATTATGGGGTACGGTTTTTCCAGTGATTTCCGAAGCTGTACGCGGTATTAAAATTAGCGTTGGCCCACCATGGTTTAATTCTGTTAATGTCCCCATATTTCTCGCGCTCTTATTGCTTACAGGTATTGGACCACTCATCGCGTGGCGCAAAGCATCTTCAGATTATCTCAAGCGTATATTTTTTGTACCAGCTATCGCCGGTATTATAACAGCAATCGTGCTTGCAATTTTTGGAGTGACGAAAGCATATGCTTTGATTTCTTTCAGCTTGAGCGCATTCGTTCTTGCAACAATATTTGCTGAATTTAATCGTGGTGCACTTGCACGAATGAAAGCACACTCGGAAAGCTATTTCCCCGCAATGCTGCATCTTTTGCAGCGGAACAAGCGACGCTATGGTGGCTACATCGTACATTTTGCTATTGTATTGATTTTTATCGGTGTTACTGGAAGTGCTTTCGATCAGGATATTAAACTCAGCCTGAAAGAAGGGCATAGCGACACCATTGGCCGCTACGAAATTGTGTACACCGGTTTTGAAACGAGTCGGGATGCACATAAAGAAGTGCTGCAGGCGAATGTATTGTTAAAAATTAATGGCAAAAACGTAAAGACATTGCATCCACAGCGTCATTTTTATTTTGCGAACGAACAGCCAACAACTGAAGTTTCTGTTTACAATACGTTTGCTGAAGATTTATACGTTGTTTTGAACACAGTTGATCAGGAAACAAAATCAGCTTCCTTCGAAATTTTCGTAAAGCCCCTCGTGATCTGGGTTTGGATAGGGGGTGTAATGCTTGCGATCGGTACTATAATCGCCTTATTGCCAAACAAAAAAGAAATTGAAATAAAGCCTGTTCGGAAAGAAAAGGCTGAGGAAGAAATGGTTACTACTTAAACGAAAAGTGAAATCAGTATGGAGCTAACACGATCTTTTTTACACCGACTACCGAAAACAGATTTGCATATCCATTTAGATGGATCATTACGGCCAGAGACAGTTGTTGATATCGCTAAGAAGAAGAATGTTCCACTGCCAACGTATGAAGTTGAAGAGTTACGCTCCTATCTTACTGTAGATAATAAAGTTGATAGCCTGCCAAAATATCTTGAGAAATTCGATATAACCTGCAGCGTAATGCAGGACTATGAATCATTAAAACGGGTGGCTTTCGAGCTGGCTGAGGACAACGCAAACGAAAATGTGCGTTATGTCGAGGTCCGCTATTCTCCAATCCTGCACCAGAAAAAGGGTATGCAACTGGAATCCATAGTTGATGCTGTTCTGGAGGGTTTGAAAGAAGCAGAGCGGCATTTTAATATCCGTACAGGTGTGATAATTTGCGGTATCCGAAGCATTGATCCGGATACGTCGTTGCGTCTGGCGGAGTTAACGGTTAAATACAAACGCAAAGGGGTTGTTGCTTTCGATCTTGCCGGAGCCGAGTATAATTATCCTGCAAAAGATCATGTACGGGCTTTTTACCTGGTTCGGAATAATAACATCAACGCCACACTGCATGCCGGGGAAGCGTTTGGACCTGAAAGTATTCATCAGGCGATTCATTATTGTGGGGCACATCGTATCGGACATGGAACCCGCCTGATCGAAGATCTTGATCTGCTCGAATATATTCGAGATCATCGAATCCCCCTCGAAGTGTGTCTAACCAGCAATGTACAGACAAAAACTGTAGAAAGTCTGGAAAAACATCCATTCCGTTTTTATCTCGAAAAAAACATGCGCGTCTGCTTGTGCACCGATAACACGCTTGTAAGTGGTGTAACCATAACAGATGAATATTTGAATGCCGTTAATGCCTTCAATCTTACCTATCCGCAGGTTGCAAAAACCATCCTGAACGGCTTTAAAAGTGTATTTTTACCTTTTGATGAAAAGGTGGATATTTACACAAAAGCAAAAGCTGAACTTCTCACCCATGTGAAGTTCTAAACAGAAGTGATGGTTTTTAAAGGAAAATGAATAACAAAAGGTCATTATTCTAAACAATGACCTTTTGTTTTTTGGGGACTCGTCTTTGTAAACAATCTAAATATCACATTGTGAAATTACCTTGAATTCCTCAATTCACCCCAATTTAACACCATGAGGAAATCTTAAAATGGATCAAAATCTACTTTATATTACTTCAGTTGAAAATATTCCCTATGAAGGATACTCCTTTAATGTTGATGATCGTAAGATAGCGTTGTTTAAGATCGCTGATAAAATTTATGCAATCGAAGACCGTTGTACACATTTGCATGTGCAATTAACCATGGGATTCCGCGAGAAAAATATCATCGGTTGTCCACTGCATGGTGCTTTATTCGATATCGCCACAGGAAAAGTATTACAAGGCCCTGCGGTACATGATTTAGAAACCTTCCGCGTTGTTGTGGAAAACGGGGAAGTCTATTTTGATAGAGGCCAGATAACAAAACATAAGCGCACGAAAGATTCCGACTGATTTTATATGCAATAATTTGTGAAGGACACGAATCCGAAGTATTTGTGGCTGCCAAACTATCTATTCTTATTCAAATAGTCTTAAGGGGGGCAAAGAAATGTTACTTGACTTTAACCGCATGAGTCCTTAATGTTATAAAAATTACGAGATATTTGCATGTTTCGTTTGTCTATTTCAAAAATGCAGTACGTCCTTGATTCTCATCGTGTCTCCTCCCGTTACTGTGTTTTTTCGGTAGCATCATAAAAAAATCATCTATCCGTATACCCTGTACTTGATCTTACGTACACAATAATTTTGCATTTAAGTTTTCCAATAATTTGTTGTTGCCGTGAACGAGGAATTCCAACCATATTTTTTGACTGAAAGTTAGTCCTTGCCATCATACCATATCCAGTCAGGTAGAACACTGTAAAGAATTGAAATTGCAAAGAAGGAGAGAAGCAGTGTTTAAAAGTGTTCAAATGTATTTTATTTTTCGAATCGCATTTTTTTTGTTACTCGGAATCACAAGTTATGTATTTTTTGGCTTGCAGCAATCGACAATACTGCCTGACTTTCCCAATTTATGGGAAGTACTCATAACAGCGTTCGGTGGCACATGCCTGGCAATTGCAAGTTATTATTTTTCCCGCTATCGTTTGTTGGGACGCATTGATGAATTTCTAATGGGGGAGGTGGATAAGGCATGCAATGCGCTTATTGACGCCGATGATCCGGGTAAACTCAAACCGAATGGCAATATATATACGCCGAAATTACTTGTCGAACAGGTTGGAGAATTTGGAAAAAGTATATTGCAAACGCTCTGTAGTAATGAGATTTTTCATTATGCAGAAGGTGGCGTTTTTTGTATCAAAGATCCAATTCTTCCACAACATCCCCGGACAGTTTATCCAGATGCTTTACGCGATAATATAGGTTCTGTTTTTTTCAATTTTATTGATTTATACTTACGTGATCATCCTGAGGACACCGTTTTATTTCGAACAGATAAAATGAAGACGATTAAGAATTTGACCGATGAAGCCGGAAAGTCCATTAGTTTATATGATGAAAATTTGCATAATATGCTCAAAAAGGGGATACGGCTGCCAAGCAGAAATGCAATCCTGACCCCAATTTTTTTGAAAAAAAGAAATATTGGCTATTTATTGCTTTTTTACCGGTCGCAATCTCGTTTTTCACGATTGATAAATCCGCGGGAAATGATTGATAATTATATGCTCAAAAAAATTGAAGATTGGAAGCTTGATGATGCGATTCAATCGATTATCGAAAAAGAAAGGCTGTTGCTTTCGTTTTATTTAGAGAAAATTATTGATGACGTAACGACACCGCAAATTCGAAAAAGTCTGTTTACAAAAAACCGCATTAATTTTCAACAAGTGTGCAATGGCATTCTTGAAGCGATTTGCAAGGTTTTGAAAATCGAAAAAGGTGGTTTTCTCTATCATAATGAAACAGATGAAATCGTGTGTTATACGGAGAGCTTAACTGAAGAAGTGATTCATGGCTCCATTGTTCCTTACACAAAAAATCTACTTGCAACAAATCACCGAAAAGTTGCTTCCTTTGAACCACATTTAATTGAAGCACTTCCCGGGAGTGTCGATTTTAAGAACGTGATTTATGTAAAAATTGAGTACGATAGCAAAGATTTAGGCCTGTTAGGATTATTTGCCAACCGTGATTTGGACGATTTTGATAAGTTTGTATTGGATATCATAGAGGATATAAAACTGGATGATTTGTTTTGGCATTATAAGTGATATTTTTTACAACAGCTCGATAGAGCTTGCGGAGTACTATGATCTTTATTTACGAAAGAAAATAGCTACAAAAGATCAAAATTAGCTGTTTCTATTTTCCGTTGCTGGACCTGTAATAATAAACTGCACCATTAAAATTCAATGCAATCATTGAGTAATTCATTGGATTTTATCGAATATTCTCCCATCATCTCTATTTTTTTTCCTGAAAAAAATGGCATAAACTATCGGTGATTTGATTCCAACTGGAAAGGATGGCCATGAGAATCAATCTTAAATTTATGAACGACAGACTTATGGCGGTAAGTCTGGCAATGTTTGTTTTTCAGGCATCAAGTAGTGCACTTCACGGACAAAATTACAAAACTTTTCCCGCCGCAAATTTTGAGGCGAGCCAGGCACGCTGGACGCCAGATAACTTCGGTCATATTCAACTGAAAGGAAATGGCTGGTTACGGGTTACGTCTGATGAACCATTTGTCCAAATAGATATCCTGGCACGCGATACATCAATTGGGACTGACTCACCAAAGATAATTACAAGTAAAAACGAATCCTGGGAAGGCATCGAATTCACTGTATCGCATCGGGCAAGTACATGGTACAAGAATGTGATGGGTTCTTTAGAGACTACTACGCTCTACATCCATTTCATCAATGATTTCCACCAGCCGGACAATGGCATAGATCGCAATGTACAGATTGATTCTGTACGATTATATTATAACAATCCCGAGCTTACGGGTGATACTCTCCGCGGGCATTCCATTACGATCACCTGGGAGCCTAATACAGAACCGGATATGTCGCATTATAGCATTTATTTGAAAAACTCTGTGACCGGAGAGGAACGTTCGAAAGAAAATATTATAGTCGAAACAGCAGACTTTAATAGCCTTTCTCAAGGCAATTGGAGCGTATGCATTAAAGCGATTGATCAAACCGGGAATGCCAGTGAGTGTAGAATTGAGAATTTTGAACTAAAATGGCCGGCTTCAAATGAGACTACTCACACGCAAAATTTTCAAACTTTTCCTGCAGCAAATTTTCAAGTGAGCCAATTACGCTGGATCCCCGATGAGTTCGGTCACATCCAGATAAAAGGAAACGGCTGTTTGAAAGTTACCTCCACAGAACCCTTCGTGAAAATTGATATTTTGGCGAAAGATACTTCAATTGGAACGCAATCACCAGAGCTCATCACAAGCACAAGCGAAGCGTGGGAAGGTTCGAAAATTACTGTGTCAACCAGGGAAAGTACATGGTACAATGATGGGACGTTATTTTCTGATGTTACGGCTCTTTACATTCATTTTATCAATGATTTCCACCAACCGGAAAATAATATCGATCGCAATGTACAGATCGATTCTGTGCGTCTCTATTTTAAACATAGCAAAGTTACGGATGAAGCCCTACTCGGACACTCCGTTTCGGTCACATGGGATCCGAATACAGAACCGAATATATCGCATTATAGCGCTTATTTAAAGAATAACTCGACCGGGGAAGAACATTTTAAAGAAAACATTATGGCCACAACAGTGGATTTTGATAGTCTGTCCCAAGGGAATTGGAGTGTATGTATTAAAGCGGTAGATAAAACAGGGAATACAAGTGGCTGTGAGAATTATTCTTTCGATCTTAAATGGCCTGATATGTCAGAACGAAGGTAAGCAAATAAACTGTATAGCTTGAACTCAGTCGTCATTGTACTGTGAAATTACATTGAATACAGTATTTTCTCTATCTCCATAAAAAAGCCGATTTACTTAAATCGGCTTTTTTATAATATGGGAATTGACAATATCTCGATGTATAAATTGTCCTTTTACGCCTATTTTGCAGCCTTCACTGCCTCGGTGAGTTTTGGAACAATTTCAAAAAGATCGCCAACAACAGCCACATCAGCAATATCAAAAATCGGGGCGTGTGGATCTTTGTTGATGGCAACAATGTACTTCGATCCCTTCATGCCAACAACATGCTGAATAGCACCGGAGATACCAAGGCTGAGATAAAGTTTTGGCGAAACAGTCTGGCCGGAAGATCCAACCTGCCTGTCTGCTCCGACCCAACCATCATCGCATACGGGACGTGAAGCACCGATGTCGCCGCCAAGGGCTTTTGCCAATTCTTCAGCAATTTCAAGGTTTGCTTCTTCTTTGAGACCACGCCCAACGGCGACAATGATGTCTGAGGCGGCCAGATCGACGTCTTTTTTCGTCCCTTCAAATTTTTCCAGAACCGTTGTCCGGATATCACTTTTGTTTAAGTTCACTGCGAAGTCTTCGACTGAGGCGCTGCCTGATTCAAGCTCGTCGGCGTTGTACGCTGCGGCTTGCAGGGAGATAAAGCACGTTGCCTCACCTGAAAAACTGTAATCTGCATTAAATTTTCCCGCAAAGACCTGTTTTGTCAGAGTAAGATTGCCTCCGTCGGCGTTCATCGCAATACAATCGCTCATGAGCGCGCCACCACAGCGTAAAGCCAATTTTGCAACATAGTCCCGTGCCTGGTAACTGTGCCCGACAATAACATAGGCCGGATCGATTCTTTCGATAAGCTGAGCCAATGCAACAGTATAGCCATCCGGGGTGTAATCCGCCAATTCCGGGTTGGCAACGGCATAAATTTTATCCAGTTTTTTGCTGCTTAATTCGGTGGTCATGGCGCTGCAATCATTGGCGAGAACTGCAGCATAGACCGGTTGACCTGTCGCAGCGGCTAATTTTTGTGCACCGGTAACAGCCTCGATGGAAATACGGTTTACCTTCGCATTATTGTGTTCAACTATAACTAAAATTCCTTGTGACATTTTTATCTCCATTTATGATTTATTCGTCGTTCGTTTATGGGTGTTAGCTTCGTTTTTTGTGTGTGAATAAAAGCGTTGAGCTCTTTTCTAACACCTGATTCAAGTTAAAGAACTTTTGCAGCATTCTTTAGTTTGTCAATAATTTGCGGAACGACCGAATCCGCGTCACCTTTGAGAACCGCTGTTTCTTTGGATTTTACTGGTGTATAAATTTTTTCCAGTTTGAAAGCACCACCTTCGAGTTCGACACCGAGATCATCTGCCTCAACGTCGGCGACAGGTTTTTTCTTTGCCATCATAATGCCTTTGATGGTAGCGTAGGGAATATCCGTAAGACCCGACTGAATCGATAAAACGGCAGGGAGGGGGAGTTCAATATTTTGGAACCACCCACCCTCAAGTTCTCTTTTCACTTTGATTTTGTCACCATTTATTTCAGTTTCAACGACCAGGGTTGCGTGCGGCATGCCGAGCATTTCTGCTACGAGAACACCTGTTTGGCCATAGCCATAGTCATCACTTTGTAGACCGGATAGGATAAGATCGAAGTTTTCACCTTTTACCGCTTCGGCAATAATTTTGGCGCGAGTTAATGGATCGGAGCTTTTTACATCCTCATCGTTGATATGAATAGCCTGGTGGGCGCCCTTGGCCAGCGCTTGTTTAATGGATTCTTTTACCCGATCCGGGCCCATCGTAACAACGGTGACTTCGCCATCATTATCTTTGGCGATGTTCAAAGCCTCTGCGAGACCGTAATGATCGCTGTCGTTGATTTCGAATTGAACATCGTCTTCATCAATCCAGGTGCCATCACCATTCAGTTCCAGGGTGGCGTCTTTAACAGGAACTTGTTTGAGTAAAATTGCAATTTTCACGTAGTGGTCCTCCACAACTCAGTTTTAATATTTGATGAAATTAGTTTCCATAAAAGGTAAAGCATCAGAGAATCTAAAATTTTTATTTTCCAATTCAAGTTCTTATTAATTCAAACTATAGTAAGATTCAAGTTAACAGAAGAAATTACTTAATTCATTTTGCCGAAATCCCTGAAAAGGTATACTATATAAGCGCCCACGCAAATCAAATCAACATACAAACCCAATACTCCCCAGGCAAAGATATTCGATTTGGGATTTATTTTCTCCACAGACTCTAACTCATTAAGTGAAATGGCCATTGGAATATCATCATTCTCGAGTGCAATGTAAGAATAAAGCGGTAATCTTGGATTTTCGAGTTTAAAGAGTTGTTCAAGTCCATAATGGTGTATTTTATCATTCTTCCAAACTACCTTCTTCACCTCTGCAATATCCAGATTCTTTCGTTTCCCTCTTTTGTTTTTTATACAAATTTGGTAAAAATCGAAACCATCGAAAAAACAAGCAATTGATCGACCTGAATTCAAAACAATAAAAATCGAATCGCCAATTGCGGGAAGTACTATTTTTACCGGTGTATTGCTGAAATCTTCATACAGTTTTTTATAATCATCCTCATCCTGTCGAAACAAACCGATGAAATCTCCTTCAAGGGTGTCTCCATTTGTCTTTGTTATCCGAACTTTTGGTTTCGAATTTTTGGGATATAATGGTTTCACGCTCAAGACTGGCGAAGTTCTCTGCATTCGTTTATTTTTATTGATTGCTATATTCGGTAAAAAAAATGTGCATCTGGTGAAAAGCAAACACGATGACGCTATCAAAATAATCCTCGATAAACTTCCATTTTTGATTTTTTGCATAGCACTCTCCCGGGTATCGAGTTCAAAAATTATTTCTATCCATTAAATAGGATTGAAATAATTCATGCATGCTTTGAAATGTCCAGAGAGTGAAAAGCCCGGTAAAGTTCAAACCGGCGCTTCGATAGGCTCAGCCACCGATTGCATTTCCCGAATTCGCACAATCTTGACAAATTAAACCTGATTTGTGCTACTTCTCCATCAGCATGTCCATCGGGTATTTGCCTGTCTCGCTGAGAAATTCTGCAATTTCACTTCGCTCTTTGTCATGGTTGCGATCGACGTACCGGGCTTCGCGACGTGCGCGGGAGGCAGCCTCGTTGCAAAACAATTTGGCTAGTGGCAAATCCTTTTCTATGGATTTGCCTTCTTTGAGGCGCGTATCAACTCTGGAAATAACCGCTGCCATTCCCAAAAGCTCAATGGCAATATTGGCAATCCGGTTCAGTGTATACTGCTCAACAATGATCTTTTTCCCATATTTCCGCAATACACTTTCCGTAATCGCAGCAAGGCGGGCGACGAGTGCGTTGAATTGTTCGGCTTCTTCTTTCAGTTCTTCGCAGACGTTTTTCAGTTCATCTCTGGCAATCGTGTCTTTCACTTTGCCGGCCGCAAATCCGGTGAGTAAACCAAAGCCCTTGATGGGATTCCGGAGCGCTTTGCCAACATTTTTCAGATATTCGCCGGGGCCCTGAATGCCGGAGAGGGCAACAAACATGCGCAGAATTTCATTTGTGCCTTCAAATATCCGGTGAATTCGTGCATCCCGAAGATAACGCTCGTAGGGATAGTCAGCGGAGTAACCCAGTCCACCTGCAATTTGAACAACTTCATCCGAAGCATCCCAGACGACTTCTGAACCGTAAATTTTGCAAATTGCAGATTCCAGAGAAACATCGATGCCGCCTTTATCATGCAAACCCGTTGTTAGATAAACGATGCTTTCAAGGGCATAGGTTTCGGAGGCAATTTTAGCAATTTTCTGTTTGATGAGCTGAAATCGGTCAAGCGTCTTTTGAAATTGCTCCCGGGATTTAGCATGATCCATCGCCTGTCTCAGCAACTCTTTCATTCCACCGATGCAACCTGCAGCTAAACCCAGGCGACCTGTGTTCAGCGTTTCCATAGCGACGAGAAACCCTTTGCCGATGGGGCCAAGCATATTTTCCACGGGTACGACAACATTATCGAAATTTAAACTTGCAGTGTTGGAGCCGCGAATACCAAGTTTATGTTCTTTTTTTCCACGAGATACACCTTCGCTGTCAAGTTCGACAATAAATGCGGTGATTTTCTCTTTTTCTTCTCCGTTTTGCTGCACGGTGGTTT
Source organism: Deferribacteres bacterium (assembly GCA_020633655.1). GTDB lineage: Bacteria > Zhuqueibacterota > Zhuqueibacteria > Zhuqueibacterales > Geothermadaptataceae > Bioreactorimicrobium. The sequence goes on from JACKDF010000005.1 coordinate 322,254, forward strand.
TTGCAAACACAGTGGCAATTTGGGCTACCCCACCGTTTGTGATCCAAATTTTTTCGCCGTTGAGAATAAATGCAGTTTTGTTTTTATTGAGAACAGCTTTGGTTTTTATACCCGCAGCGTCCGAGCCTGCGCCCGGTTCGGTCAAAGCAAAAGCCGCAACATATTCACCGGAAGCTAATTTGGGGAGGTATTTCGCTTTTTGTTTTTCGGTGCCAAAAAGGACGATACCGTTGGTTCCAATACTTGCATGGGCGCCGAACATAACGGCGATTCCCGTATCATAACGGCAAATTTCCTCGAACACACGACAATAGGATGTCTTGCTTACACCGGCTCCCTCATATTCATCGGAAATTGGGAGTCCGAACATGCCAATTTCCTTCATTCCATCCATGACTTCATCGGGAATTTGTGCAATTTTGTCGATTTCGACGGGATCGACGCTGTTTTCAGCAAACTCGTTCCAGGCTTGTAAAATCATTTTCAGGTTTTCTTTCTCATCTTCATCCTGCTGCGGATAGGGGAATAGAATTTCCTGTTGTATTTCTCCCATAAACAAGGATTTCATAAAGCTGAGTGTTTTGTCGTCTTTCATAATGCCCTCGACTTTTATTTTGACCTTTTTAGTAAATTCCATGGATTGTTGGGGGTGCGCCGCGGATTAAGTATTCCAGCTTATTTTCGGTGAAATTTTATTTCATTCTGGTGGCTTACAAGCGATTTTGTTTTCATGTGAATTCTATTCATAAAAAAGCCCCACAAATTGTTGCGGGGCTTTTTTTTTATCAGGAATAGAAACGTGATTCTTTTTGCGCCATGTCACGGATAAGTTGCGCGGGTTCAAATCGTGGTCCGCATTTTTCTTTATAATACTCTAGGCGTTCCAGCACTTTAGTTGCTCCAATGCTGTCTGCGTAGGTGAGCAAACCGCCATGGAAAGGCGGAAATCCGGTTCCGAAAATCATACCAATATCCACATCACGAGCCGTTTTTACGATACCATCTTCCAGACAACGTGCGGCTTCGTTGATCATCATATAAACGCATCGTTCTTTGATTTCCTGTGCGGGTATTTCTTCCGCCTCATTGCGCAAAGCACTCAAAACCTTATAGGTTTCCGGGTCAACTTCTTTTTTCTTTGCATTGTATTTATAGAAACCTGCCCCGGATTTTTTACCGAAGCGTCCGGCTTCAAACATTTTCGCTACAACTGCGGAGGCTGGCATCCGATCGCCATAGGCTTCCTGTAATATCCCGGCAACTTTATGTGTTACATCGATTCCGACTTCATCATAAAGTTCCAGCGGTCCCATTGGCATGCCGAATTCCAGGATAGCTTTGTCGATGGAATCTATTTTTTGTCCTTCTTCGAGCAGCATTGCAGCTTCGTTCATATAAGGAGCGAGAATTCTGTTCACGAGAAATCCTGGGCTGTCTTTGACCACTATCGCTGTTTTGCCGATGGCTTTGGAAAATTCTACCAGGCTGACAATGGTTTCATCGCTGCTTTTTTCTCCGCGAATGACTTCGACCAAAGGCATGCGGTGAACAGGATTAAAAAAGTGGAGTCCGGCAACCTTTTCCGGTCTCGTAGTCGCAGCTGCCATCTCCGTTACCGGCAGTGACGAAGTATTTGAAGCAAGGATGGCGCCTGGTGGGACTGTTTTGTCGAGTTCAGAAAACACCGATTTTTTGATGTCCAGCTTTTCAATGATTGCCTCAATTACCAAATCAACTTTATTGAAGCCTGAATAATCTGTAGTCCCTGAAATGAGCCCCATTTTCTCGTTCATTTCTCTAGGTTTCATGCGTCGTTTTTTGACCATTCCAAAAAATACGGAGGAAGCCTGCTCCATACCTTTGGCAATTGCGTTAAGATTGATGTCCTTCATGCGAACAGGGTGACCTTTGTGTGCGAGAAGTTGTGCGATTCCGCCGCCCATTACACCGGCACCCAGAACACCAACACGATCGAATTTGAGTGCATCACCTTTGAAATCGGGAGCACCATTGTCTTTTTTCAGATCTTCCGTGAGTTGAAAAACTTTTACCAGGTTTTTACAAACCGGTGTTACGACAAGTTCACCCAGAAATTGTGCTTCAATATTCAATCCTTCAGAAAGGGAAGTGCTCATGCCCTTCTGCACTGCTTCCAATGCGCGCAATGGGGCAGGGTAGTGGCCTTTTGAGGTCTTCAGTGTCATTTTCCTCGCTTGATCGAAGAGTACTTTGCGGCCAAGGGGATTTTTTTCCAAAAGGTAGGATTGCATGTTATTTTTCCGGTTGCGGCGTTTTTCAATGCGTGCTTTGCCTGCCGGGGTCATGACTTCTTCTGCAAATTTATATACCGCTGTCATGATTTCCCCATCGGGTATTTCAGCGGGAATGACCTGATCGATGATGCCGTCACGGTAAGCTTTTTGTGCATCCACCCGGCGTCCGGTGAGAATGTAATCCAGTGCTTTTTGGATGCCGATTAACCGGGGCAGGCGTTGCGTTCCACCCCAACCTGGTAGAATTCCCAGCATGACTTCTGGAAGGCCGATTTTGACATGGGATTTGTCCACAGCGATGCGATAGTCGGCTGCAAGCGATAATTCGGTACCTCCACCCATGCATGTCCCATTGATAAAAGCAAATTTTGGCATGGGTAAATAGCTGAATTTTCCAAAAATCCGGTGGCCTTCTTTGCCGATTTTCTCACCTTCGGCAGGATCGGTTATATTTTGAATTCCGGAAATATCAGCGCCAGCAATGAAATTCGTCTTTTTACCGCTCGTTAAAATAAGGGCGCGCATACTTGTGTTGTCCACTAATTTATCACACACCGATTCCAGCTCAAGCAGTACCTCTTCATTGAAAATGTTTACTGATTTTCCTGCCATATCAAAGACCAGCAAACCGATGCCGTCTTTTTCTGTCAGTTCAAAATGACTAGCTTTTGCGGTTTCTTTTTTTGCAACTTGTTTTTCTTCTAACATGGGTGGCATTGCCTCCGTCGGTCTTGCAACCTTGCTTTCCGATTTCGCTGCTGTTTTTGGGGCTTTGCTCGGTTTTGTCACTTTTTTCGCAGTGTCGGTTTTTTTCTTTTCCTCAACCTCGGATTTTACTACATCCTTGGTTTTCTTTTTATCTTCAGCCATTTTATCCTCAAAATTTATCTGTAACAATAATTTTTTTTATCCACTCAGGCTCTTTTTCTGAGGGAATTCCTGTCTTACCGGTGAAAGCGCCTTACTTTCGTTCAACCACCATTGCAGCACCCTGACCGCCGCCAACACATAATGTTGCCAGGCCAAGATTCAGGTCGCGGCGTTGCATTTCCTTCAGGAGAGTAAGTACCAGTCGCGCGCCGGAGCTGCCAACGGGATGTCCCAGGGCAATTGCTCCACCATTCACGTTTAAAATTTCACGATTGATCTCGCCCGTAGCTTTTTCCAAACCAAGGCGTTCTTTAGCAACTTTATTGTCTTTAAAAGCGATTTCATTTGCGATAACCTGTGCTGCAAAGGCTTCATTGAGTTCAATGAGCTGGATGTCAGAGAATTGAACACCAGCATTGTGCAGTGCTTTCGGTGCTGCGAGGGCCGGCCCAATCCCCATGCGTTTTGGATCAACTCCTGCAACCGCATAGCTGCGGATGTAGCCCAACGGCTCGTAACCTAATTCCTTTGCCTTCTCGGCACTCATGACGAGCAAGCAGGCTGCGCCATCGGTTATCTGGCTGCTGTTTCCCGCAGTTATGGAGCCGTACATTTTGTCAAAAAATGGTTTTAATTTCGCAAGGGATTCTTTCGATTGATCTTTGCGTATACCATTATCCTCATGGACAGGCATTTTGTATTTGGGCGGTGGATAAACGGGCAGCATTTCTTCGCGCAATTTACCCAAATCTGTTGCCTGGGTTGCGCGTTGGTGACTGAGTAGTGCAAGTTCATCCTGCGCTTCACGGGAAATGGAATATTCTTTTGCGAGTACCTCCGCTGTTTCTCCCATGTTTAAATTGCAAATGGGGTCAGTCAGGCCGAGTTGCAGTCCGATGATTGGTTTGAAATGTTTAGCGCGTAACTGAGAAAATGCCGCCAATTTTTGCCCAGCAGAGCGAGCTTTCATGGCAGCACCCATAACATTTGCATAACTTTTAGGGTACAGCAACGGAATATTACTCATGGATTCGGCACCACCAGCCAGGATGATATCTTCTTCGCCTGCTTTAATTTTTAAGGCGGCGAGGGCGAGAGCTTCCATGCCGGAAGCACAGTTGCGACCAACAGAAAAAGCCGGCGTTTTCATGGGCAATTTAGCCATCAGTGCAATAACACGAGCAATGTTTGCTGCTTCAGGTGGTTGAGCAATGTTACCAAAAATGACCTCATCGATCAGCTCCGGGTCTATCCCGGTACGTGTTACAAGCTCGGACAAAACAAGACGCCCCAATTCCTGAGCGGGCAAATCATTAAATAAGGTTCCTGCTTTGATAAAGGGGGTTCTTAATCCATCGACAATGACTACATCTCGCATAGGAAAAGTCCTTTACTCACTTTAGGTTATTGTTTTTTATTTTCATACCGGAAAGAAAGATTTCGGCAATTTGATTTGCACTCTCCTCAAGATCAAATTTTTTGTTTTTTGCAAGGATAAGTACAGTCGAAAATTCATCCAGGGCACCAAAAAGAACACGTTTTGCAATACTCAATTGTATGTCTTTGCGAAATATGTTTTTTTCCTGGCCTTCTTCAAGAATCTCATTGATCAGGTTCAAATAATCCGCGATACTCGTACCAGCATACTCCTTGATAAATTTATTGCTTTGTCGCAATTCGAGCTGCACCATTGCCGCGATATCTGGTTGGGTTTCTACCATCTCTAAATGCAGATGCGCAAATTTCTGTAATTTTTTAACAGGGGAGTCTAGGAGCAGAAGTTTTTCGCGGAAATCCTGAATGATACGACCGACGCTTTCTTCAAAAACGGTGATGAGAATCTCATCTTTATTTTTGAAATAGAGATAGATTGTTCCATCGGCTACACCAGCGGCTCTAGCGATTTGTGAGATTTTTGCATGATAAAAGCCATTGGAAGCAAAAATTCTGGCAGCTGCTTGAAGAATGCGATCACGTTTTTCGGCACGGCGTTCAGCTACAGTTGTATTTTTCATTGTTTCTCAAGCTCTTGTAAAGAAATGAATGATTGTTCATTCATTTAATATAGGATAGAAATTGTAAAGATCAAGAGGGGAATATTTAAAAGTTTTTAATGTAAGTTGCGGGTTCTGTTGGTTTATGATAATTTTTAATGTTTTTTATTAGAAAGTGTTTTTATCTGAGCTTTTCTCTAATGAATATGTCGACGAAAACATTTCATGACTATTTTTATTTGTTGACAATTAACAGTTTTTACAGTACGTTAAAGGTCGCGAATTTAAACGAATTTTTTTGCTGTTGCTGCGTGTTTCATGACAACAAAAAATGTAGTTATTTTTATCTTTCCATTTCATTAAAAACAAAACCAAAATATTAAATAAAAATGTGAAATTGGTGGTTTGCACAATTTATGAATATGATCCCACCATTGGCAAACTGCCCGTAGTTTATTCATCACTCACTAAAATCGGAGGGTTTTATGAAAAACAATCTAAAACGGTTGTTTATTGGGTCAATGCTCGCTGCTGGATTATTGACGTATAATAATTCAGTCCAGGCTGGCGGATTTAACCTCTATGAATTCGGTGGACGGGCCTCTGCGCTTGCAGGCGCAATCGTTGCTCAATCCGCTGATGCTTCAACAGTTTTTTACAATCCTGCAGGTGTCGCTTTCCTTGACAACAGCCAATTCTATGGTGGAGTCACATTGATTTTCCCCACAGCAAACTTTGTTGGTGTATCTCCAATGTTTGATAATACAGTCCATGATGCTGTACAAAATATATTTACCCCGGTTGGAATTTACTATGCTCATAAATTAAATGATAAAGTGGGATTTGGTATTGGACTAACCAACCCTTTTGGGTTGGGATTGGAATGGGAAGATGATTTTCCGGGTAGAGCGATTTCTCGGAATGCACTCGTTGAATCCTATTATATTTCCCCGGTTGTAGCGTACAAAGTAACCCCGAATTTCAGTATAGGTGTTGGGGCTGATTTAGTCATTGCTAAAATTGATTTAATTCGCAATATAAACGTTTTTGACAGTGAAGGTTCTCCCGGTTATGACGTTGGTGAAGTTGAGTTGAGTGGCAGTTCTGATCTTTCCTATGGGTTTAGTTTTTCGGCGCAATATCAAGCTGAAAAATGGTCTGTTGGTTTTATGTACCGCAATGGTATAACAAATGAATTTAAAGATGGCGATGCAGCTTTCGCTTTCCATGACGATCTTACCGTACCGCAAGCGGCGGCTGTTGCCGGTGCTTTGTTACAAGATCAGCATGTAAGTACAACCCTCGATTTCCCCGGATTCTTCTCTGTAGGTGCCAGCTATCAGGCAATGGAAAAATTGCGGGTTGAAATGGATTACATGTGGTTCCAGTGGTCCGTTTTTGATCAGCTTCAACTCGATTTCGAAAATGAGAGCACACCGGACCAAACAATTCCTTTTGATTATGAGGATTCCTGGCAATTGCGTTTGGGTGGTGAATACGCGCTCAATGAGAAGTTAGACTTGCGTGCAGGTTATATCTTCGATAAAACACCACAGCCAATTGAATCAGTAAGCCCACTGCTTCCCGATGATGACCGTCATGATATTAGCGTTGGTATAGGTTACAAAACTGGCCGTTATGTCATCGATGCTGGATACATGTTCGTTAATATTGGTGAACGCAGTACGGTTGAAAATGGTGTTGGTATGAACCATAATGGATTTAACGGAACATACAACTCCCGTGCTGATCTGTTCTGGGCAAGCTTTGGTGTGAACTTCTAATTCAATTGAATTCAAGAGAAACGGAGATAAATATGAAGAGAACTTTAATCATCGCTCTTATGTTTGCGAGCGTTATTCTATACTCCGGCTGTGACTTATCAGCACCAGATCAGCCGGAACTCAATGCAACCCTCGGTCAGGTCGTTGCACAGGGTAAATTCGTTGCTGTTGGTAATAGTTTAACCGCAGGATTCCAGTCCTCCGGTATGGTTGAAACCGCTCAGGTTAACAGTTATCCAGCTCTTATTGCGCGTCAGTTGGGCAAACAATCATTCCAGCAACCGCTCATCGCGGAGCCGGGAATTGGGAGTACCTCGGGAATGACGCCACTGCAACTTGTTAACGGAGATATTACTGCACAGCCGCTCACAGTAAATCCATTAACCTTACTGAAAAATGCGACACTTGCACGTCCATACGACAACCTTGGTGTGCCAGGCGCAACCTTGCATGATGTTTTCAATGCAACAGGTGCTGCTACCTCCGCAAGTGGTTCAAACCTGTTCTTTGATATGATATTGCGTAATCCAAATTTAGGAAACACAACACAAATCGAGCAAGCAATATTGTTAAATCCTTCCCTGATGATTCTATGGATCGGTAACAACGATGCACTTGGTGCCGCTCTTGCAGGTGGGAATATAAACTTGCTCACTCCAACGGCAAATTTTACAGCGGACTACACCAGTGTTTTAACGAAAATTCGTACAAGCACACATGCCGCGTTGATTTTAGCAAATATTCCATACGTAACCGATATTCCCTTTGTAAATGCATTGGATGGTGTTATCAATGCCGGTATGGGTGTTCCTGTCATCTCTACAGTTGCTGATGTCAATGGCGATGGTGTCAACGAAGTTGTGAATGTTGATTTTAATCCACTCCCTAACGCTGAACTCTACGTTCCTTTGGTAACGGAAGAAACCGGTGTTGCACATTTGACGATCCCCGCCCTTTCCATGTATCAGGCAGGCGTCGGTGTACCTGATTCCGCGGCTTTGGTCGCAATGGGATTTCCATCTTTAAATGCTAGTGCAATGGTTGCAGCAATGAAAGCAAATGGATTGGTTCCCACAGGTCAACCATTACCAGGTTCGGTTACCATTACAGCGAGCGAAGCTACCACAATTAAAACTCGTGTTGATGAATTCAATGGTGTCATTGCAAGCCTGGCACAAACATTTCAGGCGCCGGTTGCCGATATGAATGCTGCCTTAAGCGTTTTGAATGCATCGGGTATTGATGGTATGAGTGGAAAATTTGTTCTGCTCGATCCAGTACACACTGCATTTAGTCTAGATGGTGTTCACCCGAATGATGCCGGATATGCAATTGTTGCGAATCAGTTCATTACGGTGATCAACGGTGCCCTCGGACTACAGGTTCCGCAAGTAAATGTTTCGGATTATGCTGGTCAGTACGTTGGTAAGCCAGTAGCAAAAATAGCTTTAGAGGCTGCTGAACAAGTGAAAGCTATTTTTTAATTTTAATTAGAAATTTTTAAAAAAAGGTTGGTTTCGCCTGGCGAGCCAACCTTTTTTTATAGTTTTTTAGTTTTGATTCCCCGTGCCTTTAATAACTGAACGACACTATCGTTCCCCGTCAGATGCCCTGCCCCAACGACAATAAAATATTTTTTACCTTCTGACAGCAAATCTTCAATTTTCGGAACCCAGGTTTTATTCCGTTCCACCAGGAGTCGATCATACAGTTGCGGAAATCCGTTAAATCCTTTCGAAAGTAATTGCTGTAACTCGTTGTTCTTGCCTTTCTCCCATGCATGGAGCATTTTCGTCATGTCTTCTTCAGCATCTTTTGAATCCTCAAGCGTTTTTTCTAAAAAAGCAACTTGCAAATCCATGGGTAAATCGTTGAACAGATTCATTTGAAAATCAATGGATTCAAGGCCGATAAGGGGCATGTTGCGTTCCTGCGCTTTTTCGGCAAAGTGATAATCCAGTCCCAATGTTGCGTCCATTCCCATTTTTGTTGCTTCCAGGGCAGTAATCGTCATGGCGATAAACCATGGTTTACTCCGTGGGAAAAACTGGATACTTACACCCAGACCGGATAAATAATCAGAAGCTTTCTTGTATATTTCAGGCGAGACGACGTCCTTAAATAATTGCTCATTTGCAAGCTGACTGATCTGCATCATTCGTGCTGCAGTCTGGGGCAGTTTTAAACTGTCCATATCCGCTTCCAATACAAGATCGCTACATTCATCAAAGGCTTTGTAGATTTTTTCTGGCAATGGATAATTCTCTTTTTTCAGAAAATGAACAGATCCGAGAAGATAACTATGATTGCCGTTTTTTGAAATTTTCCACAGGGTTTGTGCCTGAGCACCGTTTGGAGTTTGAAGTAGGAAAAAGAATGCGAGGACGAGAGGGAATAGTGCGTTGTATACTGAAGATTTGAAATTGTCAAACATTGATTTCATCCTTGAATTGGTATTTCAAACCGCAAAACACACGAATTAGAGTTCATCCGTGGAAGTCGTCATTGGAATGCATTTATCCGGAATCCACTATTGGGTGAGGCTGACGAAAATGGATTCCGGCTAAAAACGTGCTGGAATGACGAAAAAAATGGCATTTCCACATGGATATGAATTACACGAAATTTGTGATACATTCATATCACTTTCCCCTAAATCATCTTTTCGGTGTTTAGTGTATTTCGCGGTTATGCATATAGGTTATAATTTATTTTCTACCAAATTTTCAACAACAGTAGGATCAGCCAGTGTTGATGTATCGCCAACATTTTCCAAATCACCGGAGGCGATTTTTCGCAAAATACGCCGCATAATTTTACCTGATCGTGTTTTCGGCAGGGCAGGGGTGTATTGAATTTTATCCGGTTTTGCATGCGGACCGATGTGTTTACTTACTGCAGCTAAAATGGCTGCGGTCATTTCTCCATCCGGTTCGATGCCACTCATTGGGGTAACAAAAGCATAGATCGCCTCGCCTTTAATATCATGCGGGAAACCTACGACAGCGGCTTCAGCAACTCCCTCAGCCTGTCCAATAGCACCCTCAACTTCAGCAGTTCCAATACGGTGACCGGAGACATTGAGCACGTCATCAACGCGTCCGGTTATCCAGTAGTAACCGTCTTCGTCACGCTTTGCACCGTCGCCGGTGAAATAATAACCCGGGAAGCGCAAGAAATAAGTTTGAATGAAACGCTCATGATCGCCGTATACGGTGCGCATAATCGACGGCCAGGCTTTTTTTATTGCCAGATAGCCAGCCCCAGCCCCTTCGATTTCGTTACCGCTTTCATCCAACAAGACTGGTTCGATACCAAAAAATGGCAAGGTCGCGGAACCCGGCTTCGTGGTGGTTGCACCCGGAAGCGGTGTAATGAGAACGCCACCTGTCTCTGTTTGCCACCAGGTGTCAACGATTGGACAATTTTCTTTCCCAATAACGGTGTGGTACCACATCCATTCCGGTTCTTTGATGGGTTCGCCTACGGTACCTAAAAGGCGAATAGAAGACAGATCGTGTGCGTTTGGCCATTTGTCACCTTCTTTCATCAACGCACGAATTGCTGTGGGCGCGGTATAAAACTGGTTGACTTTGTGTTTTTCGACGATTTGCCAGAAACGGCCATAATCCGGATAATTCGGGACGCCTTCATACATCATTGTGATGGCACGGTTTGCCATTGGGCCATAAACGATATACGAGTGGCCGGTAATCCAGCCGATGTCTGCAGTACACCAGTAAATGTCCCCTTGCTGGTAGTCAAAAATGAGTTCGTGGGTCATAGCGGTATAAAGCAGATATCCGCCAGTCGTGTGTAAAACACCTTTAGGTTTTCCCGTCGAACCGGATGTGTAGAGAATGAAAAGCGGATCTTCTGCATCCATTTCCTCTGCATCGCAGAACGGTTCAGCGTTGGCCATGAGTTCATCCCAGTAATGATCGCGGCCAGGCTGCATTTCCACATCATGGCCGGTGCGACGAACGACAACGACATGTTCGATGGATGGGCATTCGGAAACAGCGTTGTCCGCATTGATTTTCATGGGAATATCGTGTTTTGTGCCACGAACACCGCTATCCTGGGTGATAAGAATTTTGCAGGCGGAGTCGTTAATACGGTCGCGCAGGGATTCAGCGCTGAATGCACCAAAGACGATGGAATGCACAGCGCCAATACGAGCACAGGCGAGCATAGCAACCGGCAGTTGTGAAATCATTTGCATATACATACAGACCCGATCCCCTTTTTTAATTCCCAAAGATTTGAGAACATTGGCAAATTTTTGCACTTCTCCTAGAAGTTCATTGTAGCTGAAAGCTGCCGATTCATCAGGATCATTGCCTTCCCAAATAAGTGCAGTATCCTTGCCATGTCCATCATTTACGTGGCGGTCGAGACAATTGTAGCTGACGTTAAGTTTCCCACCCTTAAACCAGGCAATCTCTCCTTTAACAAAATCGTATTCGCGTACAGTCTCCCACTTTTTAAACCAGTGTAATCGCTCTGCTTCTTTGGCCCAAAAGCCCTCGGGATCTGCTATGGATTCATTGTAACGTTTCGTGTACGCGTCAAGAGAACGGACGTGTGCCTTTTCTGATGTTTTGTTGGATGGGGGGAATTTTTTTACGTCAGCCATTTGTAAGCCTCCAAAAAAGTATATTTCTTGAAATTAAACCGCTTCATTCATGCAATCGTATTTGAGATAAAAAGCAGATTTACTGGTCATCATCCGTGTGCAATTTGCATGAAAAAAGCTGGCCTGGATGATTTTTGAAAGGAAGTTTATGCAATTCGTTATGATGAATTCATTGGATTTATACATTCTTGCCTGGTTATGCGGAGAAAAATATAATGGGAATTGAAGAGAAATACAAAAATTATTAATTTTTTGATGTGTTAAGGGCCACTATTCGTTGTCCGGTATATTGATCAACAGGTGCTGTTCCAAGTAAGTTGTCGATCTCGGTCATAGTTGACTCGGAAAGTTGTATCCCTGCAGCTTTCACGTTTTCTTCAATTTGTTCCGGCCGTGATGCCCCGATGATCGCACTTGTTACCGCCGCTGACTGGAGCGTCCACGCAAGGGCTAACTGTGTCAGAGTGAGCTCGAGGTCATTGGCAAGGCGCTTCAAGTCATCAACTTTGGATAAGGTTTCAGGCGTGAGACGTTTATGCATGAAGTGGTTAATTGCCTGATTGGCAGCACGACTGTCTTCGGGAATCTGTCCTCCGCTGTATTTCCCGGTCAAAATTCCTTGTGAAAGTGGCGAAAATACAACGATCCCCAAACCATTGTTGTAACAGGTTTGCATTACTTCAATTTCGAGGCTTCTATTGAGCATATTGTAAATAGGTTGGTTGCTGACCGGTTGATAGCACCCCAATTGCCGGGCGATACCAACTGCTTCCTGGATTTGGGCTGATGACCATTGGCTCACACCCCAATAGAGAATTTTTCCTTGCTGCACCAGATCACTCATGGCACGTACAGTTTCCTCGAGAGGCGTTTGCTCATCATATCTATGGCATTGGTATAAATCGAGATAGTCGGTGCGTAATCTTTTTAAAGAGGCATGCACTGATTCGAAAATATGCTTTCGTGATAAGCCCTTATCGTTTGGGTTGTCGGACATGGGAAAGTAGCACTTTGAAGCGAGAACGATTTTTGACCGCTCATGATCGTGTAATGTTTCCCCAAGAAAAAGTTCAGCTTCACCATTGTTATAGGCATCCGCCGTATCGTAGAAATTTATTCCCAAATCATGGGCGGTTTTAATACAAGCCTTTGCCAGAGTCATCTCGGTAGTATTGCCATAAGTCAACCAACTGCCAAGGCTTATTTCACTGATTTGTAACCCGGTTTTTCCAAGATTTCTGTAAAGCATTTTGTCGAACACTCCTAACTTTTTTTCTTTTCTTCCAATCTTTTATCCAGCATATAATCGGCTAAAATAAACGCTTCCTCTGCTGTCCATTCATTTGGCTTGTGCCCGTTTGCCAGCAGGCCTTGCAACGCGTGGGCAGCAAAATAATCCCTTAAAGTCATCCCTTTGTATTCGGTTTTCTCACCTTTCAGCGGAAATGCCGGGCCGGCGATGTTTGTTTTCTTCACACTTTACTCCTGAATTGAAAAAATAACTCTGAATTTAGTCGTTAAAAATATAGATTTTTGACTGAATAAAATCAACTGGTTAAATTCCGGTTCGCTTTTTGAGTTCAATTTTATCGTGAGATTATCATATGAAACGTCTTCGCAGATTAATACTGTATGACTAAATTCGAGATATTAATAATTTATTTCAAAATTCTTAATTTGGCTTAATTATTTATTCTAATTATAATGATTGTCTAAATAAATTTTGAAAGTTTAATTTATTTTGACCAATTAAGATGCGTTACGCATCAAAAATAAAATATAATTTTTCTTTTTTTATAAAACCTATTAAAAAAACTTGATTGTGCGCGCCAAAAGCATGATACTCCGCAAGCTGGATTTCCCAATTTAATCATGCGTTTTAATTGGGTTTTAAAAAATTGTTTTTAGATGGTCAAATAAAAGCATACTTTCCTGAATCACTTAAATCCCTGTAAAATCATTCTCTATAATTGGTAAAAAGAATTTAACTGTAGTGCTCCAGGTCAAATCCTTTAGCACTTGTAAAATAAAGCGAAGCGCTGATAGGAACACTCATCCTAAAGCTTTCTTTAGCTAAAACATGTTAGAATTTGACAAAGCCCCGCATATTGGAATGGGTATGGACCAACGAAATTCAGACAAATTGATTTGCTTTCATTGCGGCGAAGTATGCGATAATGACGACATTCGCATTGAGGACAAAATTTTTTGCTGCCAGGGATGTCGGATCGTCTATGAAATAATTGCTGAAAGCGGTCTCGATAGTTATTATGACATCGAAAATAAACCCGGGATAAAAGGACTTGAAGACGTCCCCCAAAACAAGTTCGCCTACCTGGATGATGCTCAGATTACTGATAAATTACTCGATTTTCAGGATGAAAATACAGGCACTGTTACTTTTTCAATTCCACAAATCCATTGCAGTGCATGCATCTGGCTTCTCGAAAATTTGCATAAATTCCATCCGGCTATTCGTTCCTCCAAAGTCAATTTCTTAAAGAAGGAAGCCTTCATCGTATTTTCCCGTGATCAGTTGAGCTTGCGTCGGTTAGTCGAAATGCTGGCCTCCATTGGTTATGCCCCGGATATCAACCTGCAGTCAATCGAACAAAAAAATACACCGAGTGCTTCTCGCAAACTGTGGCTAAAGTTGGGGGTTGCAGGCTTTGCATTCGGCAATGTCATGCTGCTTAGTTTTCCTGAATATCTCGCTGGGGAAGGGGAGATTGAACCTTATTTCCTGCAGTTTTTTTCATATTTGAATATCCTGCTTTCACTTCCTGTGCTTTTGTATTCCGCATCAGATTATTTTCGCTCCGCCTGGGTGGGATTGCGGAAAAATATGATCAATATGGATGTTCCCATTTCTTTGGGAATGCTCGTGCTGCTGGGCCGCAGTTATTGGGAAATTTTCACAGATACCGGCACAGGTTATCTCGATTCCTTTACTGGATTGGTCTTTTTTCTTCTCATTGGTAAGCTTTTCCAACAAAAAACCTATGATTCACTCAGTTTCGAACGTGACTATAAAAGTTATTTTCCCATTTCAACGACATTGATCAAAGACGGTGGAGAAGAAGCTATTTCAATTTCCAAGCTTAAAGTGGGAGATAGAATTATCGTTCGAAACCGGGAACTGATCCCGGCAGACGCCACTTTGCTGTCACCCTCGGCGCAAATCGATTATAGTTTTGTAACCGGGGAATCTCGACTTGTGACGAAGAAAAGCAGTGATTTTATTTATGCCGGGGGAAGGCTTGCAGGTATGGCTGCGGAATTTGAAATAAATGAGGAAGTTTCACAGAGCTATCTGACCCGTTTATGGAACCACGATTCATTTACAGAGCACGCAAGAAGCACGGTTTCAACGATTTCAGACACAGTCTCCAGGTATTTTACATATATCGTTTTCAGCATCGCCTTGATTGCTGGTCTGTTCTGGTTGCCGCGCGATATGGTCGTAGCGTGGGATGCCTTTACCGCGGTGTTGATCATAGCATGTCCTTGTGCCCTTGCGCTTTCAATTCCATTTACACTGGGTAATGCCTTGCGTTTGCTTGGCCGAAGTTCCTTTATCGCGAAAAATATCGAGACTATTGAAAATCTTGCTGGAATCGATATGATTATTTTTGATAAAACTGGAACCTTAACCATGCAGAGCAGCGATGCGGTTATTTTTCACAGTTTTACAGATGAATCGCTTACGCAGAAAGAAATGAGGCAGATTAAAACTTTAGCCCGGCAATCAACGCATCCGCTGAGTTACCGTATTTACCAGAACACAGTAGGAAACGTATCCGATAAACTTGTTTCTTACGAAGAAGTTGAAGGCGCAGGCATTTCCGGAGAAATTGAGGGCAAAAAATATCAATTAGGCTCAAAGCAATGGTTGATTTCAAAGATCGGGTCGTTTGCAAACGGTCTGGACAGCAGTGTGGGCAGTTCGACTTATGTTGCAATCGATGGAAAAATTCGTGGTCGATTTGAATTCAAAAATACTTTTCGTCCTGGTCTGGAAAAGACGATTTCTGAATTAGAACACAACTATACGATTGCTTTGCTTTCCGGTGACAGCGACCACGAACGCGAGCAATTACAGGAATTATTCGGCACAGACAAAGAGCTCCGTTTCGAGCAAAGCCCGGCAGATAAACTTGAATACATTCTCGAAAAGCAGCGCCAGGGAAAAAATGTATTAATGATCGGTGATGGCCTGAACGACGCTGGTGCTTTAAAACAAAGTGATGTCGGCGTTGCTATTTCAGACGATATTTCCGCTTTTAGTCCAGCCTGTGATGCAATTTTAGTAGGAAATCGGTTGCACAATTTCTCCAGGTTTTTAAATTTCAGCCAATCGTGTATTAAAATTGTTTATCTAAGTTTTATACTCTCTTTTATCTATAATATAGTTGGATTTTTCTTCGCAGTACAAGGCTTGCTATCGCCTCTGTTTGCGGCGATTCTTATGCCATTGAGCTCGATAACCGTTGTTTCCTTTGCGACATTGGCAACAACCATGCAAGCAAGGCGGAAGGGAATTATCGGATGACAATAATATTTTTACTTATTTCAATTAGTCTTCTGTTAGCATTAGGGTTTTTGGTTGCTTTTATCTGGGCAGTGAAAAGCGGCCAATTTGATGACGCATACACACCCTCTGTAAGAATGCTAATGGATGATGTCACTCACAAACCTAAAAGGATGGAGAAGTAGTGTATGCCTGTTGAACAATTCTATTACGACAATCGCATAACGCGAAATTTTGCGATTGCAACAATGCTCTGGGGCGTTGTAGGCATGCTTGTGGGTATAATTGTCGCGCTGCAAATATACCTGCCGGAGTTAAATCTTGGCATTGCCTATACAACCTTTGGCCGCCTGCGCCCGCTTCATACGAATGCGGTTATTTTTGCTTTTGCCGGAAATGCTATTTTTATGGGCATCTATTACAGTTTGCAAAGACTGTGTAAAGCCCGTATGTGGAGCGATTTTCTCAGTAAATTTCATTTCTGGGGCTGGCAATTAATTATCGTTTCTGCTGCATTAACTTTGGTTTCAGGAATCACAACCTCTAAAGAATATGCAGAGCTTGAATGGCCAATCGATATCGCAATTGCAGTGGTTTGGGTTGCCTTTGCAGTGAACATGTTTGGAACCATTATCAAACGTCGTGAGCGTCACATGTACGTTGCTATCTGGTTCTACATTGCAACGGTTGTTACTGTTGCTGTGCTGCACATTTTCAACTCCCTTGAATTGCCCGTTTCCTTTCTGAAAAGTTATTCAGTTTATGCCGGTGTTCAGGATGCTCTTGTTCAATGGTGGTATGGTCACAATGCTGTGGCTTTCTTTTTAACAACACCATTTTTAGGCTTAATGTATTACTATCTGCCCAAAGCCGCAAATCGCCCGGTATTTTCCTACCGTCTGTCAATTGTCCATTTCTGGGCGTTGATTTTCATTTACATTTGGGCTGGACCCCACCACTTGCTGTATACCTCATTGCCAGATTGGGCTCAAACATTAGGTATGGTATTCAGCTTAATGCTCATTTCACCCTCATGGGGTGGTATGCTTAACGGATTATTGACCTTGCGTGGTGCATGGGATCGTGTACGTGAAGATCCAATACTTAAGTTCATGGTTGTTTCCGTAACGGCATACGGGATGTCAACATTTGAAGGACCGATGCTTTCTATTAAAAGTGTGAATGCCCTGTCGCATTATACGGACTGGACAGTTGCCCACGTTCATGTTGGTACCCTTGGCTGGAACGGATTTCTCACGTTTGGCGTTGCCTATTGGTTATTTCCACGAATCTACAAAACCAAACTGCATTCTGTTTCACTGGCAAACCTGCACTTCTGGATAGGAACGCTCGGTATCTTGTTCTGGGTTATCCCGATGTACTGGGCCGGTATTACACAAGGTTTGATGTGGAAGCAGTTCACCAGTGATGGCCTCTTGCAATATCCGAACTTCCTTGAAACCGTATTGCAAATCGTTCCAATGTATATTATTCGTTCCATCGGTGGAACCATCTATTTTGTGGGTGTTTTGATCGGTGTTTACAATTTATATAAAACAGCGAAGAGTGGAAGTCTGGTAGCTGATGAAGCTGCAGAAGCACCAGCACTGGAGCGCGAAGAAGGCGCTCATGGCCATATTTACTGGCACCGTTGGATTGAAAGTCGTCCAATGCGTTTTCTGGTGGTAACATTGATCGCAATTCTTATTGGTGGCATGGTAGAGATTATTCCTTTCCTGACCGACAAGAGTCAGATTCCGACCATCGCGACAGTTAAACCCTATACACCACTTGAGCTTGAAGGGCGTGACCTCTACATCCGTGAAGGCTGTAACAATTGCCACTCGCAAATGGTGCGTCCATTCCGCTCTGAAACAGAACGTTATGGTGAATATTCAAAAATTGGTGAGTTCGTTTATGATCACCCATTCCTGTGGGGATCAAAACGTACTGGCCCAGATTTGCAACGGGTCGGTAAAAAGTACCCCGATGGCTGGCATTTCAACCATATGCGCGATCCTCGTTCGATGTCTCCCGGTTCTTTGATGCCACCGTATCCATGGTTGATCAGCAATACGCTGGATGCAAGCAACATCAAAGGCAAGATTAGCGCAATGCGTACACTTGGTGTACCTTATGAGGAAGGTTACGAGGATAAAGCTGAAGCCGATATGAAGGCACAAGCAGAAACTATCGTAGCCAATTTAAAAGCCTCAACAGTTGAGACGAGTGCAGACAAAGAAATAGTTGCCTTGATCGCTTTTTTACAGCGTCTTGGCACGGATATCAAAGTAGGCAAAGAAGTTGAGACCACAGATATTAGCTCCTTACCAGTTCCGGATGTCACCGCCCTCACGGACGATGCAAGCATCGAAAGTGGTAAAGCGATCTGGCAGAAAAACTGCGTCGTCTGCCACGGCGATCAGGGACAAGGTCTCATTGGTCCAAACATGACCGATAAATACTGGATTCATGGAAATGGGAGTATTGGTACAATCCTGAATGTTATTCGTGAAGGTGTGCCTGCGAAAGGGATGATTTCATGGAAATCAACCTTAACAGAGAAAGAAATGCTTCAGGTAGGCAGCTTTATCCTGGCAAAATTGCAGGGAACAAATCCGCCAAATCCAAAAGCACCTGAAGGTAATCTGGTCGAATAACAGGTTCAACAGATAGTAAGCTGTTCAGGTGGCTAAAGTCTGAACAGCTTAAATGGAGTTTACTATGTTTAAAGAGGCATTAACACATTTGCACGGGAATGATCTGGTACCAATTATTTTTCTTTGCGTCTTTATCGTATTTTTTGTCCTGATGATAAGCTGGGTCATGAAAATCGATAAAAAAACAATCAAGGAATATGCAAAGATGCCATTGGACAATCCAGATGCCCTTTCCACTAAAGGAGAATAAATATATGGCTCAACAATATGATGATAAACTGTTGGATCACAATTATGACGGGATTCAGGAGTTGGATAATAACCTGCCACCATGGTGGCTTAATTTGTTCTATTTCACGATTATTTTTGCTGTAGTTTACGTTTTGTACTATCACGTTTTCAGTATGGGCTTTTTGCAGGAAGATCTTTATAAAAAAGAAATGGATCCAAATTACGAAAAACCGGCTGAAACAGCGATGGTGATTCCGGGTTACACTAATCCGTATTACACGGGTAAAGCCGAGCAAACACCTAAATCGTTGTTTGCAAGTACGCTGATGGCCGCACCAGCCCCGACACAACAACTGACTGCACCAACACAGACAGAGTTGACTCCGTTGACGGATGCCGCTTCTCTTGGCAGTGGCAAACAGATTTGGGCAACGAATTGTATTGCGTGTCATGGTGCGAATGGTGAAGGTCTTATTGGTCCCAATATGACCGATGATTACTGGATTAACGGCAAAGGCGATATTGCCAGCATCGTTGAAGTGATTACCAATGGCCGTCCTGTAAAAGGCATGATCCCCTGGAATGCAACGTTGTCGCAACAGCAAATACTTGAAGTAGGAAGTTATGTATTAACCCTGCAAGGAACAAATCCACCGAATGCCAAAGCACCAGAAGGCACAAAGGTAGGAATGGAGTAAAATGAAATGAGTGATGATAAAATGACAGTGAATGCGGATTACAAACGTGATGAGAGTTTTCGCGATACGATCGGAACAGTTGATCAGGCCGGTAAAAGAATCTGGATTACACCGAAGAAACCAAAGGGAAAGTTCTACAATGCACGAACTATTGTTTCCCTGTTTTTGCTGGCATTGCTTTATTCAGGACCATTTATCCGCATAGGTGGGCAACCGCTGTTGTTGGTGAATATTTTCGAACGTAAGTTTGTAATATTCGGTGCTGCTTTTTGGCCGCAGGATTTTCATCTTTTCGCATTGATGCTGCTCAGTTTTATCATCTTCATTGTCACTTTTACCGCAGTTTTCGGGCGGGTCTGGTGTGGTTGGGCCTGTCCGCAAACAGTCTTCATGGAGATGGTGTTCCGGAAAATCGAATATTGGATTGAAGGCGATGCTGCAAAACAAAGAAAATTAAATGCAGCACCCTGGACACCATCCAAAATTTTTAAAAAAGGTTTCAAGCAAGCAATTTTCTTTCTTATCGCGTTCTCTATCGGCAATACATTCATGGCATACATTGTTGGAAGTGAACAATGGTGGCAGATTGTCAATCAGTCCCCGGCGGAACATTTTTCGGGCTTTACTGCCGTGATGGTATTCAGTTTTATATTTTACTTTGTCTTTGCTTATTTTCGTGAACAGGCGTGTGTTATTGTGTGCCCCTACGGGCGCTATCAATCTGTACTTCTCGATAAGAGCTCAATTGTTATTTCCTATGATTTTACTCGAGGGGAGCCTCGTGGGAAAAAATCCCGAAATAACCCTGATGCAGAATTAGGTGATTGTATCGATTGCCACCAATGCGTCGATGTGTGTCCGACCGGTATCGATATTCGAAACGGTACACAGTTGGAGTGCGTTAACTGTACCGCGTGTATCGATGCCTGTGATGACGTCATGACCAAGGTGAAACGACCCACTGGGTTGATCCGTTTCGCCTCCTATAATGGGATTAAAACAGGCGATAAGCGCATTTTTACCCCACGTGTGATTGGTTATACAGCCGTTTTAATGCTGATTATCCTGATTTTTACCGGTGTGCTTCTCACCCGTAAAGATGTGGAAACAACCGTGCTTCGAACGCCTGGTATTTTATACAACGAGACCGCTGATGGTGGCTTCAGCAATGTTTATAATTTTAAAATCGTGAACAAAACCTTTAATGAAATTCCTATTCATTTCACAATAAAAGACATGAAAGCCAGAATTCGCCTGAATCAAGGTGATCTTATCGTGCCGAAAAACGAGCTCTATTCATCGACCATGGTCATCGAGCTGCCTCGAAGTGAATTGCATGCAGGTCGAAACAAAATTACTATTCAAGTGTGGCGAGGTGAAGAACTCATCGAAGATGTGGATACAACCTTTCAGGCACCGGACAAACTATAAAAAATGGAATCAAAGAAAAAAACAAAGTGGCCACTTTATCTGACGCTGGTAATAGCTGTTTACATGTTATCAATGATATCATGGGCTATTTTCTCCTTTACGCAAAAAGTTGACCTAGTGGAAAAGGATTATTACCAGAAAGGAGTGGCCTACTCCGAGCAAATTGACAGGATTAAAAGTTCACAAAATTTGCCGGAACAGCCTACCGTTCAAATTGATAAAGAGCGGGATTTGCTTGTCTTGAGTTTTCCTGCTTCTTTTGACCGGAACAAGGTAAAAGGTCTGATTATGTTCTATAGACCTTCCGATTCGAGTTTGGACTGGACAACACCATTAATGTTTGATGCAAATCACCAGCAGGTCTTTCCCGCAAGCAAACTGGTGGATGGCTTTTGGAAGATTAAATTGAACTGGTCGGATGGCATCAGAGAATTTTACCATGAACAGAGTTTAACGGTGGCGAGGGAAAAATAATGTTTATTATGACAGCGCTTGTTTTGGGATTAGTAGGTGGTTTTCATTGTGTCGGTATGTGCGGACCGCTGGTACTGGCTTTGCCCGGCACCGGAGAAAACTCCCTTCCAGCCTGGACTCGCAAGTTATTTTATAATTTTGGTCGGGCTTTCACATACGCCTTAATGGGATTTGTTATGGGCATCATCGGCCAGGCCATTTCTCTCGCCGGATTCCAGAGGGCGCTGTCAATTATACTTGGTGTGACTATCCTTATTATTGTCTTCATTCCCAGTCGCTATACAAATTCGATGACCAGTTTTTTCACAACTTCCAAAATTTGGAAAAAAACATTTGGACGCTTGCTGCAAAAACAAACAATTCCGTCTTTTTTCATAATAGGTGTTCTCAATGGATTTTTACCGTGTGGTCTTGTGTATACCGCACTTGCTGGTGCCGTTGCAACGGGATCTATTGTGAATAGCACGATCTTCATGATCGTTTTCGGACTTGGTACAGCGCCAATGCTGCTTCTCACTTCCTTGCTCGGCGGGCTACTCTCCGTTCGCTGGAAATCTCTTTTCAACCGTCTCATTCCTATCGCTGCAACAGCCCTTGCGGTTATCCTCATTTTACGCGGATTGTCTCTGGGAATTCCGTTTTTGAGTCCTGTTTTACAAGACAGCTTTGAAACGGTCAATAAAACAATGCACATGCACTAATTCCGCATTTTTCCTTTCATATACAATCGAAGTTTTTAAATTACTGGGTTCGCGGGAGCGTAATAATTCGGGTATCACTGCCCTGTACTCCCATTGTATTAACCCGGTTGCCTGACCAAATTGCATTAAAATGAATGAAAACGGCTGTTTGCTCCGTTGCGGGATGAGATGAGAATATGGTTGTATACCTGACACAAGCACTTGGACGCAATGTTTTACAATTCCTCGAACGGGCAGGTGGGACGTTTATTCTACTTGCACAAATAATTTTTGAATCGCGGACAGCCTGGCGTGACCGACGAATAATCATTGAACAGATGCATGCCGTTGGCGTGATGTCTCTGCCCCTGGTTTCTGTCACATCGCTGTTTACCGGTGCGGTTTCCGCATGGCAGGCTGCTTATCAGTTTGAAGGAATGGTTTCCCTGACCTACCTTGGTGGTGCCACTGCCATAGCAATCTTCATGGAGCTCGGACCGGTGCTCACGGCTCTTGTTCTCGCTGGCCGTGTTGGCGCTTCAATCGCAGCTGAGCTGGGGACGATGAAAGTGACCGAACAAATCGATGCATTGGAATGTCTGGCCATCAGTCCGGCACGTTATCTCGCCATGCCTCGATTTTGGGGCGTGACCATTATGCTTCCAATACTCACTGTCTACGCGAATATTATCGCTCTCTTTGGCGCCTATGTCGTTGCATACACATTACTCGAAGTAAGCGGTACTATGTTTTTTGATAGCGTGCAAACATTTTTCGAATTGCGCAATGTTTTGGGTGGTTTGACAAAATCAGTTGCCTTTGGTGCAACCATATCGCTTGTCGGTTGCTATGTTGGTTTTCAAACCCACGGCGGTGCCGAAGGCGTTGGACGTTCAACCATTGATGCTTTTGTGCTTTCCGCAATTCTTATTTTAATAAATGATTATATTTTGGCTTTGCTGATTTTTTGATAAGTAAAAGTGTGCCGTGATTACGCGGCTTTATTCATAGACACCAGGATTGGGCAAGAGGATATCCCTGCCCATCCTTTACTTTGGGCGTTGCAGGAATAGCGCAGATTAATACACAAACAAAAGAAGAATTTTTAAAATAACTCAGATGTCTTTGCGAAGTGCACCGTACTTTCACCGCTACACGATAATCCGATGATCCAGATTCAAAACGTTTATAAATCTTTCGAAGACCAGCCCGTTTTAAGGGGAGTTACCCTCGATATAAAAAGAGGGAGCAGCCACATCATTATCGGACGAAGTGGTTGTGGTAAATCGGTTCTGCTTAAGCACATTGTTGGTTTGATGCGACCTGATTCAGGTGATATATTAATTGATGGCCATTCAATCGTCAACATGCGGCGGCGGGACTTGTACAAAACCCGGATTAAAATCGGCATGCTTTTCCAGGGCGCTGCGCTGTTTGACTCGATGAACGTTGCCGAGAATGTCAGTCTTGGCGTTCGCGAGCACAGACTTTTTCCCGCGAATGAAATCGATGATCGCGTCGCTGCCAAACTGGAATTGGTTAACTTGCCAGGTATTGAAAAAAAATTGCCTTCTGAATTATCCGGTGGCATGAAAAAACGTGTCGGTCTCGCTCGCGCTTTGATGATGGAACCGGAATACATGCTTTACGATGAACCAACAACAGGCCTCGATCCGGTGACAGCGGATGCAATTAACGATTTAATAAACAGTGTGCGTGATAAATTGGGGGTTACTTCAATAGTTGTTACCCACGACATGGCCAGTGCTTACAAGGTTGGCGATTCGATTTCTATGCTGCATGAGGGGAATGTTATCTTTTCAGGCACACCCGAATCTATTCGCACCCATGAGGACCCTATTGTGCAAAATTTTATTACTGGAAGTAAAGTTGTAATGCACTAATTCTCTCGATACCCTGTTTTACGAGTGAACTAGCCTGCTTTATTCGTAAATCCAAGATTGGGGGCTGTGTCAAAACATGAATTAACGGCCGTAACTCGACATTTATGTCGTAAGTTTAAGCTTAAAAATGAGCGACATGAATGTCGAGTTACATGTTTTGACTCAGCCCCCATCGCTAACTTTGAGCATTGTATGAATAAAGCAGGCTAGATGACGCAAATTTTTATTAAAATAATCCTGGATGGAGCAGGTTATTAATCGCAAAAAAGAAAAGACCCAATTTGTTTGCCAAAGCTGTGGTTATGTTGCCATAAAATGGCTTGGCCGTTGTACCGAATGTGGCGCTTGGAATAGTTTTGTCGAAGAATCGGTGGTTGTACAGAAAAGCCACCGGTCCGCACAGACTCGTGAAAAATCACAAGCCGTTCCGCTGCATAATATTACATCCCATGAAGATGAGCGAATCCTGTTCCAAAGTGCTGAATTAAATCGTGTTTTGGGGAATGGCCTTGTTAGGGGCTCCCTGGTGCTGATCGGAGGGGATCCGGGAATCGGTAAATCCACATTGCTGTTGCAGGAAGCAGCGGCCGCGGGAAAACCGGATTTTCAGGTTTTGTATATTTCCGGGGAAGAATCGAACCAACAAACCAAACTGCGAGCAACCCGCCTTGGACTCGATTCGCAACACCTTTTATTGTTGGCAGAAACCAATCTTGAAGTCATTTTGCATGCCATTGAAGAATCGAAGCCGCAGCTGGTCATCGTCGATTCCGTACAGACCATTTACCAGCCGGAAATGGAAAGTGCACCGGGAAGCATTTCACAAGTACGCGAATGTGCACTGCGATTTCTGGAGCTGGCAAAGAGTAAAAATGTCCCGGTGATTCTTGTTGGCCATGTTACGAAGGAAGGTTATCTCGCCGGGCCAAAAGTCCTGGAGCATATGGTAGATACACTGTTGCAATTTGAAGGCGACCGGCAACAGTTCTTTCGCATTTTACGCGCCGCGAAGAATCGATTCGGTTCAACCCGGGAAATTGGTATTTTTGAAATGCATGAGACGGGCATGATCGATGTTTCCAATCCCTCGGAAATATTCCTTAGCCAGCGCAGTAGCGAGGCCTCAGGATCTGCGGTTGTTTGTGCGATCGAAGGTACACGGCCAATTCTGGTAGAAGTACAGGCTTTGGTTACGAGCACAAATTACGGTACGCCGCAGCGCACTGCCACTGGTTTCGATAGCAAGCGTCTTGCCTTGCTTTTAGCCGTGCTGGAAAAACGTATCGGTTTGCGTTTGGGCATGTACGACGTGTTTCTCAACGTAGCTGGCGGTGTGCGTTTGGATGAACCGGCTGTCGATCTTGGCATTGTTGTCGCAATCGCTTCTTCCATGAAAAATGCAACGGTTCCACAGGACATGATTTTTATTGGTGAAGTTGGGCTAACAGGGGAAGTACGTTTTGTCCCTCAACTGGAACAACGAATAAATGAAGCAGCAAAGTTAGGTTTTAAAAAAGCGGTCGTACCAAATCTTGGTGGGAAAAAAATCACTACCCCGAAAAATTTTGAGCTTATCGAAACAATTCGACTCGATGATTTGTTTGACCAGATATTCTAGACTTTATTCACTTTATATGGAAATATTTTGAGTTCTCAATTCAACTTCCAACTCAAACACACAGACCAAAATTCCAAAGCACGCCGGGGTAAAATAAGTACAGCTCATGGTGATATTGAAACGCCGGTTTTTATGCCGGTGGGCACGCAAGCCTCCGTCAAATCCCTGAGCCCCCACGAACTTGTCGATGCCGGCAGCCAGATTATTCTCGGAAATACTTATCATCTTTACTTGCGGCCCGGAACCGAACTTTTGCGCCAGGCTGGCGGACTGCACAAGTTTGCTAACTGGGATAAACCGATGCTGACGGACAGCGGGGGGTACCAGGTATTCAGTCTCGCCGGACTTCGAAAAATCCACGAAGATGGCGTGCGCTTTCAATCCCACATCGATGGCAGTTACCACGATTTTACCCCGGAAAATGTCATGGAAATGCAGCGCCTCATCGGTGCAGATATCCTCATGGCCTTCGATGAATGCCCGCCTCATGATGCCGACGAAAATTACGTGGCACGTTCCAATGCGGTGACTGTCGAATGGGCCAGACGTTGCAAAGTTGCGTGGCTGGAAAATGAGCCGGAGTATGGCTATTCACAGGCGTTGTTTGGTATTGTACAGGGTGGCACATTCGAAAAATTGCGGCGGCAAAGTGCTGAGCAACTGGTGGAACTTGAACTACCCGGTTATTCGATTGGCGGTCTTTCTGTTGGTGAACCCGCACCGGCGATGTATGCCATGACGGAAGTGGCAACAGAGGTATTGCCAATCGATAAGCCACGATATCTCATGGGCGTGGGCAAACCGGAAAATCTCGTCGAAGCTGTCAATCTTGGTGTCGATATGTTTGATTGCGTCATGCCGACCCGCAATGGCCGCAAAGGGCAGGCGTTTACCTGGCAGGGAACCCTCAATTTGAAGAATGCGCAATTCAAGGATGATTTTCATCCCATCGATGAGAAGTGCCGTTGTTATGCTTGTCAGCATTTCACCCGTGCTTATATTCGCCATTTATTGCAAGCCAACGAACTTTTCGTCATGCGTCTGGTCAGCTTACACAATATTCAATTTTACCACAATTTAATGGCCGGGATGCGGGAAGCAATTGAACAAAATCGTTTTGTCGCGTGGCGGAAGGAGTTTTATTCGCGTTACAGGTCGGGTGATAAGGAGTAAAACCCGGATTACTTACCGTTAAACTCCTTGTTTCTTTTTTTATTTTAAATTTTAAATTAATGAGCTGAGAAAAAAACAATATTCAAAAAAACAAAAACGGAGAAAGCAGTGGAACTTTTGAACACATTTCTTTTTATGGGCACGCAACCTGGACAGGGAGCGGCCAATCCAATAGGGACTTTTTTGCCAATCGTTCTGATATTTGGCGTCATGTATTTCTTTATGATCCGCCCGCAGATGAAAAAACAAAAGGAGCATACAAATATGCTCGCAAGTCTTGAAAAAGGGGATAAAATCGTGACTTCCGGTGGAATCTTCGGCAAAATTGTCGGTGTAAAAGAGAATGCCTTTACGATAGAAATTGGTAAAGACAATAAAATCGATATTTTGAAATCAGCTGTGTCACAAAAGTTGGAGAGTTAAATGGCCCTTTTGCCCATTCGAAAATATGGCGATCCGGTTCTTCGTGCGAAAGCCAAACCGGTAGAAATATTTGACGAATCATTAGCGACTCTTGCAGAGGATATGATCGAAACGATGCGTGATGCGGAAGGCATTGGGCTTGCGGCACCACAGATTGGTCAGTCCCTTTGTTTAATTGTCGTCGATATGGCATTAATTGAGGAAGGGAAGGAAGCAGTCGCCTACGTTAATCCTGTCATTCAGGAACGGTACGGCGAAAAATACACCATTGAGGAAGGCTGCCTGAGCATTCCGGGAATCACGGAAAATGTCACACGTGAACAAAATATTCGCTTAACCTACCAGGATTTAGCCGGCAATGAACACGAAGAAGAATGCAGTGATACTTTGGCTCGTGTAATCATGCATGAAGTTGACCACTTGCTTGGTGTATTTTTTACAGATCATCTCGGCTCGATGCGGTTGCGTATGTTGAGCAAAAAACTCAACGCTTTGCAATTCGAAGCGCAAAAAGAACTCATTGAATTTCGCAAATTGGGGCTTGCTTAGATGGCGCGTATCGTATTCATGGGTACGCCGGATTTTGCTGTTGCCAGTGCCCAGACATTATTTGAAGCTGGGCATGAAATTGTTGCAGTCGTCACTGTGCCCGATAAAAAAGCTGGCAGGGGAAATAATTTACATGAATCAGCCATGAAGGTTTGGGCAAAGGAACACAAAATTCCGGTTCATCAACCAATTGACTTGAGCGCAGAATCATTCATCGAACAATTGAAAGCATGCCAGGCTGATTTATTCATCGTTGTTGCCTTTCGAATTCTGCCGCGTCCGGTTTTTACGATTCCCCCACGAGGAACAATTAATTTGCATGGTTCTCTGTTGCCTGCTTATCGTGGAGCTGCACCGATTAACTGGGCAATTATAAATGGTGAATCCGTCACTGGCGTTACAACATTTTTAATCGATGCAAAAGTTGATACCGGTGAGATGTTGCTGCAGGAAAAAATCCCCATCGGGGAAAATGAAAACTTCGGTGAGCTCTATGATCGCATGAAAGTCATTGGTGCCAGGCTTTTGCTAACGACCGTTGAAAAATGGATGCAAAAGGAAATCGAATCGGAGAGACAGGATGGGGACGTCACGAAAGCGCCGAAAATTACCCAGGAAACTTGCGAAATTATCTGGTATAAAAGCGCAAAACAAATCCAAAATCTTGTTCGCGGTCTGGCTCCCATTCCAACAGCATTTACCTGGTACAAACAAAAACGTCTAAAAATTTATCAGTGCGAAGTACTCGATGGCCGTGCTGAAAAAGCGCCGGGAACCATTATCACCGCGGATGCGAAAAATGGTGTGCTGGCCGTTGCCACAAGGGCTGGCCTGCTGCATCTCACCGAAGTTCAGCTGGAGGGGAAAAAACGTTTACCTGTGGCTGATTTTCTCCGAGGCAATCAAATTAAACCAGGGGAAAGGTTTGGCGCTGCATAAAAACAACACGCGTTTGCTCGCAGTGGAACTCCTGAGCACGAATGAAATCGAAGGGGATTATATAAATCATCTCATTGAAAAATCGCGTGGTTTTCAACAACTTTCTCCACTGGATCGGGCCCTGTGTCTGGAAATCGTTTATGGCGTGTTGCGTAACAAACGCCATCTCGATGCTGTTATAAAAAATTATATTACAAGGGGCTATGCATCTTTTTCGAGCCAATTGAAAAATATACTGCGCACGGCCTTTTATCAGCTTTTATTTTTAGAAAAAATCCCTGATTATGCTGTACTTTCTGAATCAGTGGAAATCGCGAAGCGCACTGTTTCTTTGCGCTACGCCCGGCTGGTCAATGGGGTATTACGCAATTTTCAGCGAAATCCTTATCGTCTGGAAAAGCCAAAGGATGATAATTTATCCGCTTTAGCCGAGTACTACAGTCATCCCGAATGGCTGGTGAAACAATTTGCCCGGCAGTTTGGCAAAAATGAACTACAGGCTTTTTTGATTGCAAACAACCAAACCCAATCCGTCTATGTCCGACGCCTGAAGGACATGAAAATGACCGATGCCTTTTCCGAATTTCTTGAACCTGTAGCAGATTTCCCTCGCTATTTTGAAGTAAAATCGCACTCGGCATTGCAGAATATACCCGGATGGAAAGACGGCGCTTTTTGTGTGCAGGATCCCGGTTCCGGTATGGCAATTGAATTACTGGCACCACAAGCCGGGGAGACAATTGTCGATTTGTGCGCGGCACCCGGAGGAAAAACAATGGCGATTTCCGCTTTGGTTGGTGAGAAGGGACATGTGGTGGCTGTTGAATCGGTGAAAAAACGTTTGAATATCCTTGAAGAAAATACAGCCAAAACTGGATTTGAAAATGTGAAATCTATTCTGGCAGACGCACGCGAGTTTAAGACACAACCAGCCGATGCAGTTCTCATCGATGCGCCATGCAGTGGTTTAGGGGTTATGGCCCGGCGAGCCGATCTGCGATGGCAAAGAAAACCCTACGATTTAAAACCATTAGTTCAACTTCAAAAAGAGATACTTGCCAATGCGGCGACCCTTGTGAAACCTGGCGGACGCCTGGTTTATTCAACTTGTACTATTGATAAATCGGAGAACGAGGAAGTCATAGCAGATTTTTTAGAAAAAAATTCGCATTTTACTATCGAAAAAGCCACTGAATTCATCGATAAAAAGTATGTAACCAACAATGGCTTTGTTCGTACATGGCCGCACAAACATGCGATCGATGGGAGCTTTTCAGCACGTTTGCGAAGAAATAATAATTAACATGGAATAAGTGATGAATATCATTCTGGACAAAATAAAATCTCTCTGGTATTACAAATTTATCCGTGTCACAGTATACCTTTTTGCCGCGATGGTTGTCTTTGGATTTCTCATGGATCTCATCGTCATGCCCATTTATACGAAACATGGTGAAGCAATTCCATTGCCGGATGTAACGAAAATTCGGTATGAAGATGCAAAGCGTGCGCTGGCGGCAGAAGGATTTGTTATCGTCAAAAGCGAAGAGCGATACGACTCACGTTTTCCAATGGGTTATGTCATCAAGCAAGTACCCGAGCCGGGAGCGACGGTGAAATCAGGCCGCCGAGTTAGCGTTATTCTCAGCAAAGGAGAACGCCGCTTTGAAATGCCGAAGATCGTTGGCATCTCTGACCGGGACAGCAAACTGGTGCTCTCGCGTTTTGGACTTCGACTTGGTAAAAAGAACTATGAATATTCCAGTTATTATCCCAAAGGTGTGGTGACACGGCAATCCATCACTCCCGGTGTGGAAGTGCCGATGAACACATTTATCGATTTGACCATCAGTCTGGGTTCTGTTCCGAGTGTCTTCATCGTGCCCTCGGTGGAAGGGCGAACACTGGACGATGCGCGGGATATCATTGAGCAGGCAGGTTTGCAGATCGGCTCAATTCGCTACCAGCCAATGAATGCGTTGTTGCCGGAAACGGTGATAAAGCAATCGCTGCAAAGTGGCACCGAAGTACCCAAGGATACGATGATCAATCTTGTCGTATCGAGTTTGTAGTAGAACTTGACAACCGGTCAATTAATCTTTATATTCAAATTCAAATTTACGGCATTTCCCCGATTTATACAGGTCGAGGTGACTCATGAAATTTACCAAAGCAGACATCGAGAATATAGCAGAAGCACTTAATGCGACATACAAAGATATGGGCACCAATTATCGTCTCACCATTACTGGTGAAGAGGACAGACGAATTAGCCTCGAAATTTACCCGCACACCAAAATCGGGAGTCATGAAGGCAGCCTGCTCATCGTTTATACCTCAAGTGCCTTTCTGCAATTGCAATTTTGTACCGGCTATGTCATCAGTAAAATGCTGGGGGAAGTCACCTTTGTCGCGCAACACATGGGGCGGATTAGCGGACTCATAGTCGAAGCGGGCGCTGGATGCTCCCTTTACTCAAACGTAGATGAATCTGTGCTTTCCGGTGATTTCACACGTCTCGGTCCGGAAGTGATGATGTCGAGTATCGCTCTTTCCTTATCAGAGCATCTGCTCGGAAGCGGTGATGAGCGCCTTGACGCCGATGCACTTGTTGATGGAGATGACTGACGGGTATCACCGCAGCTTTTTATGAAAATGTCGCAACGACAAGATTT
The DNA here is from genome assembly GCA_020633655.1 of Deferribacteres bacterium. Lineage (GTDB taxonomy): Bacteria > Zhuqueibacterota > Zhuqueibacteria > Zhuqueibacterales > Geothermadaptataceae > Bioreactorimicrobium. The sequence continues at coordinate 353,800 of JACKDF010000005.1, forward strand.
CCTGTCTGAACTCATCGATGAGTTTTTAGCTTTCCTTGCTGCTGAAAAAAATCTGGCGCAAAATACAATTGAAGCCTACGGCCTCGATCTTGCCCACTACCACACCTGGCTCAGCGAAAAAAAAGTTCCTTCCCTCAACGCAATCGAAACGAAAGACATACGCGAATTTTTATCTGCCCTCGACGAATTAGAGCTTGCTGAAGCAACGGTTGCGCGCAAATGCGCAGCGATTCGCATGTTCCATCGCTACGTACACGCTGAAAACTATTGTGCCTCTGATCCCGCTCAATTAATTTCCTATAAACGCCGCAAAAGTTATTTGCCGGATGTACTGGAAATACACGAAATTGAAGCTGTTTTTGATTGTGTCGTCCCGGATACTGCTTTGGGATTACGCGACATGGCCCTTCTGGAATTTTTATATGGAACCGGATGCAGAATATCCGAGGCACTGAATTTTGAACGCAGTGATTACTTTGCTGAAGAGAGTTTTGTGCAATTGACTGGCAAAGGCCGCAAAACACGGCTTGTGCCGATAGGGGAGGTGGCTGTTCAGGCTATGCAGGATTATCTGCGCTACGGCCGTCCCGAATTGGCAAATCCTTTTATTTCACAGGATGTCGTTTTCCTCAATAATCGCGGACGAAAACTTTCCCGCATGGGGGCATGGAAAATTATACGAAAATATCTGGAAGCCGCCAAAATTGAAAAACATGCGTCCCCGCATACTTTCCGCCACAGCTTCGCAACCCATTTGCTCGAAGGAGGCGCTGATTTACGCGCTGTCCAGGAGATGCTTGGGCACGCCAGTATTTCCACGACTCAGATTTACACCCATATAGATCGCAGTTTTTTGCACACAGTCATACGTGATTTCCATCCGTTGGAGCAGCGCGGCAGGATGAAATCCAAATCGAAATAAGGAGTGAGTATGATACTCGCAATGGATGTCGGTAACACCAATATAACTTTAGGATTATACGAAAACGGCCAGCTGACCCAGAGCTGGCGCCTTTCGAGCCAGGTGGCCCGCACGGAAGATGAAATATGGGTGTTTATGAACATGCTCGGGCGAGGTGCCAATATTGATCTCAGCGAAGTGCATGGCATAGCCCTGGGCTCCGTTGTCCCCTCGGTGACTGTGTCATTGTTACGTCTGATCAACAAACACCTGAAGGTCAAAGTTGTGGAAGTCTCATCGGATATTGAGTTGGGCATAACCATAAAGAACGTTGATCCCCACACGGTTGGTGCGGACCGTATTTGCAATGCCGTGGCGGGCTTTGAAAAATATGGCGGCCCTCTCGTCATTGTGGATTTTGGGACGGCAACCACCTTTGATATCGTTTCGGATTTGGGCGAATACCTTGGGGGAATTATCGCTCCCGGCGTGGAAAGCACTGCAAAGAGCCTGCACCATCTCGCTGCCAAACTGCCTATGGTTGATTTAAAATTTCCCGAAAACATAGTCGGTCGCTCCACGGAAAGCAGCATGCAGTCGGGTTTGATGTTTGGTGGCGCGGAAATGGTCGAAGGCCTTTTGCGCCGATTGCGTGGTGAAATGGGAGAAAATATCCGGGTTATCGCAACGGGCGGTTTGGCGCCGGTCTTGTTGCCGGAGTTGCCTTCAGTAGAAAAGGTCGAACCAACTTTGACGCTCAGGGGTTTGTATGAGATTTATTTGAAAAACAGGTGAGCTTTTTAGCAAAGCGTAAGCAGCAGGGTAGGTTTATGAGTCAGCCTTAAACCGTATTATTTACATTAGTAATAAACTCGTGCAACTTGTTTTTGTCCAGTTCATTATTCGATCGCACACCCGAGCAGACATCGACGCCAAAAGGTTTTACAGCATTAATCGCCATAGCAACATTGTCCGGTTTTAAACCTCCAGCGAGGAACACAGGAATATCAACGAGGGTAACTATTTCTCTACTCAGATTCCAGTCATGTGTTCTTCCCGTGCCACCAAGCTCCTTGATTTCAAGCGCCTGGTTGCCAGAATCTAGAAGTAGTGCATCGACGTAATTTGCACTTTCTTTCGCTTCCTTTATGGATTCTTCCCCCACCACATGAATGACTTGTATAAGTGATACTCCCGGCAGGTTTTTTCTTAGAATGCGATAGTGATCCGTGCTAATACGGTCACATATTTGAATTGTGTTGACACCGCATTTTCTCTGTTGTGCTATTATGCCCTGCACATCTGTCCGTGAAGTGAGAAGAAATGTTCCTATGGGTGGTGGTACCCTTGATACGATTTGGGCTATTAAGGATTCAGATATGACGCCCGGGCCGCTTGGCATACTCGAAACGAAACCCAAAGCGGAAGCACCATACTTTATGGCCGTCGATGCTTCTTCATGGGAACTTATACAGCATATTTTTACTCGTAGCATATTTTTATTGCCTGACGTATCCTTGACTGGCGCCTTTAAGCGTCCGGTACAAGAGGCTTTTTATGTTTGTTCTTTTCGATTATTGTGTCATATGCATTTTTCAGGTCTCGATAGTGCCACTGATCAAAAATATGGGCTCGCTGGAGTAAAATAGGTGCAAATAATATTGAAGTTAATCCAATAAAAAGCCAATTAAACTTGTGGTCATTTTTTATATACAGAGCATTTGTAATAAATGAAGTGCCGACTATTAGGCATGATAATGCAAGATTAGCCACTGCCTTTCCCTGATTTATTGCCTATTAACATTAATCTGCCCATAGTTTTTTCTTTCCGGTGATGTGTAATATGGGCCAATTAATGTTTTATCATTTTCATTAAAAGTCAAACGTGTTGTACAGCGATGAATGGTTAAATTCGGGTCTGCTACTTTCCGATGATCATTTATAAATTCTAAAATCAATAAAGGGCTATCTGGTTCATTTACAATTATTTTTTATTGTCCTTTGCCCTTGTCTTTCTTTTTTAATTTCTTCACTTCTTTATCAAAATCAGAAATGAATTTTTCATCCTGAATAATGCGGAATTTTTCATATTCCTTTTCAGCGGTTTCTTTGGCAACGGCGGCAGAAACTTGGCCGGGGTTGTTCAACACATCGTATTGATTAAACTGCAGAAAGGCATCCAAACGTTCTGCCCATTCCTGCATTTTTATTGGGATTTGCCGTTCTGCCTGTAATTCTGCAAAATCCAAATACATGGTAACAATACGGTTAAGATTGCGGATTTCTTTTTCATTAAGATAATTCTTGGCAACGGTAACATCAGATTTTAAGACTTTACCTTTAGGTGCGTTTTTCCAGGTTGTCAATCCCATGTGGTCCTTAGCGGAATCTGCTCGCTGGGCAATTATTTCAGCTGCTGTGTTTCCGGTGATGGCCCAGTGCAATTTATTCTGGACTGTTTTGTAGAAAAGTTCGGTTACTGTAGACTGCGGATCGTAATCAATGCTACATTGGGCATAAATATCCGTAATCTTCTGGTAGAAGCGGCGTTCACTGGCACGAATTTCCCGGATGCGTTCCAGCAATTCATCAAAGTAATCTTTGCCAAACAATGTGCCGCCCTGTTTTAGGCGCTCATCATCCAAAGCAAAACCTTTGGTGATAAATTCCCGCAATACGCGGGTTGCCCAGATACGGAACTGCGTTGCCCGGGAAGTATTTACCCGATAGCCGACTGAAATAATAGCGTCCAGATTATAATATTCGAGATTGCGGGAGACCTGGCGCTCACCTTCGGTTTGAACTGTCAAGATTTCTTTGACAGTTGCTTTTTTGCCTAACTCATTTTCTTTGAAGATATTTTGCAGGTGGTAACTGATATTTTGTTTGGTTGCCCCGAACAGTTCAGCCATTTTATTGATTGTTAACCAAACTGTCTCTTCCCGTACAAGGACTTCTACCTTAACATTACCCTGCGGTGTTGTATATAAAATGATCTCAGAATTTTTCATGTTTCACTTTCAATTTCATAATTCTCATACGCTTCTTTTGACAACGGAAAAGCCGGATCAATCACCAGAACTTCGTCGTAGTTGAGTTGGTAGAGTTTGTAAACCAGAAAATCAATTTTAGATTTTAGTTTTTTAAATTCTTTCTCACTGATTTCTGGTTGAAGTAGTTGATTTACAATTTTAGTAAACACATTTTGTTTGTCACTGGATGCTGTTTTAATTGGGATTTTTTTCCAATCATCAGGATAAAAATCCAAGTGTGTGCCCGGCATGGCACGTGTGTATTTTGAATATCGAAATATACGCAGATTATCCAGAGGGTGCAAGTCCCTTATGGGCAAGTTGGCGAAGCCCATTAGCAAGCCGCAAGGGTGTTCCGGGTGACCGGAAATCTGAAGGAAGCGATACTGCAAGAATCTGTGCGGAGGAATACAAACTGCATATGAGGCATAGCATTGTGGGTAAGTAACCACTTCTTTACAAAGCCCGTAGCCAACAAACTTTGCTATGTAGATGCAGCAGGAGTCGACGGCAGATCAGTTAACAATCTGTCTTCCTATTTGAAAACGCACTGGAGTTCGATCAAAGAAAGGGTGGAGTCTGGCCGCTATGAACCTGATGCGATATTGGGTGTGGAAATTCCCAAGAGCAATGGGAAAACCCGGCTTTTGGGTGTTCCAACAGTTGTTGACCGCTTGCTGCAGCAGGCATTACATCAACAACTGAGCCCGATATTCGAAAAGGATTTTCAGGAACATAGCTATGGTTTTCGTCCGAACCGCAATGCACATCAGGCGATTAAACAGGCGCACAAGAACATCAATGACGGCTATCAGGATATCGTCGATATCGATTTGAAGAGCTTCTTTGATGAAGTGAGCCATGAATTGCTGATGACATTGATATACCGAAGAGTGAAGTGCCCACTGACCTTGAAACTGATTCGGAAATTTCTTCGAGCACCTATTCAAAAGAATGGGAAACTGGAGAAACGACGCAAAGGCGTGCCACAGGGTAGCCCACTGAGTCCTTTACTGTCCAATATCATTCTGAATGAATTGGATAAGGAATTGACGAAGCGTGGCCACCGGTATGTGAGATACGCCGACGATTTCAGTGTGTACCTCAAGAGCAAGACGGCAGCGAGACGTGTTGGAAATAGTATTTACTTGTTCCTACGCGATGAACTCCGTTTGCCGATTAATCGCGAGAAAAGTGGAATCCGTCGTCCGAGTAAGTTTTACATGCTTGGTTATGGTTTTGTGCCGGTATTTTGCAAAGGCTCAAAGGGACAGTACCAACTGGTTGCGGACATCTTTGCCTTGAAAAGGTTAAAAGAGAAGATCAAATGGATCACCCGCAAGACGACCCCGATGACCTTTGATGAACGGATAGCAAAACTGAACCAGGTAATGAAAGGTTGGATGCACTATTTCAAGTACGCAAATATGCATGCAAAACTGCGAGTCATTGATGTCTGGATACGCCGTCGTTTGCGTGGTTGTATCTGGCATGATTGGAAGAAACCGAACCGCAAGATGAAGAATCTGATGCGTTTGGGAATTCCGAAAGGGATGGCTTATGCATGGAGCAGAACGCGTATGGGAAGATGGGCTGTGGCTTGTAGTCCGATATTGAGTACAACGATCACGATTGGTCGTTTGGAAAGTCGTGGCTATGTGTCGCTGGAATCATACTATCTGAAAGTTCGGAAGACTGTAGGTTCGTGAACCGCCGTGTACGTGATCCGTACGCACGGTGGTGTGAGAGGCGCACTCCGGTCTAACGGGGCCGGAGCCGCCTACTCGATTAGCATGTATTTCGTTTCTTTTTATTTATTCTTTAAAAATATTTATAAATCTCCAATTTGCTTCCGCATGAATGCGTAACAAGTCTATTACCTTGAAATACAGCGATTTTTCTCGTTTTTGATGCCGCTGTTTACCAAACTTAACTTTTGTAAACCATTGCATGTTCATCGGGATTGAACCCTTTTGGGAATTTGGTATCACCATCAAAATAAGCACCCTTAAGCTTAGTTCTGTTTAAATTCGTTCTACTGAGGTTTGTTGCTCTGAGATCAGCTCCGCTGAGGTTTGCGTTTTTAAGCCTGACCCTATCAAGTTTTGCATTTCGAAGATTTGTGTTAGTAAGAAAGGCTCCACTGAGATTAGCTTCACTTAAGTTTATTCCACTGAGGTCCATCCCGCTGAGATTCACTCCGTTGAGTTTACTTTTGCTAAGATTTACTCTATTAAGGTTTGCTCCCCTAAACTTGGCCATATAAAAATCACTACCGCTGAGATTTGCTCCACTAAAGTCAATCTCACTCAAATCAGCTCCTTTAAGGATAACTCCACTCAGATTGGCTCCTTGATAATCAACTCCACTGAGATTAATTTTCATTAAGTCAGTTCGCTTTAGATTTGATTTTTTATTATTTATTCCATTAAATTTCATTCCCTTGAGATTAGCTTGCTTTAGATTTGATGCTTTATTATTTATTCCATCAGGTATAATTTTTCTTATATCAGTTTGTTTTTTTTTATCTTTTATTATACTATTATCGGTAAAAATAATTTCATTTAAATTGACTCCATTATGATCGATCTCTTTAATGTCTATTCCGTGAAAATTAGTTTGAAAAAGAATGCTGCCTTTCAGGTTGATTCCTTGGATATTAGCATCCTGTAAATCAGCATTACTGAGATTAGCCATACTGAAATTTGCTCCATTGAGGATAGCTTTACAAAGTTTAGCTCCTTTGAGATTTGAATAACTGAGTTCAGCATTTGTTAAAATAGAACTAGTAAGATTTGCCCCAGCAAGACTGGTATTATTGAGATTAGCACTTTTGAGATCAGCATTGCTAAGATTAGTTCCTTCCAGATTTGCTCCTTTAAGATCAGCATTACTTAAGCAGATACCTTCAAGATCAGCACCACTGAGATAAGCTTCATTAAGTATACTATCGCTTAGGTTGGCATTACAAAGAATTACTTCACTAAGAGTTGCATTATTTAATTTGGCTCTACGAAGATCTGCTTTTCCTAGGTTAGCTTCACTGATGACAGCACCTTTTAGATCTGCATCCCTAAGATTTGCTTCAGTGAGTACAGCTTCCATGAGATTAACATTATTTAAATTAGCACCCATCAGGTTTGCTCTAACTAGTTTAAGTCCACTTAGATTGCAATCACTGAAATTCAATCCAGTAAGGTCTGCTTCGCTGAGATCTATTTCTTGACTATAATGTAACTTAACTAATTCAGCGACAAATTTTTTTATTTGATCTGTCCAATCAAGAAAAACGCGATCTTTTACTGGTAATTTAACAAAGTAATTTATGAAAAGGAATTCAAGGATTGATCTATGGGAAAACTTGTAATTCCCATAACCATCTCTATTTAAGAGGGATCGAGAACTGAGTTCAAGTTCATTTAGATCAATTTTATGAGTTAAAGCGAAAGGTACTAGCTCATGTCGTGGAATTTGACCATTATTTTCCTTTTGATAGCGATATAGGTGATTTGCAAGTGCTTCAGAAAATCGTCGGAGTGCGACTTTATCACTTATGCGTTCACGGTTGATCCAATGTATAATAATTTCTTCATAGATATCATAACTATTTTTATATTCTTTATTAGGATCCATAAAACTCGACATATATTTTAACAACATTGGACGCAAAGCAAGGCTTGGTGCAGCTGAAATGATTTGCCAAGCTTTTCTTCGCAGTTTATAATTTAAAATAGAGTATTTTTTCTTGATAAATTTTTGTACCTGCTCATCATTAAATGGAAGCAAGTATTGAATTGTAAACATTCTGTATCCATCACTTTGATCGGCATTGATGTTTGGTATTGAAGTTTTTCGTTTTATTGCTGCTGAATTAGGAAAAAATTGTGTACGGCTACTGATTAAAACTCTATTGAAACCTTCTGTTATATCTACCAACTGATTATAACGTGTATTAATACTCTCTATTGCAAATGGGTCTTCATCAAAAGCATCGAGAAAAAGAATTGTATTTTTTTTATTCTCTATGTTTTTGATACATTGATCTACATTTTTTGCGTTAAGTCTGAGTACAATAATTTGTTTTTTGCTAAATTTCTTATGTCGATAATTACGCATAAGTATATTAATCAAGGCAGCCGTTTTCCCGGTACCAGAATCTCCTAGTAAATACATATGTCGATTCTTTGCCCCTTCAGACAGAAATTCATCTATTTTTGTAAATAGTTTTTCATGTTTTTTCTCTCCATAGATTTTCTTAAGGTCCTCAGTATAAGATGGGTCACTCGGTGAACAATACGGTTCAATATAAATATCAGTATAGCTTTTAATAGTTTCTTCATCAAAAAACTCAAACGTTATTTCATTGTTAATAATTTTTAACGCTTTATTGTCTTTCCATTTAGTTTTTAACTCTAAAATAGTTTTTATAATTATCAGTATAGTACTGATTCCCCCTATTATTTTTAAAATGGTAAATTGTTTTATATCGAATATGTTTGTTAGAAGACTAATTATATCCTGGTTGTGAAAAAACATTTTACTATTTTGATCCTATTTTTAGTAATTCTCATTTTGATCAAATTACCTACCACCCCACCTGAGACTGATGCTAACGTTGAAGTCAGCGGCATGTGGAGCTTGCGGAAGCCCCACATGCCTCTGGACTGACAGGTTATATTTATTGCCATTCGGTGAAATTCAAATAACCTAGATACATAAAAAATAATGTACAAGCAGGGTATGCCAACATTTTTATCTTGTTATTTATCTTACCTAATTCAGGATGAGGTCTCATACCCAGCCAACATGATACAAAACACAGCACTAAGCCAAACAACAAACAGACACTATCAATGACCATGTTGCTTGAGTAGTAAACTGGAACTAGCAGCAAGAATCCTGCGTAAATAACAAAATCCGCTGGCTTTATACCCAACCATTCTTTAGTCGATTCTTTCATGTTATTCCCATAAAAATATAACGTTAACGTGATGCTCACCTGCTGGCGGGCTTAACAGCACAAAACATAAATAAATTATCAAAACTTCAAATACTGCACTGATCGTGCTGAAATTGCCGCCCTGCCCGCCAGTCAGGTGCAGCAATAGTTAGGTGAAGTCAGTAGTACTTTTTAAAAAAATTTAAAGAAATATAATTTCCTTGGGTACCCCATTTTCAAATTCTATCATCAACCTCTTATCAAAATGATTATTAGTAAAAGTTACATGAAAATCTATATACTTTTTCAGTCCATCGCCAAATGCAACATTTCCAGTTTGTTGAAAGATATGATCCATTTTAGAACTAATGTCCTGTATACTATCTAACTTTGCTTGCGTTTTATTTTGCTCAGCAATCATAATTGACTGAACTGATATTTCACATATTTTACAAACTTGATCAGGTTGAATATCTGTATTCTCAATAGAAGTGAATCCCAGCATTTCATTTTTATTTAATAATTTCAAATTAGTTAAGACTGAGCCTGATGTATTCTTAATACTAATTATAAATTTTCCTGCTAAAACATCAAAATTTCCAATTTTTTCGATAACACATTTTAATTGATTAACTTTATTAATTTCAGGAATACTCTTAGTTTTAATAAAATTATTTTTTATTTCGTAACTATTGGTATTGAGCGACAATACCAAATCGTCATATTTTGAATAAAATTCATTTACTATTTCTTGTTTTGAGAGTTTGTTTTTACGTTCTTTTACAAAGCTCGATAACAAGCTTTCTTCTTTAGTAAATGTTGAATCAGATAACTTCTCAAATGAATCTAGAATTTCAGGTGCTAATTTTTCTACAAGGATAATAGTTTCAGTCGTATCTTGTAGATAATCTGGCATATTCGCAGTAAGACAAAATAGTAAAATATTTGTCCATGCCAATTCGGTGTCATTAGTCATTAAGTAGTTAAGACATAGTGTCCTATAGACTGATGCGAAAAGAGGTTTAAGACCAATAGCCTTTTTAGCAAATTCTATAGATTTGTTATGTATTGATTTAATATAATAAAGCTGTGAGAGTTTAATATAGGGATACGGATTATTTGGAGCAAGTTCTAATGCCGCATTATAATAATTAAGAGCCTGTTCGATATTATCTTTACGTTCATAAACTCTCCCAAGTTGAAAAAAAATCACAGGATCTGAAGGAGCTATTTCTTTCGCTTCCATAAGGATTTCTATACAATTATCAAAATTTGCACTAAAAAGATATGCATCTGATAATCGATAGTAACCTAACATTTCTTCAGGTTCTTTTCGTATATACTGACGAAAATAGTGTATTGCTCCCTCATAGTCACCTTCTTTCATATAACTTGTACCTAAAAACAAAGATACTCCAGCATTTGTAGATTTTATTATATCTTCATTTTTTTTTATTATTTGCAGAATTTCATCTGGTGTAATATTTTTATTTTCAAGGAATTGATCCCATGCGCTTGAAGGAGCTCTTAATATTTGTTCAGCCAGACTATCATTAAAAGAGTTTATATAAACAACATTATCTCTATGATCTTGAGATATATAAAAAAGCTCAAAATTATTTGTTTCGCTGATTCTCTCAACTTCATCTTCAAAAAATCCTATTGTAAATTTAAAATTGAAGTATCCAGAATATTTTGAGTTGAAATCAACTAGTATATTTTGACCATCTTTAGATTCTATTACTATATATTTATTTCCTAAAACAGAACTTATTTTCTTTTTTGGATCAAGATTAACATGAAAAATTTCCCTATCAAACACACCTTTGGCTAATGATCCTACTACAATTCTTCTTGGAAGCTTTTCATAATTATTTAAAATTAACTCAATTTTGTCAATAGAAATCTGTTTTTCACTTTTATTAAAGAAAAAGAATTTTATTGGATCTCTGAATCTATCCTCTGAATAACCTTCTAAAGGAAGTAACCGAACTTTCTTTAATATTCCTTTTTCGATACAGTATGCATATTTATATGGGGGAGTAAAATGATAAGCCGTTTTAATTGAAAGAGATTTGGATATAAGGGGTTGTTCAAAGACATTTATTATAATATCTTTACTTGAAAATATTTTTGATGATTTGTCAGTGAAATGAAGAGAAATATTGCTAGCTCCAACATTTTTCCCCTTAATAATCATACTAATTTTATGCGTGCTATTTTTGTTTAGTTTTACTAGCTGTTCTAAATTTAATAATTCTATTGATACTATTTGATGATTCATTGTTATAGAATGTAGTTTTATATTTTCAATATCGCGCGTTCCTGTATTTCTCAACATTATATCCAAATTTAATTCTTCATGAACTTGAATCTTATATTGGGATTTGTTTTCAATATGAAAAACATCTAATTTTGAATCACTACTAGTAGTGCTGTTGTTTGTCATTCTATCAATATTTAAACTATCTAATTGAATTTCGTCTCTATCCTGAATTTTGCTCTCAGAGTTACTATTTACATTGACTATCTCCAGTTCTTTTTCTCCAAAATATTGATAGTATATTTCTGTTGCCTTATCAATATTTGTAAGAAGTCCTATTATAGTGGTAAAAAAAGCAATGATCACACTTAATTTTGCTATTAACCATTTTCTTGGATTTCTGTGTTGCCAACATTTTGAATATGAACTAGTTGATTTAAGTTTTCTATTACATTTCTTTCCTGATTTAAGTATATGTTCACATTGCTTGTAAGATAATATAGTTTTTTCCATTTTTATCCTCTTATGATATTGTTAATTCATAAAATCTAAAAATGTAATATTCATAATCAAACACCTAACTTGTTTCTCACCGACTGGGAGAGGAAAGTTATAGCTTGTAAAAACTTGTCGGTGAGGAAAATGACTTGTTTTTTAGATTATTACCATAAAAATAGAAATTTACATCCAATTGTTCAACAAAATATATGTTCATCTCCATGCAGGATATCAAAGGCAAAATTTCCATACTTTTTATTTTCCCCGCCGGAACGCTAACCATGCCAGGACCAGAAAACCACTGGTTGACAAACCGATGGCAAGGATTGTAAGGAAACTGATTTCCCGGGAAATTATGAGCTTGTAGGGATCATCCCGGTCATACCAACACGGTACAATAGCTCCCAGTTTGTTTTCTCTAAAGAATTGAAAGGATGCTGCTGCACTCGATATAACGTCGCCCTCTGGTGTTGCGTACCGTGCGGCTATTATCGGCATTTGGTGGATCGTGGTTGTGGAACGACTTGTACGGCTTCCGCTCGTCGTTACGGATTTTAAGTAAAAACGACGGTCGAGAATCACTGCTTCCGACTTGTCATAATTGGTATAAAGATGCACAGTTTCCATTATCAGTGTGTATGTTATAAGGGCGAAAAGCAACGAGAAAATACCCGCATTCAATCGACCGGCAACCCTGGTGAAAGGATGTTTTCTACCCAGAAAATGCCAGGAACCGGCCCAAATCATAATTAGTAAGGGGAAGCTGAAAATCAAAAACAAACTAGCGACGGTTCCATCGACATATTCTGATTCCGATAATGGCTGACTCAGGTTTAAAAACAGGTCTTCTTCCTCGGAATAGGTTAACACGTTCCGAGCCCGCACATCAACAGATAAATCGCCGGTGTCCCAGGCATCCCGAACAAAGATTCGCATGGTGAGAAAACCACTACTGCGTGCAGGCAGTGCTAACAACGGCCAATCAATTTTTTGGTCCAGTTGTGCCTGATAGGGATTAATAATTTTGCCATTATGCGATGTGCCAACAAACAAAGCTTCCGAATTCAAGGTGGCTTCAACTCTTACAACCCGTTTTGTGTCTGTATCGTTGGTTAAGCGGATTTTAAGTTCAGCCAGGTCACCGTGCTTCAACGGATCCGGATTTACACTAATTTTTGCAGGCGTTAATGAACTTGTACTGTCCAGCTCTATCTGGTCTAACCAGTCCTGTCGCGCATGGCTCAGAAAATTCAGATTCTCGTTGCGATGAATGCTGCCATGGGCATAGTTAACAAGCAGCTTGTCGACTTCCGAACTGTTACCCAGCCAATCCGCGACCGTTCGGCCGAAATCATCGACCGCGTTCACCTCGGCGCCATTTTCTGCTAATATTTTTACCAGCTTTGGATTTGCTTCATAAACGTACATAAGCGGCGTTCTGCCGTTGTCATCCCGGGCATTTGGATCAGCACCATTGGAGAGCAGGACACTGGCTATCTCCTCGTTGTGCGTTCGCATCAATAATGTGGTTCCACCTTCCCCACGGGTATCCGGATTCAGCCCCGATTCAAGCAAAGGCTGCAGCATTTCCGGGGTTTTGGCATCATCAATTAGAGGGCGTCCAAAAGAATCCCGCGGTTCCGGATCACCTAAACCGACCCAGGCCAATTTGCGCACCAATGGCAGGTTGTCATTGTACATGGCCCGGTCAAGAAGCCGGGCCCGTTCTTCAAGAATTGGCCAGCCAAGGGGTGTTTTTAAAAGCAGGCTATCCGGCCATGCGGGAACGAGAGTTAATGCGCCTAAAATCAGGAGAGCTAAACTTCCAAGAATTGATACCGCATTTATTGGATGCGTCAGAAATGATTTTAATAACTTTTTCAGACCGAAATAAATCAGGATTCCACCTATAAAACTCAGGAAAATAACACCCGCCAGGGGGACCAATCCGTAGAGAAGCCAGACATGCCCTACGGTTATTATCAGATAGAAAACCGTACCTGTCCAGCCTGGTTTGTCACGTTGCGCCTTGTTCTTTTTCATTTTAATTATTTCGTCTCCTTTTAAGTGCTCTAAAAATCTGATATGCGGACATACGGAAGTAACAGCCAATAGAAGTCATCCCATGATTCGATAAAAACCATCACACCGAGTTGAATGCGGTCAAAACAAAATGACTACAGGCTAGTAATCACAGGACAAAACATTGCTATATGACCTTCTTTACCAGGTTCACTTCAGGACTGTGTACTTAATAAACCGGTTGTAGAAGTTATCTCATCCTGTCTAGGAATGCAAGGATCATTTGGGGCTTTGCCGGAAATAAGACAATATGAATACGCAAGTTACTACTACTTCTTTGGCAAATTCGAGTTTTGCCTAAAAAATAGGTAAGAGGAAAACAACCCTTGACGAGGCCGTCGAAAAACATGCAAATTCGGACCCTGAGCTTGTCGAAGGGCCCGAATTCGAGCGTGGAACCGGGTATTTTGACACGTCGACTTTACTCAGTGCAGGCAGGCTCAATGTCCGGTTTGTCCCTTTTTCAACAGTTTCGAAAGGATTGCGATTTTACAGAAACTCTTTTACTCTGGACTCACCAAACCTGAATTATTCTCACGCGCAGAGTCGCGGAGCCCGCTGAGAAAAGCTTTGATGAATTACAAAATATGGCTCTGTATCCTTTTCGATTCGACGTTTATCTTTTCGAACTTATTCTTATTCTTGCATGAATAACAGCGGAAAAATCAGTGGTCAGTTTGTGGAAGATGGCAGACAATCTTGAAGGATTTATCCGTTGAATTAATCGAGAGAATATCCTATCATAAGCAGTCTTTTTCACAGTTCTACAATAAAAAATTTTCCTTCGGCTGGGAGAGTCTGAATGGCGGTTTCAAAACAACGGCGACTTTTTACGATTTATGCACAAGGTGATCTGGCAGCAGCACAGAAATTGAAACAGCAATTCGCCGAAGTGCAGATCAAGTTGGGAATCGATCTCGACCGGCGGGTGGACAGCCACGCGTTTTCAGCAGACAAATGTACGGCCTTGCGAAACAGCGATGCGGCCCTTGTTCTCTGGTCGCAATATGCAGCCGAGTCGCTTTGGGTGGAAGTTGAAATCCGTGGTGCAGAGGATTTGCACAAACCAGTGATATTGCTGCACCTCGAAGATTTTCCCCTGAATGTGAATATGCATCCTGATCTCATCGTAAGTCCTGAGCCTGTTGAAAAGGTGCGAAAACGCATCGTTCACTTTTTAAACCGGCAAAAGGCACGACATCAAACACATTCGTTAACACATGACCAATCGAATAATCCTTTCGCCTTGCGGAGTTCCGCTGTAAAACGGTTTAATCCGCTTTCTTTGGAGCATATGGCCCAGAAGCTTGGTTTCTTTGAAAAAACATTGAATCCCGATGGTTACGGAGTGCGGCATCAGTACGAAAGCGTGGAAGACGGGCGTCTTCTACACGACTATGCAACCGGATTGATGTGGCAGGTTGCGGGCTCCGCCCATGAGATAAATTACGAAGTGGCCGCGGGCTATGTGGACGATTTGAACCGCGAGCGCTACAGTGGCTTTCGCGAGTGGCGCCTGCCTACGGTGGAGGAAGCCCTGTCTTTGCTCGAACCAACGCACTATGAACATGGTCTCTACCTCGATCCACTTTTTGGTGCGTTGCAAAAATCCATCTGGACATGCGATGCATTCTCCGGGGAACATTGGACATTGAATTTCAGTGTCGCGCAATGCTTTTTACAGGGCTCTGGCACTGAGCACTTTGTACGCGCGGTGCGAACACTCGAAACGCTTTAGTTGCAAAACAAAACTCCTTGTTTAATCCATGAAATACACGCTCAATGCGATAAAATCAAAGCGCATTGAACGTATTTCATTGTTCGAAAAAATAATAACCTGGCAAAATAATTTCTATGATTAATACATCCTCTTTACCTGATTTCTTCAACGCCCTCAAAAAAAGAACCTCGGGCGACGTGCGTAACGACCGGTTTAGTATCGTGCTCTACAGCACTGACGCCAGCAATTATTCCGTGCCACCCATTGGTGTTTTCATTCCCAGAACAAGTGATGATGTACAAGCTGCAGTTGAAGTGGCTGCAGAATTTAAAATCCCCGTATTGCCACGCGGTGCTGGCACATCTCTGGCGGGGCAGACGGTGAACGAAGCACTGGTCATCGATATGACGCACCATCTTGATCGGATTGTGGAGATAAATCCCGAAGAAAAAACCGCACGCGTTCAGCCTGGTGTGGTGGTGGATGAACTCAATGCAGCACTTAAAACCAGTGGATTAAAATTTGGACCGGATCCGGCCAGTGCCAATCGTGCAACTATGGGTGGCAGCGTCAGCAACAACGCCACAGGCAGCCATTCGATTCTTTACGGCATGAGTGCTGACCACGTACTCGCCATGCATGTCGTGCTCAGCGACGGTTCGAAAGCAGAATTTTCGCCACTGAATCACGATCAAATTGCTTTTAAGAAGAATCTTTCTACCAGGGAAGGGACGATTTATCGCGGCATTTCCAAAATTGTCGATGAAAAAGCTGAGGTGATTCGCGAAAACACGCCCAGGCACTGGCGCCGCGCAGGTGGCTATAATCTCGATCGCTTTGTGGATGGACCGAACTTCTATAAACCACGGGCAACAGATTTCAATCTTGCCAATCTCCTCTGTGGTGCCGAAGGTTCGCTGGCTGTGATGACCGAATTGACCTGTGGCCTGGTATCGATTCCACCCAAAGCTGCGTTGGCTATTCTTCATTTTCAAACTCACCGGTCAGCTCTGTTGGCGACGGAAGTAGTGCTTCAAACTCAACCGGATGCAGTTGAGCTTTTCGATAGCTGGTGCCTGCAATTGACGAAAAATGCACCGCAGTATGCCAAACTTTTGCGCACCTTTGCTTTGGAGTCTTCAAAGTGTTTGCTCATTGTTGAAGTTTCTGGTGCCAGTGATAGTGAATTGCGGGCGAAATTGGATAATTTAAAGAAGCATATTCGTAGCAATAAAATTGAATGCGAATTCACCGAGGCCATTGATGCTCAACAACAGCAAAACGTCTGGGCTGTACGCAAAGCAGGGTTAGGATTGCTCGCCAGTCGTCGTGGAGAAAAGAAACCGGTTGCTTTCATCGAAGATGCTGCCGTGCCTGTCCCGGAGTTGCCGGATTATGTGCAGGCAATTGAGACTTTCTGCGAGCAGGGCGGGGTGGAAGTCGCCTACTACGCACATGCCAGTGCAGGATGCCTGCATATCCGGCCTTTCCTCAATTTGAAATCTGAACAAGACATCACTTTCATGAAAGAATTGGCTGTGTTTTCTGCGCAACAGGTGCAAAAGTCCGGTGGCATTTTAGCCAGTGAGCATGGTGATGGCCGCAGTCGCAGTTGGCTTAACAAATCGTTTTTTGGCGATGAATTGTACCAGCTTTTTTGTGACGCCAAAGCTGCATTCGATCCGGATAATTTGATGAATCCCGGCAGTGTTGTGGGTGCGGCTGACATGGATAGGCATCTGCGTTACGGTACTGCTTACAAAACAAGCGAAATTGCAACATTTTACAACTTTGAAGACGAGAATGGCTTCGCTGCAGCCGTGGAAATGTGCAATGGTGCTGCGGTATGCAAAAAGAAGAACACCGGTGGGATGTGCCCCAGTTACATGGTGACAAAAGATGAAAAACACAGCACGCGTGGAAGGGCGAATGCGCTGCGCGCGGCGCTCTCCGGACACTTCCCTCACGATCTGCTGTTCAGTAAAGAAATGGCAGACATTCTTGATTTGTGCGTCGAATGTAAAGCCTGCAAATCGGAATGCCCGTCGAGTGTCGATATGGCGAGATTAAAATTTGAATTCCTTGCGCAATACAACAAACGCTATGGCGTCTCTTTACGTTCGCGATTGTTTGGCGAATTTGGTCTCCTCAGCCGATTAAGCTCCGGTTTTCCAGCTCGCATTGTCAATCCGTTACTCGATATGAAATTCTTGCGGATTTTGATGGAGCAATTTATAGGCATAACAGCCAAAAGGAAGCTCGCACCTTTCGCATACCAAAGTTTTTCGGACTATTTCCATAAGCGTACGATCCTATCCAAACCTGATGCTGCGAAAGTCGTACTGTTTAACGATACGTTCAATAATTATTCGCAACCGGAAGTTTTAATCGCGGCACTGGAGGTCCTGGAAGCGGCTGGATTTCAGGTGCTGCTTTCGGAACATGGAGATTGTGGCAGGGCGATGATTTCCAAAGGACTCTTCGACCGGGCGAAAAAAATGGCGCAAACGACTGTGGACCGTCTGATTGGCTTCGCTGAACAGGGTTTGCCAATAGTTGGTGTTGAACCGAGTTGTCTTTTGACATTACAGGATGAGTACCGGACGATTCTGCCCGGAGATAAACGTGTCGACGTGATTGCAGAAAATTCTTTTTTATTGGAAGAATTTGTTGTACGCTTTGCTGATACGGCAATATTACAGACGAAATTACGGCCTTCTGAGGAGCATGTGCTATTACATGGGCACTGCCATCAAAAAGCATTGGCAGGCACAGACGCGACACATCAATTTTTGAACTTGATTCCGGGAGTAAAATGTGAGGAGATCGATTCAGCGTGCTGTGGTATGGCAGGCTCTTTTGGCTACGAAAAGGAGCATTACGACATTTCAATTGCCATGGGGGAGAGACGGTTGTTTCCGTCGATACGTAAAGCGAAGGAAACAACATTCATCGCTGTTCCCGGTTTTAGTTGCCGGCAACAGGTTAAGCACGGAACAGCAAAGGTAGCCTTGCATCCGGCGCAGATTTTAGCAGCACACTTGAAATAGTAAGTTTAATTTACTGAGGCGCAGAGTAAGAATAATTTTCGTTTTATTCTTACGAAATCCGGATTTTGTCTCACGTTGTGTTTTTCCATAAATCTTGCTTTTCTCCTCTTCTTTTTTTACTATTGGCGTTTGCAAAAATTGCCAATTGTTAACCTGTTTTATCGATGCAATAAGCAAAGTAAACGTGGGCCTGTGTCAAAACATAAATAGAACGAAGGTTTCCCGCCACGGGGTACGTGCTTTACACTCAGCGAGGACGCTTTCACTCTAGTAAAATAGCTGTTTGGGTCAAAAATAATGTGTTTTGACTTAGCCCCAATCATGGTGTTCATGAATAAAGCAGGTTAAAAGATTTCAATCGTATTTTTATCCATCTCTTCACAGGTAAAATATCAATGAACTTCAACTCATTTATTATCCATTACGCAGAGGTCGCCCTTAAACGTGGCAACCGTCCATTTTTCGAGAAAACGCTGGTAAAAAATATAAAACAGGCAACACAAGGTTGCGGGCCCATTGAAATCGACCGCCGTTGGGGCCGCATTCTTATGATGGTCACCGAGAAGACTGATATCGAAGGGGTTATTGCTGCATTGAAAACCGTCTTCGGCATTGCCTATTTTGCCCCGGGAAGAATCGTTGATCAGGATATTGACAGAATTTCGGAAGCTGCATTAGAGTCCATTGAAGGACAAAGTTTTTCCTCTTTCAAAATCCAAACGCGCCGTGCAAACAAGGCATTTCCCATGGATTCTGTTCAAATCAATATTCATGTCGGAAATCAGGTTTGGGATCGCACCAAAGCCAAGGTCGATTTAACCAATCCCGAGTTTACTGTTCACATCGAAATATTTGATGATGTGGCTCTCGTTTACGGCAAGCGCTACGAAGGACAGGGGGGACTACCGGTGGGGGTAAGCTCCCGAGCGGTGTTGCTGCTTTCTTCGGGCATCGATTCCCCGGTGGCAGGCTTCCGCATGATGAAACGTGGTGTAAGGCTGTTTTTTGTGCATTTTCATAGCGCACCATACACCAGTACCGCCTCAAAGAAAAATGCCGAAAAGCTTGTTGAAATTCTTACCAGGTACCAGTTCAACAGCACGTTATACACCGTGCCTTTTTTGGAAATTCAGCAGCATATTACCAGTGTCGTTCCGGGGCCATATCGGGTGATCATGTACCGCCGCGCTATGCTTGCTTTGGCTGAAAAAATTGCACGAAAAAACCGTTGTGATGCCCTTGTCACTGGTGAAAATGTTGGGCAGGTAGCCTCACAAACGCTGCCCAATATTCAAGCGATAAGCGATCCAATTTCTCTGCCGATATTCAGACCGCTGTGCTCCTTTGATAAAAAAGAAATAATTGCCGAAGCCCGGGTGATCGGGACGTTTGAAACCTCCATTGAACCATATGAAGATTGCTGCACTTTGTTTGTACCAGAAAATCCGGAGACGAAAGCAAAACTGCATATCGTACATGAGTATGAAGCAAAGCTGGAACTGGAAAAATACATGCAGCAGGCGCTGGAAGGTGCTGAAACGATCAATTTTAAATTTGAGAACAGGAATCAATGACATTAAAAAAAGCTGTTTTTCAAGCTGGTGATCCGGTTATCTTTTTCGATAAAAAAGAGCGCAGTTATTACGCTATTCTAGAAGCAGAAAAAATTCAGAATATCCGTGGTGATTTTATCCCCCATGATGAAGTTATTGGACGTGAAGACGGTGTTACTCTCTTTTCTCAACGTAATAAACCTGTACATGTTTTTCGCGCTACGTTGAGCGAACAAGTTTTATATATGCCAAGAGGTGCACAGGTCGTTTACCCGAAAGAAATCGCCTTAATAACAACCTATGCCGATATTTTCCCCGGTGCTAAAGTTGTCGAGGCAGGACTGGGTTCCGGCGCCTTGACTTCGGGGTTGTTGCGTGCGGTGGGTGAAAAAGGTACAGTTGTGAGTTATGAAATTCGCGATGATTTTATCAATAACGCGAGCAAAAATCTCAAGAACTTTTTTGGTGGCATGCCGGACAATCATATTATTAGACAAATGGATGTGTATGAGCAATTTGAAGATGCTGATGCCGATCGTCTTGTACTGGATTTGCCGGAACCCTGGCGTGCAATAGAAAATGTAACCCCACATTTGCGTTCTGGCGCTTTGATTTGTTGTTACATACCAACCATATTGCAAGTAAAAACCTGCGTTGATGAACTCATACGGTCACGTTGTTACATCCAGATTCAAGTCATCGAAACACTCGAGCGTGAATGGAAAGTCGACAATGTGAGCGTACGACCGAGCCAGCGTATGGTTGGGCATACGGCATTTCTTGTCTTTGCCAGGCGGGTTGAGTTTGGTGTCCAACCAGTGCAGCCTGCAAAAAGCGCCCGAGTTGAGGCGGAACGTGCTTTGAAGCAATAAAAAATGAGAGCAGTAAAAGTGGAAAATTATGGGTGCTCAGTGCACGCATATTCTTCTTTATTCATCCACCTGCACTACGTTTTGTTATAAACCGACCTGACCCACAAATAGCTCCTTCTGATTTTTTGTTAGTGTAACTTCACAAAAGGTCTGCGAAAAAATGCCGAAAATTAGAACATCCTCAAGGTACAGCCGGCAGGTGGAATGGATTAGTTGTGATTAATATGGAGCCGGAGCCGGTGATGATTTCGAATATGAATGCGGTATGAAATTGATTTTCATATAGATGTGAGTGGTCTCAATCTGAATTTCTTCAACTGACTGTGATTTTGACTTCGAATACGACAATGGATTGCCCAGGCTGTATCTTGATACTTTTATTAATACAAATCGTATGCTGCAAGCCGGCACTCCAATGGACCGTTATAAAGAATATGCTTTGCGCTTGTCTTCAACCCAACCGATTTTAATAATTCCAGGTTCCCCGTAAAGATAAATCCCTTGTTTCCACAGAAATTGCGTTTAAAAACATTGCCGATTTCACGGTACACTCCCTTTAATTCCTCAATTTCTCCCATTCGTTCTCCATAGGGCGGATTGCAGATGACGATCCCGTTTTCTCCACGCGAATGTAAATCAAACATATTACGCGGTGAAAAATTGATCGACGCGCGCATTCCTGCACGACGCGCATTCTCTTTTGCAAAGCCAATAATTTGTGATGAAATATCACTTCCAAAAACGGGAGCGTCTGTATTTGCCTTTACGCTGTCTTGTGCTTCGGCAACAAGCTTTCGCCAAAGTTTTTCGTCAAAACCCGGCCATTGTTGAAAGCCAAAATCGGATCGCAATAAACCAGGAGCGAAATTTCGCCCTATCATCGCTGCTTCTATGGGTAAAGTGCCCGAGCCGCACATGCCATCTATAAATGGCTGAGATCCATCGTAACCCGTCAGGAGTACAATGCCGGCCGCGAGCGCCTCTTTTAAAGGCGCGTCTCCTGTTTGCTGACGGTAACCTCGCTGATGCAAGCTTGTCCCTGACATATCAAGACTGACAGTGCATTGATTGTTGTTAAGATGTACATTCACAAGTACATCCGGTGAATAACGATCGACGTTGGGGCGTCGTTCATATTTATTCATAAAGCGGTCAACAATCGCGTCTTTGGATTTCAGAGCGGTGTATTTTGAATGAGTGAGGAAACTGTCCCGGGCGTTGGCAGAAACGGCAAGGGTATGATCGATGGAAAGGTATTGTTCCCAGGGAATGGCGATGATGTGGTCATAGAGTTCTTGTTCGGAGGATACATTAAAATCAACTAATCGCAGCAATACCCTCGTGGCACTTCGCAACCATAGGTTCGCCTTGTATCCAATCTTTAAATCACCGGTGAAACCTACACCGCTGCTTTCTGTTGCAATAGCTTTCGCGTTGAGTAATTTGAGTTCATTAGCAAGAACGGATTCAAGTCCGCTAGGACAGGTGGCAAAATAGGTGTTTAATTCAGTCATCTTTTTATGTGTTTGCACGTAGTAAATGTATTCTTTCAGTGTTTACAAGGTGAATAAAATGAGTGAATTTTCCAATTTAAAGACTGTCTTCCACCTTCAAGCAAGGATTTTATACTAATCAAAGCGCTTCAATTTCTCGCATGAGGTCCTCATCGATGGTCACCGTACCCGCCGAGGCATTTTCGTTTGCCTGTTTCTCGTTGCGGGCACCGACAAGGGCAAAAGTGTTTGGCGCCTTGTGAATAATCCAGGCGAGGGCAAGCTGCGCCGTTGTCATTCCAAATCTTGAAGCGATTTGTGAGAGGCCTTTCACAAGAGCCATGTTTTGTGAGAATTGTGGTTCTTTGAAAAAAGTGCTTTTGCGTCGCCAATCGTCTGCTGCTAAATTTTCTAGTCGAAATTTTCCGGTAAGTAGGCCATTTTGCAGGGGACTATAAGCAAGTACACCAGCATTATTTTTCATACACCAGGGCAACAATTCTTCCTCAATTCCACGATCGAGAAGACTGTAAGGAGGCTGCAGACTGTCCACTGGTGATAGTTTTATGCATTTGTTTAGATTGGCAACATCGTAATTGCATACACCAATGTAGCGCACCTTTCCTTCTTTACGTAATTTAATCAGCTCTCCCCAGGATTCGTTCACAGAGGTATTGTCATCCATCCAATGGTGCTGATAGAGATCGATATAATCTGTTTGTAGTCGCGTTAAGCTATCCTCGACTTCGCGTCGAATGCTTTCGGCACCTAAATGCCTGCGGACTTTTTTGTGATTATCCCAAACCAGGCCACATTTGGTTGCTATAAAAACATCCTTTCGGATTTCCTTGATGGCCTTTCCAACGATTTTTTCCGAATGACCGAATCCATAAACAGGAGCAGTATCAAGCCAATTTATTCCACTATCAAAAGATGCGCGTATTGCTTTTATTGAATCGTGGTCGTCTTGTGGTCCCCAACCCCATTGCCAAGGTCCACCAATTGCCCATGTCCCCAGTCCAAGAACTGAAAGTTCAGGCCCCTCGAGACATAGTTTTCTAAATTGCATGGTGCTTTCCCTGCATTAAAATTAAATACCAACCGTTTCTGCTATGAAGCCGCCGATAGTCGTTAATTCATCATTATTTAGTTGAATATCTGCTGCGGCGATGAGGCTTTCCACTTGTTTCATGTTTTTTGCGGTAATGAGTACAGAGGTTATTTCTTTAAAACTGAGTATCCAGGCCACAGTTAGTTGAGATATGGTGATGCCTCTTTCCCTGGCCAATGGTTCAATTTGTTTGTTCAAAACCAGAGACGCTGAAGGATCTTCGTTGTGGGTGAACATGGATCGAATAAGATCATGGTTGTATTTTGATTTTTCTATACCCAGCTTCACCAGGATATAATACAAAAGGACAGGACTGTAAGCAAGAACACTTATTTCATTTTCTGCACAAAAAGGGAGGGATTCTTCCTGTATATCACGGTAGGAGAGGCTGTAGGGAAGCTGCATGGTTTGTAAAGTTGTCAGGGAAAGTGTAGACCGTATTTGTGCTACATCGAGGTTGGCGGCGCCTATATGCCGGATTTTTCCTTCTTGTTTCAGTTTATGCAGTTCAGACCATATGTCTTCCACCTGGTGATCTGATGGTGGGAGAAAATATGGTTGATATAAATCGATATAGTCGGTTTCAAGTCGCCGGAGAGAGTTTTCCAGTTCGGAACGTATGGCCTCTGGAGAAAACGACAATTGCAGCTTGTCGGGATTTTGCCAATCAATACCGAATTTACTGGAAATAATTAATTTGTCTCTGGAAACATGCGAAATACCCCGGGCTAATAAATTTTCTGCGTGTCCGAAACCGTATAGGGAAGACGTATCGAACCAATTGATACCGGATTCAATTGCGACGTGAATTGTTTTCAACATAGCGATATCATCCTGGATTCGCCACGGCTCCTTCATCAGCATAAACCACATGCTGTAGCCTAGTGAGGTGATTTCCAGGCCTTCATTTCCTGCACGACGCTTCTGCACATTTCCTCCTGGTGAGCAATCTTTACCTAAAAATTATTTTTACAAGGTTGGAATTCATCTAAAATTTCAGCTCAGCTATCCCATCCCGCTCGTATATTTTACTCAATTGCCTTAATTTTTCGCTGAGTTCAGGAGTGATGTCATCCTCTTTGTATCGCCACTCCCAATTTTCATTTGGTCGTCCCGGATAATTCATTCTACTTTTGCTTCCTAATCCGAGCACATCCTGCATGGGGATAAGTGCAGTATTTGCAACAGAAGCGAATGCATAGCGGATAAAATCCCAATTTATCTGAGTGCCATCCGAGTTGAAATATTCGCAGGCCTGTTTACGGGCAGTTGCAACCTCTTCAACAGAACGTGTTGAATAGCCTCCATTTTCATTTTTATACCAGCCTATCGAAGTATCATTATCATGCGTGCCGGTATACACTACACAATTACGCGGGTGATTGTGTGGGAGAAAGGAGCGCGCATCATCATTGTTATCAAACGCAAATTGCAGAATGCGAAATCCCGGGAAGCCAAATTCATCTCTCAATGCTTTAACTTCATCGGTAATAACACCAAGGTCTTCCGCAAGAATGGGTAATCTTCCCAACTGCTGTTCCAGACTCCGGAAAAAGCCAGATCCCGGACCTTTTACCCACCGGCCGTGAATAGCCGTATCAGCCGCGGCCGGAACCTCCCAGTAGGATTCGAACCCCCTGAAATGATCAATGCGAATAATATCCACCGTTTCAAAGGCAGTGCGAAAGCGTTTTACCCACCACTCATAATTTTGTTCAGCAAGTATTTCCCACCTATAGAGGGGATTTCCCCAGAGTTGTCCGGTTTCGCTGAAATAATCCGGTGGTACTCCTGCAACGACGGTTGGCCAACCCCCTTCATCAAGATGAAAAAGATGTGGATTTGACCAAACATCAGCGCTATCATGAGCCAGGAAAATAGGTATATCACCAATGAGTTTTATATTTCTTTCATTTGCGTACGCTTTCAATGCATGCCATTGTTGAAAGAAAAGAAATTGATTAAATCGGGCGGCATTAATCCGGGTAGCTAATTTTTCGCGCCAATCGGATATTGCAAGCGGATCGCGCTTTACTAATTCAGGTGACCAGTATGTCCATAGCTGCAGGTCATGGGCCTCTTTTAGAGCAATAAACAAGGCATAGTCCTCTAGCCAAAACGCATTTTCATGGCAGAATCGCTCAAATGCCTCTTTGAGATGTTGTGCTTGTCCATTTCGGAAATTCTCATGTGCCCTATGTAATTTTTCTGCGTGAAAGGGCATAACATCCTGATATTTAATGCGATCGGTTGAGAATTCCAACGTCGTATGTAAGTCATCTTTTGTTAACAGCCCATGGGAAACCAAGTCATCAAGGCTGATGAGTAAAGGATTACCCGCGAACGCGGAAAGTGTTTGGTAAGGCGAGTTCCCGTAGCCTGTCGGATTAACAGGAAGAACCTGCCAAAGACCAAGTTTTGCATTATGGAGAAATTCCACAAAATTTTGTGCACATTTCCCCAAATCTCCAATTCCATAGGGACCGGGAAGGGATGTGGGGTGTAGTAAGATGCCTCCGGCACGTGTAAATTCCATATATGATTCCAATCGTTTGTTGATACCCTTGCGATCGGTGGGACTTAAGTACGCTTGAAGAAAAGATTTTGCTGGATGATTCCAGTGTCTCTAAGCAGCGGAATTAGATTCCATGTATTTTTAACCTGTGGAATGCCTCAACCTACGTGATTGCAGGGAGCTGTTGTGTATTTGAATATTTGCCTGCCAGAAAGGAGTACAGACCTTTGATAGGATGCAGCTTGCATATGTTAACGCTGTGCACTCCGGTAGCAAAGCTGCAAATTTACGAAAAAACAGATTAAGAATATCTTAAAATCCCAATCGATTTACTTGCTATTGCCTTCTAAAAGAAAACTTAATAATTTTTTTGAATTCCATGAACTTGTGTCACATTGCCATGGGGAAAAGTTAACCTACAAATCTAAAATTTTTTAAAACAACACCAAGAATAATAAACAAAGAGTAAGGAGATGTTTCGATTTATTACGAATAACTCTATGGAGTTCACTATCAATCTGTAACTTCTCGATCGGCATTTGGAAAAATTGTAAAACGAAAAGGTTAATTGTGATACAAATGTGAGAATTTTTTATTTTTACTTCACTCATTTATTCATAAGCATCATTGTATAACCCAATTCCCGAACTGGCGATCATATCAAAAAAAAAGCTCTGGTACCGATAATACCAGAGCTCTTCATTTTAAAACCTATATTGCGAATTATTGGTCGTCCGAATTGTTAAGCGCAGCTGCTAATAATTCACCAAATGCTGTAATGCCGCCATTTTGTTCGGAACCATTTTGTGGTTCAGCAGGCTTTTCTCTTTTCTTGCCATGCGGTTTTTTCTTGGATGGTTTTTTTGCTTCTGGAACGATGTGTTCTGGAATTTCGTTAGGCAAAAGTGAAATGCGCTGTCGTTTTTCATCAATAGCTGTTATTTTTACAGTGACTGCATCTTGGGCTTTGAATTCGGTGCTCATATCCTTATACCCAATTTTTTTCAATTCGGATAATGGCATTAATCCTGTTAACCCTGGCATTAATTCTACAAAAACGCCATATTGAGTTGATTCCTCAATGGTGCCTTCAATGATACTGCCGACCTGAAATTTTTCGCTGATATTCTGCCAGGGATCATCGCTTGGCATCTCATGCAAAGTAAGCCCAACTCTCCTGTTTTTTATATCCAGAGAACGGATCCATCCTGTTAATGTTTTACCAATGGCATAGTCCGCATCGCCAAGTTTAGTGTTTGATTTGATTTGTGAGACGTGCAGGAGCCCATCAATTCCAGGTGCAAGCTGTACGAATAAGCCAAAATCGGCTTTTCGTACAACGGTTCCTTTGAAACTATTACCGATTACCAATTCCGCGCTGTATTTTTCCCATGGGTCCGGTGCAAGATCTTTCATGGAAAGTGATATGCGGTTTTTATCTTTATCCACTGACAAAATGGAAACTTTGACTTTTTCACCAATTTTTAGCATGTCCGAGGGATGTGTCGTGTAGTCATTACTTAATTCTGAAATATGGAGCAGGCCTTCGATTCCCCCAAGATCAATGAAAGCACCAAAACTTTGGAAACTTCGAACAACACCGTCCCTGATCTCTCCGGCTTTAATTGTATCCCAAAAGGATTCTAACTTTTTACCAAGTTCTTTTTTTAGAATTTCTGCACGCGAAACAATGAATTGTTTACCATTTTCAGCAAATTCCATTATTTTGAAATCACATACTTGCCCAATAAAAGGCGCTGTTTCTTTTATAAATGAAACATCGAGGTGACTAATTGGCAGAAATGCACGAACACCTGATACATCAACATCAAAGCCGCCTTTAATTTCACGGGTAATTTTTCCAGTAACGGAAATCCCGGCATCAAATGCATTTCTTAATTGTGAGTGGTTTTTATTGTTTTGCTCGAGTTTGATTGAGATTGTTAATGGATCCACCCCCACAACCATTCCCTCTATTTCATCCCCTTCTTTGTGGCCGTCAAGTTCTTTTGTGGCAAGTATTGCTTCAGCTTTTGCACCACAATCCACCAGGGCATTTTCTTCATTAATTGAAATTATTTTCCCTTTTAGCAATTGTCCTTTTTCAGGGATAATATAATTCATGTTTTGATCTAATGCTACTGCTAATGCTGGATCCGGGGTTTCATCTTCTTCTAATTCAGATCCAGCCACTTCAGATTGCATCGTCAGTGTATCAATAACTTCAGGCTCCTTTGCCTTGGGTTTTTCTTTCTGATCAGGTGTTTGTATTGCACTTGATTCGTTTTGAATTTCGTTTGTTTCAGTCGTTTCGTGTTTTTTTTCGTCATTAGCCATCAGGAGCCATCCTTTTAAAACATTTTTTCATAAAAGCAGAATTTTAATTATTCTAATAATAGCCAAAAATTTAGTAATCACATTTTCAATTTTCAAGAATAATTTTTTCTTTCTTTTCTTTAACATGCTATTTTATTCACGGTTTAATGTATTACGGTGATTTTTGATTAGATATATTTTTTTTTGTTATGAAAAAATATAATATACAATATGTTATAACTTTAATTTTTATAAACAAAAATATGGATTAATTTTCGAATACATTATTTTCATATATTGAATGATGTTGCTATTTGTATATTTGATTGATAGTATTTTTGAATAAGATGATTTAATGATCTATTATTCAGGAAAGGCATAAATTGCACCCGCTTAATCAAAAACAGAATTCCATGAATAGTGTCGCTAAACCCAATTCAACCTCGTAAGTCCTGATTCAGGGAGCTAATTGCCTTGTTAGTGAATTATCCATCAGAATATTTCTGATCTAAAATTGTGAATATTGGCTTTTCCCTGGGTACGCCAATAAGGATGTGCTGACTGACAGGATTGCACATTCAAATCTCAAATATATGCATAATTTTTATACTTGCAATTTATTTGAACCTGTGCGTTCTGTCTTTTGGCTGGATGGCATATCAATTGCATTTGCGCTCTGACCTATCATATGAATGCAAAAGTCTGAATATATGGGAGTTAATTTTGGCACACTTCCATCTCAAATACCCATTAAGGAATGACTCATGAATAAATCTGATTTTAATAAATTCGAAACTGAAGAAGAAGTAGAAACACAAATTCCAAAAGTTTTGGCTGTTCTTCCTCTTAGAAATACTATTATTTTTCCTCACCAGATTTTGCCATTGCAGGTAGGGAGAAGTAAATCGTTAAAGCTGGTTGAAGAAGCTGATGAAGAGAATTCGGAAATTATCGTTGTTGCCCAAAAAAATGCGCAAATTGATGAACCCGAACCCAAAGATTTATATCGCTGGGGGACAATTGTTCAGGTAATGAAAGTCTTTCGTATGCCTGATGGAACCCAAAGTATGATGGTGCAGGGGATTAAGCGTGCCCGAATTCTTGACTATATCGAAAGCGAGCCTTACATGCGTGCCGCTGTCCAACCGGTTTCCGATCATGAAATTGAGGGTATGGATGTAGAAGCGATGATTGTGAATTTGCGCAATCTGTTTCAAAAGACTGCGGAGTTGGCGCCGTACCTTTCTCCGGAACATACGATGCTCGTCATGAATACCGATAATCCGGGGCGTCTGGCTGATGTTATTGGCTGGAATCTCAATGTTTCAATCGAAGATAAACAAAAAATTCTCGAAACTGTTGATATCCGAAAGCGGCTTGAACATGCAACGCTGATGATTACAAAGGAGTTGCAAATACTCGAATTAGGAAGCAAAATACAAAATCAGGTTCAAGGCGAGATATCCAAAAACCAACGGGAGTATTACCTTCGTGAGCAATTAAAAGCGATTCGTCAGGAGTTGGGGGAAGATCAGGATGAACGTGTGCTTGAGAATAAGGAATTGGAGAAAAAGCTGAAGGAAGCGAACTTGCCGGAGGAAGCTTACAAAGTTGCTAAAAAGGAATTGGAACGTCTCACGCAGATTCCACCAGCAGCCGCAGAATACACAGTTTCGCGTACCTATCTTGACTGGTTGCTTGCCCTGCCATGGAGTAAATCAACTTCAGATAATTTGGATATTAGCCGTGCGAAAACCGTGCTGGATGAAGATCATTATGGCCTTGAAAAAGTAAAAAAACGCATTCTTGAATATCTTGCAGTTCGCCAGCTAAAAAGCGATATGAAAGGACCAATTCTTTGTTTTGTTGGTCCGCCTGGAGTTGGCAAAACCTCCTTGGGAAAATCTATTGCACGGGCTCTGGGGCGAAAATTCTACCGGATGTCCCTGGGTGGCGTGCGTGACGAAGCGGAAATTCGTGGGCATCGTCGAACCTATATTGGTGCTTTACCGGGGCGTTTTATTCAAGGACTGAAAAAAGTCGAGAGTAATAATCCCGTTATCATGCTGGATGAAATTGATAAAGTCGGGCAGGATTTTCGTGGTGATCCAAGTTCTGCTTTACTGGAAGTGCTCGATCCCGAACAAAACAACTCCTTTTCTGACCATTATCTTGATGTACCTTTTGATCTCTCGAAGGTTTTATTTATTGCAACCGCGAATGTCTTTGATACGATTCAGCCAGCCCTGCGTGATCGGATGGAGATCATTGAAATACCGGGATACTCCTCTGAAGACAAGGTGAAAATAGCTCGGCAATACATCATTCCTAAACAATTGGATGGGCATGGTTTGACCGAAGAAAATGTTCAGTTTGCTGAGGACGCAATTCGTACATTACTCTCCGGTTATACTCGTGAAGCAGGGGTAAGGAATCTCGAACGGGAGATTGCAAATGTGCTTCGTGGAATTGCAAAAGAATATGTTGAGGGCAACAAAGAATTGCGACACATCGGTGCAGAGGATATAAAAACATATCTCGGTGCTGAAAAGTTTTATTTTGATGTAAAAGACAGAGTTTCCAGGTCTGGCGTTTCAACAGGATTAGCCTGGACACCGACTGGTGGAGACATTCTGTTTATTGAAGCAACCAAAATGCCGGGTAAAGGGCATCTTATTCTCACGGGGCAACTCGGTGATGTTATGAAAGAATCCGCGCATGCCGCGCTTTCCTACATTCGTTCAAAGGCGCAAAGCTTTGAGCTGGAAAACGAAATTTTTGAGAAAAATGATATTCACGTACACGTACCAGCAGGGGCCATTCCTAAAGACGGACCAAGTGCTGGTGTTGCAATCTTTACGGCAATGTTTTCATTGCTGACCGGGAAACTCGTCGCCAATGATGTTGCGATGACCGGCGAAGTAACATTGCGTGGCTTGGTGCTACCCGTTGGTGGTATCAAGGAGAAAGTATTAGCTGCAAAACGTGCAGGAATAAATAAGGTAATAATGCCGGAAAAAAACAAGAAAGACCTTGATGATGTACCGCGGGAGATTCGCGAAAGTATGGAATTTGTATTCTTAAGCGAAACAGATGAAGTAATTCAAAAGGCTTTGCTGACCGACAAACCGAAAAAGAGAATCCAAAAGAAAGGATAGTTTTCGTACACAATTATGCTTCAATTTAAAATCACCATTGGAAAGTAATAAATTTTCAAAATTTCTTTTTCGAATGTTTGTATAAAGCAGTGGAGTTTCAGGTAAAATGAAAAAACGAATTATTATATTATTTCTTTTCTTCCCTTTTTTATTCGGTTGTACCAGTGAGCAGGCTGAAGCAAAGAAAAACGTTGTAATTGAGCTTACAGATGCCACTTTCAATCAGGAAGTATTGAATGCGGAAGGGCTGGTCGTTGTTGATTTTTGGGCAGAGTGGTGTGGACCATGCCGTATAATTAAACCTTACATGCATGAGTTGGCACAAAAATATGAGGGTAAAGTTAAAGTTACCTCAATGAATGTTGATAATTACGTGCAAGTTGCACGGCAATTTAACATTCGTACAATTCCATCGGTTTTCTTCATAAAAGATGGAAAAGTACTCCAAAAAGTGATCGGCGCACAACCAAAGGAAGAATTCGAGAAATTATTTACCAAATATATGTAAAACGAATTTTTGTATTTAAAATCGAGATTCTCTGATAATATTATCAAATTACAGGGAATCTCTAATTCTGGGGATATGGATTCGCACACCAATTGATCAAGTCTTTTATTGTGAGCCAGCCTTTTGCAATAAATTTTCAAAATAAAGACTCCATTCAAACTCTTCACCGGAAAATCTGACTTAATTTCTGCAATTGATAACGTAATATTCTGCATAGAATAGAAGAAGTCCTTGAAGTTATGAACGCAATCACTTATATTTTTTGCTTTTAAAAGAGATTTTCTTTTGAACTATTTAACCTGCTTTATTTATACAGTGCTCAAAATGAGCGCTGGGCAGGGGGTGCCCCTTGCCCAGCCTTGGGATTTATGAATAAAGCAGGTTAAAAACCCTCAGCTCGTGCAGCATAGAATCTTCACAGAAGGGTGTGAGATTAGTTTCCGGATGAGGCATTTTAAAATTGAGTCAAAATCGAACTTACTTTATTCATACACCTATGATTAGACAGGGGATATCCTCTGCCCCACGTTGACTTTAAACATTGCATGAATAAAGCTGGTGAAAAAAAATTTGATTCTGCAATGCTTCTAAGATAAAATACGACAGAAGGAATGCGCATGAAAATTTGTTTTGTATCGAGCGAATGTGTACCATACGCAAAAACTGGTGGCTTGGCCGATGTTAGTGGTGCCTTGCCTAAAGCACTAACGGAGCTTGGAATTGAAGTTAAAACATTTCTTCCCCTTTACAGCTCAATTAATATCGATGAGTTTGGGCTTAAACTTGACTATGCAAATCAGGCTATTCGTATCAATATGGGAAGATCGACGCATTATTTTAATACATGGAAAAGCCACTTGCCAGGCACTTCAGCGGAAGTGTATTTTATTGATTGTCCGGATTTTTATAATAGAGGGGTGCTCTATACCAATGATCATGACGAAGCGGAACGATTTATTTTCTTTCAGCTGGCTGTCTTAAGAATTCTCCAAAATGAACAGTGGGCACCCGATGTCGTCCATTGTAATGACTGGCAAGCGGGCTTGATTCCAGCCTTTTTGAAAATGAATTTTAAATGGGATCAACTATTCGAAAATACAGTTTCACTGCTGTCAATCCATAATATTGGTTATCAGGGACGTTTTTCGCGGGATTCAATCTACGGAGCGGGTTTGCCGTATAAATACTATTATCCAGGTGGTCCTTTTGAATTTTATAATTCCTTTTGCTTTCTTAAAACAGGCATTGCTTTTTCTGAAGTTATCTCAACGGTTAGCCAAACTTATGCACAGGAAATTCAAACCGTTGAATTTGGTGCCGGGCTTGAAGGTGTCCTGCATGACCGGCAAAAGGACTTGTATGGAATTCTGAACGGTATTGACAACAGTGTATGGAACCCTGAAGTTGATGGTTACATAGCTCAGAATTATACCCTGGAAACGTTCCAGTACAAGAAAAAAAATAAACAGGAACTTTTGGAATCATTCCATTTACCGTATGATGAGAAAATACCGGTAATCGGTATGGTTACTCGACTGGCGATCCAAAAAGGCCTTGATATCTTCAGACCAATTATGGAAGAATTTATTCAACAACCGGTGCAATTCGTGATACTTGGTAGTGGTGAACCTGAATATGAAGAGTTCCTGTACTGGATTGCCCGAAAATATCCGGAAAAGGTAGCAGTTACGGTTGGGTTTAATGAGTCACTTGCCCATAGAATCACGGCTGGTGCAGATATGTTTCTCATGCCTTCACACTATGAGCCGTGTGGATTAAATCAAATGTACTCATTGAATTATGGCACTGTACCGATTGTTCGGCAGACGGGTGGTCTTGCGGATACCGTTAAGGATTATGATGCCTTTCCGGAGGATGGCAATGGATTTACTTTTTATGAATATACCCAATCAGCGTTATTGGAAACTCTGACTCGTGCCGTAAATAAATACAGCGACAAGCATGCATGGGAGAAAATGGTAACTCGAGGAATGGAAGCTGATTTTTCATGGCATGCTTCAGCAGAAAAATACGTTCAGCTTTACAAAGCTGCAGGCAAAAATCAAGGAAAGATTGAACAGCATTATAGAATGGATGGAATTGACTTAAAATGACGGACAGAAAAGGATTTCCTCAAAAGGCATATGACAATAGTGAATTTTTGCGCAGCAAAGATGCGCGAGCTATCCGTGTTTTGTGCGAATTGGAAGAACCGAAAGCGCGATTTGAAAGCCAGTCGGTTGAAGATACCCTCGTCTTTTTTGGCTCGGCGAGAATTTTATCTCCGGAAGATGCCAGAGAAAACTTGGAAAATCTTCAAAAGTCGGAGGTTCTTTCCGGGGATGAAAAAATTATGGCGATTCAATTAGCCGAACATAAAGTGAAACTATCCCGCTATTATGACGACGCTGCACAGATAGCACAACAGCTTTCAACCTGGACAAAATCGCTCAACAGAGAAGAGCGATTTGTTATTTGTTCAGGTGGTGGCCCGGGTATAATGGAAGCGGCTAATCTTGGTGCGCAGCGTGCCGGTTGCCGCTCAATCGGTTTGAATATCAGCATTCCCTATGAGCAGATGCCAAATCCATATATCTCACAGGAATTGGGTTTCACTTTTCATTACTTTTTTGTTCGAAAATACTGGTTCCTTCACAAAGCAAAAGGGATTTTTGTCTTTCCCGGCGGTTTTGGCACAATGGATGAATTTTTTGAACTTCTCACCTTGCTGCAGACGCAAAAATCAACACGAAAAATGGCGATTGTTTTGTATGGGAAAGAATATTGGAGTGATGTATTAAATTTTGATGCGTTTGTAAAATGGGGAACCATAAGTCAAAACGATCTCAATCTTTTCAAACTTGTCGATGATGTTGATACCGCGGTGGAGTATGCAAAGGAGATTTTAATACAGCACCATCTGTAAGATTGATTTCTTTGTTACTCTTCGAGAGGAGTTGACGCTACGCAGTACTTTTCCGCCCTTCAATGGCTGCCACATGTTCGTTCATAACACTTTCCGGTGTTGATTTAAAGAAGTATTTAGTCGCAAAAATCAGAAAGAGAAGGTCGTCTGAATAACCGATTATTGGCAGCAAGATTTCGGGGATAAAATCCATGGGCGATACTACATAAATCAGTGTAATAATCAAGATGATTTTGGGGAAAAGGGGTACGCGTTTATCCAATAAAAGCCGAAAAGTAAGACGGATAAACTTGGGCAAAAGCAGAAGCGTTTTTAAAAATCCCACCGGATCACGCCTGCCGTGCATAAAAATCGAATTGAATTTCATTTTTCCTGCCTTCCAGCTTCAAAAAATGCCCGATGGTTCATTTTGTCATCAATCAATAACACACACCATATTAATCTTCACGATAATCAATTTTAAAACGATCAAGATCGTGCGCTATCTGTGCATGTGGAAATATTTCGATTGCCTCCTGTAGTGCAATAACTTCTTCATTGGGCAATGTTCGGGCACTGATGTGGGTAAGAATAAGTTCCCGCACTCCTGCCTGCTGTGCGATATATGCGGCATCCTTCGAGGTGCTGTGTCCCGATAGTTTTGCAACATCAGCATTTCGGGAATAGAAAGTCGCTTCGTGAACTAATATATCTGCATTTTTTGCCAGTTCAATACTGGCATCACATGGGGAGGTGTCAAGACAGTACGCGAAATGGTGCCCAAAGCGTTTTTCACCAACAATTTCCTTTGAGTGAATGACAACGCCATCGTCCGTGATGACCTCTTCACCTGCCTGCAATTTGCCATAAAGAGGTCCGCTGGGAATCCCCAATTCCAACGCACGGGCAGCATTAAATTTGCCTGGGCGTTTCTCTTCGATGAAAGCCCAGCCAAGCGTGCGGGTGCGGTGTTGCAGAGGCAGGCAGTGGATGAGCATGCCTCGCTCGCTGATTTTCTCTCCAGTGGATTCATCTGGAATTTCGACGATGTGTAAAGGGTAGGTTAAAGTAAAACCGCTGAAATTTTTGTGAAATTCGATGAAATCTTGCAAGCCTTGTGGACCGTAAAGGGTTATTTCCTGAGAGCATTCTGCCATTTGCAGGCTGGTAAGCAAACCCGGCAACCCGAAAATATGATCGCCATGAAAATGAGAAATAAATATTTTCTTTATTCGCCCTGGTCGAATTCCAGCACGACGCAGTTGGATTTGCGTGCATTCACCACAATCAAAAAGGTAGACATCGCCATTGCGAATAACCGCTGTGGAGGAGAGATTGCGAAAACGTGTGGGTACAGCTGCCCCGGTACCTAATGTTATAATTTCCAGCATGAATGTGTTGTTTATTTTTCTGACCAAATAGCGCCGGCAACACCGGCAATAACTAAAATCCCGCCACTCATTTGCAAAAGACTGTGGGTTTCATTTAAAAAAATCCACGCTAAAAGAGAAGCAAAAATTGGTTCCCCTAACATTAAAGTTGATACCAAAGGCGCTGACAAGTATTTTAACGCCCAATTAAAAGTGGAATGACCGATTAATTGTGGTACCAATGCGATGAGTGCCAATAAACCATAGACTTCCCGATCGAAGCCTGTTAGTTGTTGTTGAAAAATCACTGCCATAAAAAAGAGAATTATGCCGGCCGTAGAATACGCAATGGTGATATATTGCAAATTTTCCGTTCTCTTGCGCACAAATCGTCCGCATAAAATGTAACCTGCTGCTCCCCAGGCACCAACTAACGCCCACATGTCACCCGTGAATGAGTCGGTTGACGCAGTGTTTTCCTGCGAAAGCAT
Organism: Deferribacteres bacterium; assembly: GCA_020633655.1. GTDB lineage: Bacteria > Zhuqueibacterota > Zhuqueibacteria > Zhuqueibacterales > Geothermadaptataceae > Bioreactorimicrobium. Next base: position 390,577 of record JACKDF010000005.1, read on the forward strand.
GGTCATCATAACAACACCAGTAAAAGCAATCAGAAATGAGAAAAAAAGACTGCGTTTGATGGGTGTTTTGAACAGCAAACGGGCAGCGATAACCACCCAGAATGGCGAGGTAGAAACAAGTACGGTGGAGTTGGTCACCGATGTCAGCTTTAATGAACCAATCCAGGCGCTAAAATGTATTGCTAAAAAAAATCCTGATAAGATGGAAATCCGGATGTCTTTTGCGGATGTTCCTCCCCAGGGCACCTTTTTCTTTGCCAAATGCCACAACAAAAGCACGGATGAAGAGATGACAATTCTATAAGCAGCGATTGTCAGAGCTGGTGCATCGCAGAGTTTTATCAGGATTGCTGCGGAAGAGACGGCGAATAGAGCAAAAATAATGGGAAGATAAAGACTAAGCATAGGTGGCGCATTTATTCCTGTTTTTGGTTCACGGTTTCGCTGATAAAACTATGAATGATGTGCCAATAGGACGAACCCCCAACAATGTAGGTATCATTATGTTCGGCGCCAGCAATTTTGATAAATTCTTTCGGTTGCGCTGCGCAATCGTAGAGTTTTCTCCCGAGTTCAAATGGCACGATGTTATCGGCATCACCGTGAAGGAATAGCTTAGGATAAGTAATACTTGTAATTTTATTTGCTGAATCGAATTGAATACCACTGAAAATCCATATGGGCAAAAAACCAAACATTCGTTTTGCCATATCTTTGCCACTGGAAAATGTCGATTCCAGTATCAGACCGGCTGCATTTTCTTTTGCTGCCAAATCAACAGCAACAGCGCCACCTAGGCTTCTTCCCCAAATGATCACATCTTCAGGATGCAGGTGCAATTCCTCAACGAGATATCGCCAGGCATATTCTGCGTCTTTATAAACGCCTTTTTCTGTTGGTGTTCCTGAGCTTTTGCCATATCCTCGGTAATCGATGGCAAAAATATTGACATGAATCTTTTGTTGTAACAGGTGGAAGAAAGGAATTCGGTCCGCCACATTTCCTGCGTTGCCGTGAAGAAAAAAGATGGTGGCTTGTGGATTTTGTACCTGAAAATACCATGCGTGAATTTTAGTGGTCCCGGCAGTAATAAAATGCGTTTGCGGTTGCAAATTGTAATGTGTGAGCAGGTCAAAACTCTGGGGATATTTTGTAGGAAAGAATACCAGTTTGTTTTCCAGAATGCGAATTAAAATCCAGAATATTCCACAAAAAAGTAAAAAGTATAAAACGCTTTTTGTGAGGGTTAGCATAGGCAAAAATCAAATTGAAATTTTTAATGAATTACTTTCCCGCCATCGACGACGATGGTTTGTCCATTGATGTAACCGGCTAAATCGGAGAGCAGAAAGGCAACCGCACCGGCAACTTCCCGTTGATTGCCCCAGCGATTGGATGGTGATTCCAGCGCAATTGTTTTTTTCTCTTCGTCACTCAAATGATCATACCATCCGCTGCGTATGTTTCCCAGAGCAAGGGCATTGGATCGTATTTGGTACCGGGCATATTCTCTGGCGAGATCGCGCATTAATCCGAGAATAGCAGCTTTTGCCTCAGTGTAAGGCGTGCCGTGATATCCTGTGAGAGCAGGTGTTGAACTGATAAAAACCAGGCTGCCTGAGTTTTGTGGTAGCATTGTGCGCAAAGCTTCACGGGCACAGTAGCGCGCCCCATCGAGATCTACCTTACGAATTTTTTCAAATCCTGAACGAATTTGATTTTCATCCAATGAGTGCAAAGGGGTGTGCCAGAGCGTATCATCAATCGGGTGGCCGGCATTGCAAACAAGAAAATCGATTTTACCTTTGCTCCATCGCCTGGTTTCATTGAATAGTGCTTGCACCTGGTTGAAATCCGATGTATCGGCAGGACAGGGGAGAGTGGCATCCGGTGAGGTGGTGTTTATTTCTTCGGAAATTTGCTGCACGCGCTGTTCCTCTCTTCCATTGATAACGACGCGGGCACCACATTCAACGAGTAAACGAGCAATGACTAATCCCATACCTTTTGTGGACCCGGTCACTACACCATATTTTCCGGCAAGTCCGGGAAGAGCTGTTTTTTCATCAAAAACAAAAGGAACGGGATTGTTCATAAAGAATCCAATAAAGTAGGAGCGATGAAACGCCTATCGGGATCGGACCGGCATCGTTCTGCCGGCGCGATATCGCATGCGAAAATCCACCCAGACATTTTTTGTTGGCCGCAATTTATAAGCCTTTAATAAGGTGAAAAGTATCAGGGCGATGAGTGTTTTGTTGATGCCAAAGGCATAGATGTAAAAGGATTCTGTTATAATCACCCATAAAAGCAAGAAAAGACTTACACCCAACTTTGCGCGATAGGCGAACATTCGTCCATTATCATTGTGATAGTTAAACGGTGCTTTTTGTATGAGGAATGCCGGAAAATAATGGGCAAAAATCAAACTGACAACAATAATTGCGAAAAGTGTCAATTGTGAGATTCCCGGCATTTCCAATGTATCTTGTTTCCAAAAACTAATGGCTAGGAACATGACGCTAAGCGCCATAAATATCGCCCACTGAATGAAATTACGAACCATCAGTTTGCGAATGTGCTTAAATTTGTCTTCGAGAGCGGGCATGATGTCGACCTTGTTGTTGCGCTTTGATAAGTGATAAAATGGGCGTCAGGCAGGAAAACGGCGCAGACGTTCAACAATATTTCCTTTGATGATATGCTCATCCATTATTTCTTCAACGTCGTTTTCCGTTACTTCCTTGTACCAGACACCCTCGGGATAAATTACAATGTTTGGACCGGTTTCGCATGAAGCCAAACAACCGGATTTCGTTGCCTGGACTTTGCCTTTTAAATTTCGAGCAGTAATTTCTGCTCTGAATTTTTGAAAAACGGACAACGCATCTTTTGCGAAACAGCATCCTTTCGGATTATCTGCCGGTCGCTCGTTTATACATACAAAAATATGTTTTTCATATAATTCCATCGCACGATCCGGTTTTCAATTCTGATTGAGAAATTGTAAAGCTTGTTGTGCGCTTTGTGCCATCTGTCCGCCATTATCAAGCTCTAAGACTTTCTGCCATTGTTCTCTGGCGCCTTCCTTGTTTCCTATCAGGCTCAGAAGTAAACCATAATTATACAGTGCGAGCAAATCATCCGGAGTTCGTTTCAGTACTTTTTCGATTTCCTGTGTCGCTGCCAGATAATTTTTTTCAGCGTAGTAGGTGTTTGCAACCCGCATGGCTGTTTCATTGTCATTGGGATTTATACGCATGATCTGTAAGAAATAATTACGCGCATCCTCAAATTTTCCGGCAATTTCATAATACGTACCAAGTTTTTCCAGTGCGGTCGCATCGTCCGGGTTTTCCTGTAAAACTTGTTTAAGGCTGTCGATTTCTGCAAAGTGCTTTTGCATTTGCTCCATTGACATCGGTGGCTGTTGCTGCTCCTGGGCTGCCCCTTCGTTATGCATTGGTTCACGGTCTTTTTGTGTAACGAAGAAAATAAATGCGACGAGCGCCGGTATGAGTAAAATCGGATAAATCGTACCTGCTGCACGTTTACGTTTTTTGTTTGTCACTTTATAATCATCCCACGAAGCCTCGAGCATTCTTTCCGTTTCTTTCTCAGAAATGAAAGGTGCTCCACAGACATGGCAGAATTTTGCATCTTCCTTTTGCAAGGCATCGCATTTAACACACCGTCGCTCGGAAAGCGGCTTTTCTTCCTTTATTTTCATGCCACAATTGCTGCAAAATTTTGCTGTATCTTCCGATTCGTGGCCGCAATGAACACATTTTTTCATATTCTAATTTCCTTTTTGCCTGCGTGTTTTCCTCGGGATCGATATTAAAACAGCACAGGTTTATTTAATTAATGGATGGATGGATGCCTTTATCTAATTTAAATAGATACATTTAATCGACGGAATATATTTCTACTTTTTGCCAAATCGATTTTCAGTACCGTTTATTAATCGTTGAATGTTTGTTCTGTGCGTGAAAACAATGAGCAGGGCGATGAAAGAAGCGAGTCCCATTAAAACGGGCTCAACGGGGCGATCGAAAACGGTATGCATCACGAAAAGGACCACAGGCAGAAACACGGCTGCCAGAATGGATCCAAGAGAAACGTACCGGGTTGAGAAAACGATCACAAGGAAGATAATAAAACACACAAGAATAGCTATGGGATACAAAACGACCAGCATGCCTGCTGCCGTACCAACACCCTTTCCGCCTTTGAAACCCGCGAAGATCGTCCAGATATGCCCTACTATGGCTGAAAGACCGGCAATTATTTGCAGGTAAACTGGCGATAAACCAATGTCGGTAAAGGCGATTTGCGAGACGTAATAGGTCGCGACAATACCTTTGAAAATATCGAAGGCCATGACGAAAATACCAGGACCTTTGCCCAAAACACGGAATACATTGGTGCCACCGGCATTGCCGCTACCATGTTCCCGAATATCGATACCTTTGAGTAGTTTTCCGGTAATAATTGCTGTGGGGAATGAACCGACAAGATAGCCAACTACGATAATAACAATTACATTTAAAATTTCCACATCCCGTCCTTCTATTATTTCATTGATAAAATTTAAATAATGCTATTCCGCTTTTTCGTGAGGCCAGTTTGCCTCTGGTTTGCCCAACCAAATCCAGGCGATAAAATCGACCAGGGGCGGATTGTCGCCCAGATTGCGCAACTGGGCATTTATCTGTCCACGATGATAAGTACTGTGCGCGCAAACCTGTGTCATCGTTTGCAATAACGTTGTGGATTTGGGTTTTGTACCCAGCAATTTTTCTACACGCGCTGCCCAGGGTATTTCAATCTCTTTTTGCAGTGCTGAATACGAAAATGTATACAGAAATTTTTTTGCCTGCAAATGGTATGAGCGTCCCCATTCGCACAGTGCTTCAAGTTCATCAAATGTGGCAAGCTCGGGAAAATCCATCGGCTCATCGCGCCAGATATGCAGAAATGCGTACTGGGTGACATGGCTGTGATAAACCAACTCACGAATTCGTGCATCGTGTTGTGCATGCGATGAGTTCAAAATCTTATCCCACACCGTGGCATCTGCCCATTCCATGTGGCCGAATATTTCTTGTAAAAATTGCGATTCCAAAGCACAATCTCCTTCGGGATAATAATTAACCTTGCAAGTCGCAGGTCGTTTTGTGATTTGAAGAAGAATTTTTAAAAATAAAGAAAACTATTGAAGGATTCAAATGATTTTAATTACAGAAATTTCGAATTTCAACAGAAATGGGTGGGAGCATGGTGGACAGTCTATGGTTGCAGTGAAATGCCGTTTTTGTTGAAGAGATCAAGGAAGTTTTCTACGGTCTTTTCCCAGGTGATTTTTTGCATATCCAGGCTGGCTTGAGTGCCAATTTTCAGCATGGTATTACGATTAAAATAGGCATATTCCAGCTGAGAAAAAACCTCGTCAATATCTGCTTCCTGCCAAAGGGCGGAGGTTGTACCGTTGCTTGTGACCTGAACATCGTGCAAATTTTTTAAGAGAAAAGCATTTGACTCCGAGGCAACATCGCAATGCCCGCTAAAGTACGATACCAGCGTTGCTTTGCCGCAGGCCATGTATTCCATGAGCACTAAATTCGTTCCGCCTTCGCAACGGTTTGGGAAGAGGCCAATATCGGTATTTTTATAAATTTTTGCCATTTGCGCATTGGGTAAAAGTGGCAGCGTGATCACGCGGTTGGTATCAATTCCGTTTTCATTTAAAATAGCTTCGATGATTTCTACAAAAGTACCGCGATGGTTTGAGATTTTAATAAAAGGTGAACGCGCAATGGACTGCATTGTCTGTGGCCACAAATTATACCATGAATTGATGAAGAGAACATCATCGTATTTGTCCATGAACTTTTTAATGGCGGCAATAACGATATCCTGTCCCTTGCGAAATTCAAATTTACCACCGGAAAAGATAACAAACTTGTCAGTGAAGTATTCCTTTTTGTGGTTCGTCGCATTGAATATCTGCGTATCTATTCCCTGTAAAACAGCTTCGGTATTGGTAATACCATAGGAGTGCAGTACATTGCGGCACCAGGTTGAGCCGGTCGCAATCAGATCGAAGTTTTGTGCGTTTTTAATCGCCATTTCACTCAAGCGATTGTTTTCAAAAAACGTATATCCCAGACGGAATGAGGCTTCAACCGGAGGTCCCCAGGGGTTCATTTCATGATCGGCAATAGCCTGTAGCACGGGCAGAACGTTAGCATGCTCGTCTTTTTCCCACGAAGTGTGGACGCATTCTTTGAGATTGAAATACAATAATTCGTCCTGCAGGGACTGTTGCGAAAAATTACTGGTAATAAAATTGATCGGTATTCTTTTTTTGAATTCGGCTGTGATCATTTTACCGCAAATTCCCCAGCCATAGGAAGCCCCGTTCGGCATGATAATATTCAACATTTTTTACTCTTTTTTGACTTGAATCAATTTATTCAATCGATCGGAAATATATTTTTCATATTCAGTTTTATTAGTAATTTATAAATAAAGTCTGTTAATTTGTGAGATCAGGTCACAAGGGTTTGGGAGGCAAAATTCTATCGTGCAAACATCCGTGGTCTTGTCCTTTGTGGGCAATGGTAGGGTCGACTCTGACCGCTTTGTTGAAAAAAGAGACGACCGGATGTTGAGCTTGTCGAACCCCCATGTCCCACGCTCAAATTTGTACCCTTCGGCAAGTTCAGGGTTCGAATTTTCGTATTTTTCAATAGATTTTCAAACCCTGTCAGAGCTGAATCTACGAACAAACAAGTGGAGGATAAATGAAACAAATTTTCTATTTCATACTGGCGTTGAGTGCTTTTGCCTGCAGTAAGCAAAATCCTCAAGTGGTTATGAAAACTGATTTAGGGGACATGACCTTTGAAATTTATCCGGAACAAGCGCCCATAACTGCTGCCAACTTTTTAGAATATGTTGATAACGATTTGTTTAAAGGCGCTCATTTTTACCGGGTTGTCACTCTGGAAAATCAACCCAACGACAGCATACGCATCGAAGTCGTTCAGGGTGGCCTGGGATGGAATGAAAATGAACAGCGTTTGCCAGCAATTGCCCACGAGACGACGGCAAAATCCGGAATATTACACGAGGATGGCGTCATTTCTATGGCTCGGGGGAATCCCGGCACGGCTGATTCAGAGTTTTTTATTTGCGTCGGCGCTCAACCTGAGCTGGATTTTGGTGGCCGGCGCAATCCGGATGGACAAGGTTTTGCCACATTTGGCCGTGTTATCGAAGGTATGGATGTCGTGCGAAAAATTCAGCAGCAACCGGAAGAAGGGCAGATGTTGATTGAAAAAATTGCAATTACCTCAATTCGACGAAAATAAAGTAAAATGCATTTGTCGATCCGGTTTATCAAGCTCCTGTTTCGGTTTCAGAAATTCATCCCGGTGCGAAATCTGCTTGCGAAACAATTTTACAAACCAGAAGGATTGTGGGGGCGTATTGCCGTGGATTTTATGGCCGTTGCCAACAGGCCGGTCTACAAGTGGACTATCGATTTACTCGAAATAAAACAAACAGATTTTGTGTTGGAAATCGGATTTGGACATGGCATTTATATCGAGAAAGTAGCGCAATTAGCCGATCTTGGATTCGTAGCAGGCGTGGATTTTTCGCAGGCAATGGTCAAACGTGCCATGCATTACAACCGGCATCTTATTCGCCATAAAAAAGTGGAGATTCTGCAGAATGGAATGCAGGATATCCCTTATGCAGATGCATTCTTTGATTGCGCATTTGCAGTCAATGTGATCTATTTCTGGCATACTCCTGAAAATGAATTGCGCGAAATGTGCCGTGTCTTAAAGCCGGGAGGACGTGCGGCATTCTATTTTTCACACGAAGACTCATTACGTCAATTGCCGTTTACAGACAATTCGCTATTTCGTAATTTTTCATGCGAAGAATTTACTGCAATCGTAAAAAATGCGGGATTTGCACAGGCCATCTGTCATACGCGTATTTTTCAATTTAAAGATGCAGCACTCGAGGGACATTGTGTCGTCGCAGTGAAATGAAAGACTAATTTACTTCCAAGCTGGGTCAGTTTCGAATATGAATAGCATCAAGCATCGTTTTTTAATTTTTGGATTCACATTTCTAATGGCCGCATCAACCTTTGTGGAGCGTGATTTATTTTCGAATGGCCGGGATCCTATCAATACTACTTATCAGCATTCTATCAGCACAGGGAGTCACCCGCAACAGAGTATCTATTCCGTGGATATTTGCGTTTATGGCGGCACGGCCAGTGGTGTCATCGCCGCCTATGCCGCAAAAAAAATGGGAAAGTCGGTACTCCTCGTCGAACCGGGAAAACACCTTGGGGGCATGGTGTCCGGAGGCTTGGGGCGAATGGATATTCCGGCAAAATGGGCGGTTTCCGGACTTGCCAGAGATTTTTTTCGTCGCGTTGGGCAGCATTATGGGGTTTTTGAAAAATGGGTTTTCGAGCCGCATGTCGCCGAAAAGGTATTTCGTAATTATGTAACGGAGGCCCGAATTCAGGTTTTGTATGATTTCCGTATTTTTAAGGCGAATATGGATGAAACCCGGCTTGAGCACATCGAACTGGAAAACACGACAGAACCGTTTGATGTGGCACATAAAATTGTCAATGCAGAGGTTTTTATCGACTGCTCCTATGAAGGCGATTTAATGGCGAAAGCCGGCATTACCTACACTTTTGGCCGTGAAAGTAACGAGAAATACACGGAGACCTTCAATGGTGTGCAGTTTTCTGAACGCAACCAATTTCCGAAGGGAGTGGACCCTTATATTGTCGCCGGTGATTCATCGAGCGGTTTGCTGTGGGGCATTGACAACGATGTTTTGCAGGAAAATGGCAGTGAAGATACGCATTTGCAGGCTTATGGTTACCGTATATGCCTGACGGATGATCCGAACAATCTACTGCCGGTTTCGCGACCGGAAAATTATGATTCGAACCGCTATGAGTTGTTGGTGCGTTACTGGCAAAAACGACCGATCCACCGACTCGATGAGGGATTCTCCTGGGGTATTTTGCCGAACCGAAAAACGGATATAAATTCGCGTGGTCCATTTTCGCTCAATGTAATCGGTCAAAACAAAAATTATACGGAAGTTGATTATTTTGAACGAGCAGAATTGGAAAAACTTCACAAAGCCTATACGCAGGGATTGCTCTATTTTTATGGCCATGATGTGCGGGTACCAGAAAAAATCCGTGAGGAAATGAAAAAATGGGGTTACCCGAAAGATGAGTACGTTGAGGATCAGCATTGGTCACCACAGCTCTATATCCGGGAATCACGGCGCATGTTGGGGGAATACGTGGCTACGGAGTCCAATTGTCGCGACGAAGCACGCGTTCCTGACGGTATCGCGCTGGCTGCGTATACCATCGATTCGCACCACTGCCGCCGCATTGTTGTCGATGGCATGATCAAAAACGAAGGCGAAGTGCATTTTGAGGAGGTAAAGCCCTGGCCAATTTCCTATCGCACAATAACACCACGCCATGAGGAAGCGCAGAATGTTTTGGTGCCGGTTTGCCTTTCTGCTTCCCATGTGGCTTTTGGCTCAATTCGCATCGAACCGGTCTTTATGGCGCTCGGCCAGGCTGCCGGAATTGCCGCTGCCATTGCAATTGATGACACCCTTGCTGTTCAAACCATCGATTACCAGAAAATACAGGATATCATGCACAACAATCCGTTGCTTGACGGACGTAAACCTGAAATTGTGGTGGACAACCAAGATAGCCAGGTGTCCCATGAGGGAGATTGGCGTGTTGTTGCAGATGAATTTCCATACCAGTATGGAAACGATGTATTTCTCAGCGCGGATACAACAGGGGAGAGTGTAGTGCGTTTTTCAGCTTCCATTGCCAATTCAGGTAACTATCAAGTCTACCTCTGGTGCACCAATTACGAATGGGAGCAGGGCAAATATCCTATTGCATCAAAGGTAAAAATTTCTGTTGTTAATGGCGGACATCGGCAAAGCAGAATTTTTACGACGGCTATGATTCGAAATGACTGGTTGCCTTTGGGCACTGCTTATTTTGAGAAGGGACAGGACGCAGTCGTGGAAATACAAAGCGCCAAAGTCCCCGGCGTGGTGGTCGCCGATGCGGTTTTATTCGTCCCGGATTAAACAGCAAAGAGGGTATCATGCGTTTTTTGCTTGCATCCTTTTTCGTCCTTTTGTTCTCACCGCAACTCCCCGCACAGCATTATCTAACCGTTGGTGTCGGCTATACGACCGTCTTTTTTCTTTCTGATGATCTCGATCAACTACGCGATACCTATAATTATGTCAACCGGGACAACATGAACCGGTTGCTGGTTGGTTTTCAATCCGCTGATGGTGTGCGTGTTGAGAGTGGCTATCGTTATCTGGAAAAGTGGAGTGCGGCGTTTACTCTGGGGTATGAGCGCTATTCGACTTTTGATGCTGCTTCCTATAATAATGGTGAGGGCCGTCAACTCGATTTGATGATCGATCATTTTTTACTTGATACGGAGTTTGGTGTACACCGCAATAATTATTTTTTTGATGGATTGCTGCGTCTGTCCTTTTTGCGAAATCTGGAGCTGAAAAGCCAATACACCGGCAACACAGAGGATATTGAAAGATACTTTACAGGAACTTTTACCAGCGATGCACATTTTTCTCTCGGATTCGGGATAAGCCTTGGAGCCCACAAAGAGCCATTTATGCTCATAGGCAAAATGCTTTATCCGGTTTATACTTTGGAGGCAAATAAAGATTTACTTGCCAGAGACGCGACAGGAAACCGACGATTTCCCACTGATTTCATAAATTTTCATAATGCCCTTCCCTATGATGCCCTGTCCAACGGCGATCTCGATGGATTGCAAATAATACTCAGTTTTGTAGTTGCTTTGGCAATATAATGAGTTAAGCGGAACAGCTAATTACCACCTGCAGCCACGGTCTCCGTGGCTGCGCACCCTCATAACTCCGCGTCCTCCTGCATAACGAATTGAGAACGCCAACCAGCATTTTTTTCTCCAATCGATAACCATAATTCCTCGCTAAAATTGGATTAAGGATTTTTTTGAAATTTGTTATGATTTCACTTGAATGAAAGCTGGGTTATTCCTATGATGGCACTTACCATTGGTGGCAATGGGCAGGATTATTTACAATTCTAAATGAAGGTGTAAAATGAACGATTCACTTGAAATTCGGATTTTCGATACAAAAGATAAATCACTGCTCCTGGAAGCAAAAGGGATGGACCGGTCGGGAATCATAGCTGAAATAACAGGTCAACTGGAATTCTATCGATTGTATGTTGCATCTATCACGTTTAATCTGGTATCTCCAGGTCAAAATCATTATGAACTGGAAGTTCTTGCAAAAGGCTCAGAGTCGGATCTCGAGAAAGTTTATACACTGATAAAAGAGCAAAAGTTTTGGCAACCTGAAAAACTTCCGGAAAGAGATAATATCTATTGGCCAACAGCGTTTATGGCGCATGTCGCACTTCACACACCCGACCGTGAAGGGCTTATTGCAGATATTTCTGAGATCGTCAGTAAGGTCAGAGAGTCCGATTCACCAATTCATAATGGCAGTTTCATTCATATGGTGGGAATTACCCACAATTCCGGCGGCTCGCATGGCGGAACCGCTTACTTCAGTATGCGGGCGAATATTGCGACGCAATCAAAGGCAGTTCAGGATCAGATTGAAACGCACCTCTGGAACTGGGCAAAAGAGCATGGCATTGAAGGGGACCTTTGGGTGCGTGATTTAAATGCGTGACTCAGGAATGATACTTTGCATTCATATAAGCCACAGATTCCTTTATGAGCTCTTGTAAAATGTCCAGGTCGATATCGGCCAGTTTTTTAACGTAAAGGCAGGATTTACCGGTTTGAAATTTACCGAGCCTGGCCATAAGCTCATCGTATTTTGAAAAGCCAGCCATGATGTAAAGCGTCAATGCCTGCTTGCGATTGGCAAACCCGGTTATCATCCAGTCGCCTTCCTGGCCACTTTTGTAAACGTAGTGATACGTCCCGTAACCAACGATGCTGGGCCCCCACATGATCGGCTCAGCTTGTGTGACCTCCCGCATGATTTTGTGTACCGTCCAGCAGTCTTCGCGTCGCGTTTCATCTTCAATCGTGTTGATGTATTCAGAGACGCTGGCTTCGGTTGGTTTTGTTTTTGGCTCGGCCACGGTCTTTTCTCCTTGATAATTTTTGAAATACTTTCCTTCATTTAATAAGTCCAAAACCTCCGCGAATACCTAGTCCTGGCCCTGATCTGTGATAATTGCCTTCAACAAAACAAAAGTAATTTGAGGAAATCATCCACTCAATTTTGGATGTAAAACCGATTGTATTTTCAGTTTCTGTAATAATACCACCACCAGTAACGCCAAATGAAAGTTCAGATATCGTGTTATCAGGGAGATAATGAAATTCTAAAACAATCGGAGCAATGAAAAAATCGTAGAGAAATTCTGCTGAGAAATAAAAAATATTCAGTTTTCCAATTTTTAATCCCGCCATTGGTACGGGGATCATCCCTACACTATCGTATGAATCGAGCATAAGTATATTTATGCCAAATTTTATGCCAACATATTTACCAGCGACTTCACCGTGCGGAACAATGCTGATTAGGATGTCCGGGTATTTTTCAAGTGATTTCCCATAATGAACATTGATTCCAATTTTTGATTTTTGGGAATTACCTTTCAGGGAAAGCGAGGTGATTGTGTGATTTGGGTGATCATCAAGATTGTAAATGTAACCTTGCGCGATGTGAAAAGTAAGCTTGTGGTTTGCAGGCTTTTGAGCGAGTGCCATACCGGAAATTAGAATGAAAAAAAGGAAAATTCTCTGGGTGATTATTTTCATTTTTAAATCAGTTTGATAAAGTGCGTGGATTAACTTAAACTATGAATAGTTATAATAATTATCCACATAATTTTTTATTCGAAGCCACAATCAAAATGGCTGCGCTGTCTCAATGCTCCGCGTCCCCGGGCTTTCCTGTTATGAGTTGAACAACAGTACCTGCGAGCCATGAAATACACCTTTTTCCCCATATTTTTTTTGAATCTTATCCAACGCCTGCAACAGGTTCTGTTCCTTCTGCTGTTCGACCGAGGTAAAAAGGTCTAATTGCGTCGCTGGCGCCAAATGCAGTAGCCGAATGCCGATGCGACGCAGAGCTACCCGCCGTTCCAATAATTTCTCACGCACAAAATACAGCCCTGCCAATAACTCCCGTTCACTCTGTCCGCCATTGGAAATTTTGCGCCATTGGGCAAAAAAACGGTCGTCTGCAAAGGTGGCGGAAAGCGAGATGCGCCCGGCGCGCAAACCCTTTTCGCGCAGCTGCCGCGCCAAACGGTTGAGCAGTGTGTAACAGACAGCGTCAATTTCTGTAGCATCGTTGGTTTCCGGTGCAAAAGTCCACTCGGCATACAGCGCCGGCTGTTTGTCCGGCTGAATGATCGGCGTACGGTCGATACCCTGCGCCTCTTCGTGCATATACCAGCCGGTGCGGCCGAATAATTCCTGCAGTTGCAGGCACGAAAGCCGCGTCACATCACTGATTCTGTGGATATTCATATTGCGTAATTCCAGCGCGATTTTTCGATCCACGTGGGGCAGAAAAGTGATATCGAAGGGGCGCACAAAACCCCGTTCGGCGCCTTCCGGAACCGTAATGATATCCCGCTGCCGAATACTGCGCTGCGATGCGGTTCGGCTCACCATTTTGTTGCTGGCCAAACCCACGGCCGGTTCGAGTTCCACCTGCTGTTTTACTTCTTTTTGCAAACGCCAGGCGGTGTCGCGGGCGCGCTCCCAGGCCTGCTTGCGGGCGAGAAATTCCAGGTAGATATTGCCGTAGCGCCAGGGTTCGAATACCGGTGAAAAATTGGCCACCGTTTTAACCATGCGCTCGCTGATGTCTTTAAAAAGTTTGTTTTCCATGGGATTCACGATGATGCTGCGGTCGATGCGCCGTACATCGCGCACCAGCATGCCCGTGTGGATACCCATGCTGCGTGCCACCTGCGAGGCACCGTAAACCCGTGCCCGGTCTGCCCCCAGCGGCGCGATCACAAACGGCCGTCCGCGCAGTTTCGCGTGCTGGTGCTCCAATGCTGTCGCCAGAAAATTTGCAATTTCGATGTGGAAAATAACCGTTGCCATAGCTGTTTCTCCCGGATGCAAAACTGTCTTAATGTTCACTTAAAATTTAAAAATGGTGTACATTAAATCAATAAAAATCTTGCAAAATAAAGTTTATTTGCTATATTATACCATAACTTTGCAAAGAATGTTTTATGACCGCGAAATACGCAGAACACGCTAAAAAATGTGAAATCGACGTAAATATGTTCGTTAAAGATAACCACCTTTGGGGCTAGTCCGAAGGCGTCCCGCCGAGGACAAAATTGTTTCTGTTCGGAGAGATACCTTCGCTCTAGCCAAATTCGGCACTTCGAATTACAGAAAATCTTACATCGAACTGACGTAAAAAAAGAAATTTTCGCGTGTTTAGCGTATTTCGCGGTTAATTCATAAATTCGGGTTCAAAAAATGCAATCCTTCATCCATCTGCACATCCACTCGAATTACTCCTTCTGCCGCGGCGGCAATACGCAGGAGGAAATTTGTACCCGCTTAAAGGATCATGGCCACAGTATTTTTGCGTTCACCGAAATCGATGGCTTGCACGGCATGGTGTGGGCGCAACAGGCGGCCCGGAAAGCCGGTTTACGCTGCATCGTCGGGGCGGAGTTGCGCACCAAAAACAATGGCCGGGTCGTGCTATTGGTGAAAGATGTGCAGGGCTATCGTAATTTATCGCAACTCATCTCGCAGAAGCGTGCCATTGATCTGGAAGGCACTACAGCAAATTCAAATTCTTCTCCGGCAGCGTCTGGCCTGGAAAACTTTGATTCTAGTCCGAAGGCGTCCCGCCACGAAAACTTCAATCCTAGTCCGAAGGCGTCCCGCCGAGGACAACACATCGAGCGCTCAGCGGGACGCTTTCGCTCTAGTATTCAGGATGAGGAGCAGGCAACAGGATTGGCCAAAGCAACTCCCGAGAACGATTACCGCCACTTCATGCTTCACACCGTACAGCAATTTCGCAGCGGACTGGTCATTCTCAGCGACAGCCACGTACTCCTGCAAAACCTGCGACAGCACAGTCGCGATGATCTCTACGTTCTGTGCATTCCCGGCCCACAGCGCCATGCGATGCTGCGGCTGGCCCGGCAAATGGCATTGCCGCCCGTGGCCAGCAATGACGTGTATTTTGTCGATGCTGAAGATTACCACACCCACAAAATCCTGCGCGCCATCGATTGCAACACGGCGCTGTCGCGCATTCCGCACAACGAACTGGCGCGCCGTGATGCCTGGCTGAAGTCGCCCCAACAAATGGCCGATGCTTTTCCCGATTGCCCGCAGGCACTGGCCAACACCGTGCGCATCGCGGAAAGCTGCCAGTTTCAACCGGAAAACCCCGGCGCCATTTTTCCCCGCGTTGCACTTCCCGAGGGCAAAAGCGATATCCAACATCTGCGGGAATTGTGCGAGAAAAAGATTCCCTGGCGCTACAAACAAAAAACGCCGGAAATTACCAAACGCCTGGAAAAAGAACTGGCCATCATCGGCGAAAAAGGCTTTGCTGCCTATTTTCTCGTCAGCCGCGATATCGTGCAGCACGCAACGCGCACCTGCGGCCGCGGTTCGGCGGCGGCCAGTCTGGTGTCTTACCTGCTCGGCATCACCCACGTCGATCCTATCGGCTACAACCTGTATTTCGAGCGCTTTCTGCACCGCGAACGCATGGATCCACCGGATATCGATATCGACTTCGCCTGGGACGAGCGCGACGATGTGCTCGATTATATTTTCGATCACTACGGCGAAAGCCACACCGCGATGATCGCCAATCATGTCTGTTTTAAGGGGCGGGCGGCGTTGCGGGAAATCGCCAAATGCTACGGCCTGCCGGATGCAGAAATTGGTCGCATCAGCAAGAAACTGAGCGGTTACTCCGTTCACAATATCAGTAAAACAATCGAAACGCACCCGGTTTTTCGCGGTCTCCAACTGGACGAGCCGTGGCCGGAGATTATTCAACTGGCGGAGCGCATCAACGGATTTCCGCGCAATATTTCCGTACACTGTGGCGGTGTGGTCATCACACCGCAACCGATCGCTGACTACATTCCGGTGGAGAAAGCCCCCAAGGGCGTGCAAATCGTGCAGGTGGAAAAAGACCAGGCAGAGGAGCTCGGTTTGGTCAAGCTGGATATTCTCGGTAACCGCAGTCTCGCCGTTATCCGCGATGCGGTGGCTGCGGTGAAGCGCAATACCGGCAGAGACATCGATTTCAACGAGGTGAAGCCGGAACTCGATCCAGCGACTCAGGAACTCATTAAAACCGGCGACACAATCGGTGTGTTTTACGTGGAATCGCCGGCGATGCGGCAGTTGCAGCGCAAAGCCAAAACCGGCGATTTTGAGCATCTGGTGATTCACAGCTCGCTCATTCGCCCCGCGGCCAATGCCTTTAACCGCGAATACCTGCGGCGGCTGCACGGCGGAGACTGGCAACCGCTGCATCCTTCTGTGGAAGAAATTTTAAAGGAAACCTACGGCATCATGTGCTACCAGGAGGATGTGTCGCGGGTGGCGATTGCGCTGGCCGGTTTTACCGAATCGCAGGGGGATGGGCTGCGCAAGGTTTTCAACAAAAAGAACAACGCCGAGCGGGTGGCGCAATACCAGCACGATTTTTATACCGGTGCTCTGGACAACGGTGTTGCACCGGAAACAATCACCAAAATCTGGAACATGATTCTGAGTTTTTCCGGTTACAGCTTTTGCAAACCGCACAGCGCCAGTTACGCCATGGTATCGTTTAAGTCGGCCTGGCTGCGGGCGCACTATCCGGCGGAATTTATCGCAGCCGTGCTGACCAACCAGGGCGGCTATTACAGCGCTTTCGCCTACATTTCCGAAGCCAAACGCATGGGCATCGAAATTCAACCGCTGGATATCAACCACAGTGCGAAAGAATACACCGGGGTGGGGAAGAAGCTGCGTATCGGCTTTATGCAGGTGAAAGGGCTCAATGAAAACGCACTCTCGGCTTTACTGCAGGAGCGGCAGGAAAACGGCCTGTATGGTAGTTTTGATGATTTCATGCAGCGCACGCAAACCCTGCCGGCGATGGCGGAAATTCTGGTGAAAGCCGGTGCCTTTGACAAGCTGGAAACCATGGAACGGCGGCCGCAACTGTTGTGGCGCATTGCCCGGGAAAAAGCGGCTCTCGCCAGACCAAAACCGCAGGCCATGCAGGCTTCCCTCTTTGATGAAATCGCAGATACTGGTCCTTCTTTGCACGAAAGTCGCAACAAACCACAGCCGCCGTCTTTGTTGTCCTTTGATCTGAAAACCATTCTCTCGCAGGAAATAGAAACGCTGGGTTTTCTCGTGAGCCGCCACCCATTGACTTTTTACAAACACCGCGCGGAAGCCCGCAAAGTGGTGCCGGCGAAAGATTTGGCTTTGTACGTTGGCAAACGCGTGCGCACTCTCGGCTGGTTTGTCACCGGCAAACTGGCGCGCACCAAAAAGGAAGAACCGATGGAGTTTATCAGTTTTGAGGACACCACCGCCATTTACGAAACCACGTTTTTCCCGCAGGCCTACGAAAAATACTGCCACCTGCTCAGCCACAGCCAGCCGTACATTTTAACCGGAAAAGTCGAAGAAGATTTCGGTGCCGTCGCGCTGACGGTGGAGGGGGTGGAGAAGATGGAGTGAAAGTGTAATGGAAATAGATTTTGCAAAACAGGGGGCTGAGTCAAAACATGAATTTAGTACATAAATATACAATGTAATGTATATGCATGTTTTAACGTTTAAAAACAGGCGGAGCGAAGCAATCGCCAGTCAATTCCCCTTCTGGAAGGGGTGGGCCCGCAAGGGCTCGGGGTAGGTTAGGTTCGAGCGTAATAAGTGATGCAAAGGAGCGAATTCTACGCCGAACCCACCCCCTTCGACGAGCTCAGGACACCGCCTGATCACGAAAAAATGCTTCGCTTTTTTCACTGATCTGTCCCTCCCAGGAGTGGATTTTTAAAACAGGTTTTCGTACATACAAAGAACTGAGTAAATATTCAAGCAATTCATGTTTTGACACAGCCCCAACTTTTATTGCCCGAATTCACCGAAACGGAAGGTAACAGGATAGTCGAAGGCCGACAAGAAAAAACGTTCTGTGCAGGCGCGTATGCTGGTGTTGTGTAAGAGGGGGAGAAAAACGTGCTCTTACCAGATTAGGCGTTAATTATTGATTAATTTATTTCAATAAAATTAATTTTTTCATACCAACAAAGTTATCAGCTGTGAGTCGGTAATAATACACACCACTGGCCATATTGCTGGCATCCCATTCATATTTGTGATTTCCTGGTGTCTGTATCTCTGAAACTAAAGTCGCCACTTTCTGTCCAGTGATGCTGTAAATGGAAAGCGTTATATCACTGGCAACTGGCAATTGATAGCTAATCACTGTTTTGGGATTAAAAGGATTGGGATAATTTTGGTGAAGCATATATTTTGAGGGGATTGCTTTTGTATTTCCTTCTGCAACTTCCGTTTCTAAATTTATCCCAATAGAAAAAGTGTCACTCCAAAAAGAATATCCATCACTACTTATTGAAATATTGAATTGTATCTCTCGTTCTTCACTACAGGTCTTTTGAATTTTAATCGTATAATAACTATCGCATGTTACAATATTTCCTGGATTAAGGTCTGCGAAAGTGGATTTAGATTTTACCGCGTTTACTAAGACACAGCTATCCAATGACGATATTTCTGCTGATATATTTTTTGCAATAGCCTCAAGCCCGTCGTTTTTTAATCTCAAGTTCAATCTTATTATATCTCCTGGATTGGGAATAGTGTCATTTGAAATAATATCATAGCTATCAAAACTAACAGGACCAATGGTTGTAAAGTAGTTTATTTTTTCCTGGATGTACTGGTAGTTCGAATCTACATCTAAGGTGCTAACACTTACTGAAAAATCATCTTCCCGGTTTATTGGTAGAAAGACGCCGCCAAAAATCATGTCTCCAGCGAGACTGTCACCATGCAGACCATCGTCATAAAGCGCAATAGAGTCCTGATAAGTTGCGTCGGTATTTTCAATTTTCGAAAAGGCCATTATGGAGTGATTTGCTGGATTATGAATATGTGCAGATATTTTAACAGAATCCTGGTTTGGTGTCACATAGTAAGTATTGAGCATTACCTTGTCAGCGTGAATTTTGTCATGAGGATATTGGTAGTAATTCAGGATGGTTTTAAACATTTCTTCTAAAATAAAAGTAGGTCGATCATAATTATTTCCGCAATTAATCAAAAGTGTCATACTAATATCCTTCTTTTGAAAATACGCGAATTGCGAACGTGAACCACTAGTACTTCCACCATGACACCAGAGTGTTTCCCCTAGACAAATCCATTTTATAGTCCCCATTCCATAGCCTATAAAATTTCGATCAAGAATATTAATGGGTACTAGCGTACGCATTGAATTTAGCGCATTGTCAGATAAGATTTTCCCGCTATACAAAGCACCGATCCAACGGGCCATATCTTCTGCTGTTGATACGATTGCGCCAGCAGTCCAAGCAGAGCTTCGTGCTGCCGTGCTTGACCAAACAGATTGATCAATATACTCGCCATTCGTGTACACATACCATCCATGTGCCAATTTTCCTGCCAAGCTCTCCTCGATTCCCATGTACGTGTGTGTTAGATTTAAAGGGTTTAAAAGCCTTTGTCGCAATGGCGCAGCAAAAGTCGCTTCTCCAGTTGCCTGCCGGATAATTAATCCTGCTAAAATATAACCCGTGTTCGAATAACTCCAGGATGTGCCGGGGGGAAAATTAGGCGACAAAACATAATTTAATGTATATTGAGGTGACCAATATCGACTGGTGTCCGCAATAATTGATTTCATACATCTTGGATTCTCATTTAAAAAATCATTTAATCCAGCCGTATGATTAAGCAATTGACGGATGGTAATCGTGCTATCAACATTATTATAATTTGGCAGCCATTTGTGTAGTTCATCATCAAGTGATAAAACACCATCTTCCTCTAACTGCAAAATAATAGTTGAAACGAATGTCTTTGTGTTGCTATCGATCCAAAATAATGTCTCCGGCTTAATACTATCTCCTATTGCCGGGTCGGACACCCCGTATACACCCTTCCAGGTACCCTTCTCCGGCATAATTATACAGGCTGAGGCACCGATCAAATAATATTTGGCCATCAAAGAATCAAGGGCATATTGGAATCGCTCTGCCAACACAGGATCAAAATCGCTAGAGTAACTGCTTTTGCCCCAATCATTTTCATGTTTCACATAATCCGGAGAGTTAATTGCGTTTTGTGTCTTTTTCAGTTTAAATGAATCATTTCGAAATTCAAATTGGCCAAATACTGGTGAGAGAAATAGACCAAACAGTGAAGGAAATAAGAATAATTTAAATAAACGATTCATTAATTTATCCTCCCAAAATTTGTTTAAAACTTTGCTATGAAGCGATAACTTTAAGTCGTTCTTTAAATCGTATACCGAAAAAGAAGATGATGCTTTTTTCTAGAATCACAGTATGATCTGTTCGAAATTTACTGCAATCCTGCAGGTCAGGTACAGCAATGTTTATCTGGTTTTAGTTTTAGTTATATTGATGTTATCGCAATAGGAGCATCTTTTTCGTCGAAATAAAATCTCCTGCTTGAATTTGGTAGAAATATATTCCTCCAGAAAAATTATTCGCTTCAAATAGAACAACATGTTCACCAGTGGGTTGTTTTTCATTAACTAGTGTTAAAATTTTTTCACCAAGAATATTGTGGATCGATAGTTCAACATGGCTTTCCTTTGATAACACATAACTAATCGTTGTTGTCGGATTAAAAGGATTGGGGAAATTTTGATTTAGCTTGTAGGAAGTGGGAACTTGATTATTATCAGATTCATCTACTGCAGAGGGTTGATAAAAGGGAAATGCCCCGAGATCAGCAATAGTCCCGTCGTCATCTAATGGGCTACTCGGATCACCGGCATCGATACAGGGCGAACCAGATTGTAGCCGAAAATCACCCTTGTCCGGGTCAACAAACAATGGATCAACTGAAATATCACCTACTTTAATTACAAGACGGTTGTAATTGTCAGGCGTATTGTTCCAAACATTATTGTAGTAAAAGTACCCATAGCTCGTCGAAGTAACAATGACTCCATACTCAAGATTATTAGCAATTATATTATTCCGCCAAATCGGGCGTCCACCACTAAAAACACCCACACCTCCACCATGTGGGGCATCATTGTCGACAATTGTATTGTTCGTTATAATTGGTTCGCATTTGCCCCAAATACTGATACCACCGCCAGGAGCGTACCATCCAGGTGCGCCCTCACCGACTTTATTTCGCCAGATTACATTGTATCTGATAATTGGATTAGAGCCATCTGACGTAATCTCAATTCCACCACCCTCACCATTATGTGTTGTTGTTTCCGAAGCAGTATTGTCTTTAATGATATTGTGTTCAATAATCGGTGATGATCCCATGGAACAAATAATTCCACCGCCTAATCTGGTACCGGCGTCATTATAATAACCTGAACCATGGGTAATTGTAAAGCCGCTGAGAACAGCCGTACTATCTTCTCCATTTCTAAACGTAACAACACTCTGCTGTATATCATTAAGTGGCCAACTTCCATCTATGATAGTTGAATTCGCTCCTGCACTGCTTATGACGCAGATATTCTTCCCATTGTAATTGATATTTTCAAAGTAGGTTCCTGGCAGAACTAAAACCGTATCTCCAGGTATAGAGCTATCGATTGCTGCCTGAATCGACTCGAAATTGCCTGTACCATTGATATCAACCACGATTACATTTGCAATGGCAAGCTGTAGAGGGAGTGTACAAAGAAAAAAACACGTTACTTTGAGTAATGTTTTCATGACGTTTCTCCTTCTTTAAATTGGGTATCTAGTTCTTCAACATTTACAGCTAAGACGAATATTCGTGTTGTTGATGCTCGATGCACTCTAAATACTGCAGCTTTTGTACTTGATCTGCTTGCAAAATGTATCATTTCAGGAATGTGAAAATTCTTGTTGCAAATAGAATTAAAATGCAAAGCTTATTATGAGCGATATAATACAAGGGAAAATGATACAAGAATCTAATTATGATGAAAAATTTGTTCTTCAAGAATTGCAAAAGAATTGCATGAGTGGAGAGTTTTATGAGAAGGAAGAATCCGGTTTCACACTACTTAAAGTATTTTCAGATTCGGATTAAAAGGAAATAATGAGATTTTCGTATCAGATAGAGAAAAGTATCATACAAATCAAGAGTTGTCAGCTCTTCTCATGCTTCTTACTATTTAATTGAAACAATACCCATGTCTGACATGAAATACGCAGTCTTTACAATAATAATTATTATCATAAATGCAAGTAAAATAATTAGAATAGAAAATTAGTCTTGATTTTAAAAATGAAAGAATTTTGTGATTAATTTCAAGATCAATTACATATGCTAAAATTAAAATATTAAACATAAAAACATCATTGACTGGAATAGAATCCGAATTTTTTGCATTTCATAAATTACATTGTAATCAAAAATAAAAAATACTGAATTTGTTCGGGAGAATAACGATATGAAATTCCGTGCATTGGTTTCCTTATTATTTATCTCAAGTATGACAGTGTTGTTGTACGCAGGACCGGATGTAGGCATCGCCAAACCGGCTCCGGATTTTACTCTCAAAAATCTCGATGGCAAAGAAGTCCGGCTCTCCGATTTCAAGGGGAAGTTTGTGGTACTCGAATGGAGCAGTTTTGACTGTCCGTTTGTTGGTAAGCATTACCGAAGCGGCAACATGCAGGCATTGCAGAAAAAGTACACGGAAAAAGGCGTGGTGTGGTTGGCAATCAATTCCTCAGGCAAGGGCAAGGCCGGCTCTTATCCCGTCGATGTTCTGAAAGAAAAATTTGCCCGTAACAATTTCCATGCGCTGCATTATCTCCTCGATGAAGATGGAAAAGTTGGCAAACTCTACGGTGCCAAAGTCACACCGCATATGTTCGTCATCAATCCCGAAGGTAAATTGATTTATATGGGCGCCATCGACAGCATCCGTTCGGCAAACGTCGCTGATGTGAAGAAAGCAAAAAATTACGTCGCTGCTGCATTGGACGAAGCGATGGCCGGAAAACCTGTTTCCGAGCCGGTTACACAACAATACGGTTGCGGGATTAAGTATTAGATTCGGTTGATATGTCGTGTGCTGAATTAACCTGCTTTTCTTCAAAAATACGAAGAGCAGGCTGCCAATTTCCCCGGCCAATTACAAATAACAGGCAACGTGTGATTTAAGCAGCTCAAATCCAATCCCGGGATTGGATTAATGGATTCCTGAATTTGAAGAAGACAAGTTTAAACGGACGTTGAGCTTGCCTGTCATGAGGACGGTCGAAGTACTCGATTGAATTTAGTCCGGCTTCGGCAGGCTCAGTTTCCGTGTCTTTTTACATGATTTGTTCACTTCTTTACACTTCTATTAAGTTCCTGCACACGAGTAACATTCTCGGAATATGAAAAGGCCCTTTCCAGAGGTTGCCTTTAATCGTGTTTGAGAGCCGGCCATCGCGGTGAAAATAGCCGAACCATTCGCCGTATTCGTTATCCGGGAACAGGTCGAAAGTGTAGTCGTGAATCTGTTTATGGCGCTCCAGGTAGGTAAAATCCCCGGTAATTTTATACGAGTACAACGCTGCGACGATGGCTTCACACTGTGGCCACCAGAATTTCATATCGTGCCAATATTCGGTAACCGGTAAATTTTTAGCATCCCGGAACTGGATGATGCCGCCGTATTCCTTATCCCAGCCCCATTCCCAGGACCAATCGAAAATTTTGCGCCCGAGTTGTTTGATCTTTTCATCGCTTCGATACATCCCCTCGCGCATGATAAACCAGGACGTTTCGATGGCATGTCCCGGATTGATTAACCGGCCATCAAAAGTATCGATAAACTCACCATTTGGGCCCACAGTTTCCAGTACGGCTTTGTATTCTTTTTTCATAAAATCATTTTCGATTTCGCTGATGGCATTGAGAATGGTTTGATCGATTAACGGATCGACTACCACTTCGCGAAGAATCTGGCACATCACCAAATTGATCATTAATACGCCATGGCCTTTCATCTGTCGAGTTGCAGAAATAATCTTTTCCGGAAGCAGTCCCGGTGATTGCAGATATTTTAAAATGAGTCTGAAAAGATGCAATGCTTTCTCGGTGTACTCGGGCTTTCCCGCTGCTTTCGCATACGCCGCGTAGGCCATGCACGTGAAGGATTCGGTAAAAAGATACCTTCTTTTTCGCAGCGGTTGGCCTTCGCGTGTGACGATAAAAAACATACGGCCGTCCCGGTCAAAGCCATATTTTTCAATGAAATCGATTCCGTGTTTGGCCAGTTTGAGCCATTCTTCTTTTTGTTCAACTTCTGTGTACAGTGTGGAAAGGAGCCAGACAAATCGTGCATGAATCCACATGGCTTTATCGGTATCCAGTACCGAGCCATCCTGGTCGAGGGAGAATAGAAATCCACCTTTTTCTTTATCAACGGAATGCTTTAGCCAAAATGGGATGATGTCGTTGAGTAGATGATTTTCATAAAAAGCTGAAGTTGATTTCAAATAGTCTTGTGCATTGGAGTTGGATAAGTTCATATGATTTTTTCCCAAGATTAAGGCATATTGTAAAAGTTTTACAAATTCGTCAACGTCTACAAGTCATGCCGGATTCGATGCTTTTTATCGAATTCCGGCATCTCTCGATTCGAAGCAAATACAGAAAGATTCCGGTACACCAAAAACAGGCAACCGAGCTGAAAGCCGGCGAAGCAAAATGATTACTACTTGCGGACATAATGTCTACTAATTACTGTGAACTTGTTACCGTCATTTTTTTATCTTAAGATCAAATACAGTCAATCCGCTTATATCCGATTTGGCCCCACCCAACAGCAAACTGCTCACATAACCACCTACAAAACATGCGGAAACGCCAACAAATGTATACAAATAGAGGTGGGTATCGGTGTAGGATTGCACGAGATAGAGCACAATCACACCGATAATCGCGCCGGTGAATGCACCTCTGCCGGTCGCCCGTTTTGTAAACATCCCAAGCAAAAACAAGCCGCCCAGGGAGCCCCCGAACAATCCGATAAAAGCAAAAAACTGTTCGAGTAACGATTTAATATCCGCCGAGGCTAACAACACCGCGACGATGGTGCCGAGTAAACCAAAACAGAATGTAAAGGAACGACTGAAATTCAAATAATAACCGTCGGATTTATTTGTGATAAAAGGCCGGATGAAATCCACAACCAGTGCAGATGCTGTGCTGTTCATACTGGTGGAGATGGTCGATTGCGCGGCTGCAAAAATGCCGGCGACCAGCAGTCCGGCTATTCCGACGGGTAATTCTCGCACGATGAAAAGCGGCATAATGGAGTCGTTTTTAAAGGTCGGATCAAGATGGGCCGGATGGGTTTGATAAAAGACAAACAGTGCGGTGCCGATGAAGAAAAACAGCAGTCCGGCCAAGACACCCATAACACCGTTTGTCCAGATTGACCGTTTGGCGAGTTTTTCGCTGGATGTTGTCATATAGCGCTGGACAATCGCTTGATCTGACGTATACGAAATCATATTTTGTGCCAGTGAGCCGAGGATCAGCACCCAGAACGCGGCCGTTGTGTAACTGTGCATGTCCCAGTCCCAGTTCACCATGTGGAATTTGCCGTATTCCGACGCTGTGCTTAACAATGTCGAGAAGCCGCCATCAATATTGAATAGGGTGAAAAATAAAATCAACAAAGCACCCCCAAGAAGCACAAAAGTCTGAATTGTATCTGTCCAAATCACCGCTTCAACGCCGCCCATTGTGCTATAAATAATACTCAGCAACCCCATGGCTAAAATCGCTTCAACTTCGTTAAACGGCGTAATTGTGGCTAACGCTAGCGCGGATAAGTACATAACAATGGCCATGCGTCCAATTTGAAAAATCGTAAACATGCCGCTGCCGACGAGTCGCGTGAGCCGGTTGAAGCGTTTTTCAAGATATTCATAGGCTGATGTCGCATCAATACGCCGGAAGAAGGGGAGAATAAAGTAAACAACGATGGCTGCCGTGATAAAAATAGCCGGATAGCCCAACAGATATTCCCAGTTTGTCGCATAGGCGCGTGCCGGCACAGCCATGTATGTAATTGAACTGAGCATTGTGGCAAAGATGCTGCACGCGGCTGCCCACCAGGGAACACGCTGCCCGCCTCGGAAATAGTCATCGGTGTTTTTATTGCGCCTGGCAAAGTAAAAACCGATGAGCAGCATGGATAGCAAATAGGCTATTAAAGTACCGGAATTCAGCAAGCCGAATTCATATGGTTTTTCCTCAAGTTGTACCTGCCAGATATCTGCTGTACGTCGACGGGGGCGCACTTCTCCAGTCGGAATGATAACTTTATCACCCCAGTTTATGGCTCGTGTGGTAACTTGATTGACAGGGGTGGAGTCCGCTTCGATCCAGGTGTCTGTAATGGTGTGATAGGCCCAGGCTTTTTTCGGAAACCCCGGATGGCGATCTCTTAATTTATCAACCTGATAAATAAGCGAGCCATCGGCGCCACCGAATAGAAAGATGGAGCTCTGACCGATTGCAGCACCTGTTCCGGCCATCACGCATACGGGCACATCCTTGCGCCGGCGCCAGGCCGATTGTTTTTTTTGGGTGTTTTTATAAATGGATGGATTGAATTCATAAACGTCGCGCAGAAAATTATACTGCAACTCTTCTGTACCCGCATCTTTTAAGCGGCGTCCGGAAATCAAATAAATACAATTTTCTTGGCCATTGTGCTGTGCAACAGTGATGTTAAACGCCCGTTCCGGTCCGGGCCAGGAAGGCAATTCCTGCCAGTGCATCGTCGATGTATCATTTTCTTGTTGAAACGGAGTCAGGTCCAGCATCCAAAAATTCTTCATTGCACTTTCAAGTCCCGGCCCAGATTGTCCCCCTGCAAGATAAACCGTGTTTCCAATAATGGCTGCATAGCCATGAGCACAGGGTTTAGGAAGGGAAGGGAGCTCGCTTCTGGTCAGCCGATTCTCCTGATTATCCCAATTCAGCAGAAATACAGAATCAAAGACCTGTTCGGCATCCCGGCCTCCCATACACAGAAGCCCGTAGGGGGTTTCGATCGAAGCACCATAAGCAATGGGCTGGTCGAAGAAATTACCTTTAATCCAGCGCAACGAATCGGATTGACTGCTGAGTTCAAGCACAAAAATATCATTAAAATACTGCTTTTCGGTTTCCCACACCGGTTGCGGGAAATTGGCGCCACCCGCGACAATCAATGTATTATTGGCAATGCCGGTAAAAGGTCCCGCAACGCCCAGCGCCTGCGATTGCCCGGTTAGTGCGGGCAGATCGCTTAATTTAGTCCATTTCAAATTCAGTTGATTTTTTTCGCCGGCGTGAATCAAAATCGGTGTCGAAATCAGTAAAAGCCATGTACTAATAAGTCGTAACAATTTCATGTTTTTTCCCTGAATCAACTTTCTTTTCTTGCCCAGTTAAAGAATCCTATAGATTGCAAATCATTTTTTAACGAATCAATCTGTGCCGCATCCAGCGTTTTATGAGGAAGCAGGTTGTGACCACAGTCCAGACCGATCAATCTCATCGTCGCTTTAATAGCCGGTTGTCCGCCGTATTTATAAAAGATACGCACCATTTTTACCGCGTTGTATTGCAATGACCGGGCTTTATCTAAGTCTTTCGCTTCGTAAGCTTTGATAAGGCTGTTGTACAGCGGTGCGGCAAAATTGAACGTGCTTCCCACCATGCCCTTGACACCAGCCACTAACGCGCTGAGCATCATTTCGTCTGTGCCAAAAAATATCTCAAATTGCTGGTTTTCCAATTCAATGCATGCTTGCATCTCGAAAATTGTCGGCTTCGTGTATTTTATCCCGCGCAGATTTGGAATTTTTTTCTGCCCCTGTCGCAGGAGCTCAAGCATATCGAAATCAACGCCCGTTATTACTGGCACATGATAATAATAAAATGGCAAATCAGGAGCCGCGGTTGCGATTTCTGCCATGCAATCGATGAGAACAGAGAGCGAGTTTAATTTGAAGTAACCCGGAGGGACGGCAGAGATAGCATCGGCTCCGGACTCCGCTGCATGCCGCGCGAGAAGAACTGCTTCTCTTATGGAATTGTGGCCCACCTGCACAATGACATTAACACGACCAGCAACAGCCTCAATGTAGGCTTCTGTGACCAGTTGCCGCTCCAGCGTTGTTAACAAGGGTCCTTCACCGGTACTGCCACAAACATAGAAGGCTGCCACTTTTTCATCAATTAAAAAATCGCTAACCGGTTTTATTTGTGCTGTATCGATTTCACCGTTCTTTTTCATGGGGGTGAACACAGCCGGGATGATGCCTTTGATTCGCTCCATTTAAATCCCTTTTTTCGTGGTCTGGTTTCTTGGAAAATGTTTTGTTTGAAATCTGACTTTGGAAAATGCTACAACGTGTGAATTAGTCGCACGCAGAGTTACAGAGTTCGCTGAGAAGATTTTAAAACATTAAAAAATAGAACCCTGCGTTCTCTGTTGCTTAGCGTGTTTTGCTTTTTTAATACTTTAATTTCAGCCGTCTTTTATAGCAACAGTATCTTTCGTTTTTATGGAAGTCAGTGCAGCATCGATGATTCGCATAGAAATCAATCCATCCTGAATAGATGTTTCCGGCGATCGATCTCCGGTAATTGCTTCAAGGAAAGCAGTATGTTCATCCCTGTACATTTGATCTCTTTCAAAAGGGAAATGCTCATGCAATTCCTTGTTTGCGCTTTTGTACCCGATTCTCAATTCGCCTGTATTCCCGTCAAGCAATGCCCAACCTTCATCGCCGACAATTTCATACTCGTGCCGCTCAGGCATTTGAATATAATTCAAATGAACCGTAGAAATCATTGGTTGATCGTAGGTTGATGTCATGGCTAAAAAATTGGGATTTGAAGTAAATTCCATGCTACCGCTTTTACCTGCTGTTACATGAACGCTTTTCGGTGCCAGTTGCAAAAGCCAATAGAGAATATCCGGTTGATGGGCATAGTCCATAAGTAAGGCGCCTTCGGTCGTTTCCTGATACCGGGATGCGGAATTGACAAGCGTAATATAGGAACCGACCCGGCAGTGCGCATGAAGGATTGTGCCGAGTTTTCCCTTGGAAATGAGCTCCTTTAATCGCATGAGTCCCGGGTGAAAATGGAGATGAAATCCGATATGAACAATGGCGGATGATTGTGATGCTGCATAAGCCAATTTCTCCGCTTCCGCTAAAGAGTCGCTGAGGGGCTTTTCGCACAAAACATGAATGTTTCTCTCAATCGCAGCCAATGTTTGCTCAACATGCAAATGATGCGGTGTTGCGATGACCATTGCATCCGGCTGGGAATCGAGTGCCGAGGTAAAATCCAAATATTGCGGATAGTTTCCGATTTCTTTTTCGGCAAGTGTCAGCATCTCTTTTTGCGAATCACAATAAGTAATACTCATATCCTGTCTTTGGGATAAAAGACGCGCATGACGCCTTCCGATGGACCCAAGTCCCACGATAACTATGTTTCGCTTTTTCACCATACGACCAATTTATTTTGAGAATGTAAAGCCACCATCTACGATTATATTTTGCGCAGTGACATAGTCCGAAGCCGATGAAGCAAGGAAAAGAATGATGCCCTTTAGATCGGAATCCAGTTTTCCCATTCGCCCTAACATGGTCGCAGCCGAGTAATCAGCAACAAAGGAGGCTGGCAGCTCGCCTTTGTCAAAACCACCGGGCGAGACAGCGTTTACGCAGACACCATACGGTGCAAGCAGTGCCGCCAGGTCTCGCGTCATCGCGATAACACCGCCCTTGGCAGCCGCATAATCGATTGCCTGTTCATTTTTGTCATTCCGGTGATACATGTCACGGTTACGTCCCACCAATCCAGCAATGGAGGCGATGTTGATAATTTTTCCGGATTTTTGCTTTATCATGATTTCACCTATTGCTTTGCACATAAACAATGGGCCAATCAGGTTCGACTCGATGAGTGAGGTAATGGCTTTGGGCTCTCTTTTAAACAAATTGGTTTCGCCCAAAAGTGCGCCACCGCCAGCGTTGTTGATGAGAATGTCAATCCGGCCTTTCCAGTCCAGCATATCCTGCTTTACACGCTGAACATCGTTCCAGTTTGTGTGGTCAAGTTCAAGCCCAATCGCATCGATTCCGTATGTGTCTGTTAATTTTTCCGCAGCATCCTTTGCTTTTTGCTTGGAGCGGGAGGTTATGGCGACAGTGGCTTGTGCTTCTGCCAGGGCGCAGCATGCATCAAATCCCAAATCCCTGGAAGCACCGGTTACCAGGGCAACCTTGTTTTTTAATTGAAATTTCTCAAAAGTACTTTTCATCTGATATCTTGGAGTTTGTTGTGTTTTATAATTGATAATGCCGTTTAAAAATTACCACAAAATCTATTAGCTTTTTTAACACAATCAAACGAAATATCCAGTCTAAGTGCGAAAAGGTTAAAATCGTGAATGCTTTTGATGTGCAGACTTTTGCCGTTCTCCAGCGGAAAATAGTATCGCGGAGCAACAAAGGTCGCAAGGACGAGCGTTGTAATTTTGGGACAAAACTCGAACCTAAAAACTCTGATATATTTTGAAAGCTTGAATATACGCAATTTAAAGAAAGGCTGAAAGTCACCACCCCATACGTTCACGCAGGTTTGTGATGTGGGCGACATGATGTTTACCGTGCCAGGCATATAAACCCGTCATCCAATCCAGTGCCATATTTCTCTTTGCTTCCGGATGATAGAATTCCCGTCTAAGTTGGTCGCGACTCAGCGTGTTTAAAAGGGCAACCCATTTTTCATGAAAAGCGTCAAGCAGGTTAAGGGATAGTACGATGTCGAGTTTTGTATCGGGGAGGTCCGCCCAAAGTTTTTCATCATAGGCCTTAATCGTCGGTTTATCTTCCGTCAAAGCCCATTTATAGCGAATCATCGAGTTGAGATGGCTGTCGGCAACATGATGCACGACCTGACGTACTGTCCATCCGCCTTCGCGATAGGGTGTGTCGAGTTGTTCCGTTGTGAGACCGGCAACGGTCCCGCGTAGAGCAGTCGGCAAATTTTTAATATCAGAAATCCAGTCAATGATGTGGCTTTCTGTTATGATTTCTGGAGCCTGGTATCGGCCAATCGGATAGCGTAGATCCTTCATTAATCATTTTCCTTTCGCTTTGATTTTCTGAATTGCTAAATCTCATTCATGATTTCTCTTAAGATATCCAATAATAGCGAATAAATCCCCTCATTTTTCAATAAATTCTTTGTTTTTTTGGAATAATCACCGTATAATCAAAGTTCATGAAAAATACGCTCGAAAATCACGGGAAGACGCACGAAATTATCGCTATAGACGGGCCAGCCGGTTCGGGGAAGAGCACGACTGCACGCCTGGTGGCGCAGAAACTGGGGTTCACCTATTTGGATACAGGTGCACTTTATCGTGCTGTTACCCATGTTGCTATGCTGAAAGGTGTCGATCTCGCCAATGAGCAAGCCCTCGATGCCTTGATCGAAATATGCGATTTCAAACTCAGCGCGGAAGGTGATTTAACCCGGGTTTGGGCCGATTCGAGCGAAATAACCGAAGCCATTCGCAGCCGTGAAGTCACGAGTAATGTAAGCCTGGTTTCGAAACATGCAAAAGTGCGGCAGGCGATGGTTAGGTTGCAAAGGGCAATCGCCAGCCAGGGTTTCTTTGTCGTCGAAGGACGGGATATTGGCACGGTGGTTTTTCCAAATGCCGCATTAAAGATTTATTTGGTTGCTACGGTCGAAGCTCGCACCGAGCGACGCATGCTCGAACTGCAGCAAAAAGGTGTTGCCGTTGAATTTGAAAAACTACGCGAGGAAATTATCATACGGGATAAAAAAGATTCCGAACGTGCCATCGCGCCCCTCAAAAAGGCAGAGGACGCTATCGAGCTCGATACAACACGATTAACGATCGATCAACAGGTTGAAACGATTGTACGGAAATATAAAGAAATAAGAAGTTGATGTTATACCCTTACGAAGCTTGAAAACCTTCGCGGGGTTGATTTTTTATACCGTTGTATTCGAATAAGAAGGCAACGGTTTTCCATGTTTGGAAAAAATCTGTGCTCTCGGGTGCAGTAAAAAAATAAAAGGAGGCTTTTTTAAATGTCTAAACCACAAACCACTAACCAGCTTTTTGCTAACGAAGAAAAGGTCGTCAGTTTTGACGAGCTGAAAGAGGAAATGGAGTACGGGGAGGAGGAGTTTGATAACTTCCTGCAACTCTATGACAACACCATTGAAGACTTCATCGAAGGAGAACTTGTTGTTGGTCGTGTTATCGCGATTTCCCACAAGGATGTATCCATCGATATCGGCTTCAAATCGGAAGGTGTTGTGCCAATCGATGAATTCCCCGATATCGACTCGCTGAAAATCGGCGACGAAATCGAAGTCTTTCTCGATAACGTCGAGAATGTCGATGGTGAATTGATTCTTTCGAAGCGGAAAGCAGACTTCATGCGCGTCTGGGCGAAAATCACAGAATCTTTTGAGCGTGGTGACGTCCTGAGCGGTCGATGCGTTCGTCGCATCAAAGGCGGTATCGTCGTTGACATCATGGGTGTTGACGCCTTCCTGCCTGGATCACAAATTGATGTTCGACCTATTCGCGATTTCGATGCTTACATCGGTAAAGACCTCGATTTCAAAATCGTGAAGGTAAATGAACTTCGTAAGAACATCGTCGTTTCCCACAGAGTACTCGTGGAAGAAACGCTTAAAGAACAACGCGCAAAAATTCTTGAAAATATTCAGAAGGATCAGGAGCTCGAAGGAACGGTCAAAAACATTACCGATTTTGGTGTCTTCATCGATCTCGGTGGCGTTGACGGCTTGTTGCA
This sequence comes from Deferribacteres bacterium, assembly GCA_020633655.1. GTDB lineage: Bacteria > Zhuqueibacterota > Zhuqueibacteria > Zhuqueibacterales > Geothermadaptataceae > Bioreactorimicrobium. The sequence continues at coordinate 423,857 of JACKDF010000005.1, forward strand.
TATCAACGATCTCTCCTGGGGACGTGTTAGTCATCCTTCAGAAATCGTGTCCCTTGATGATACCATCAAAGTACAGGTGCTCGATTTCAACGAAGACAAAGATCGCATTTCACTTGGCTTAAAACAATTGCAACCGCATCCATGGATTGATGTTGATACTAAATATCCAGTTGGATCGACGATTACGGGTAAAGTGGTCAGTATTTCCGATTATGGTGCATTCATCGAATTGGAAAAAGGTGTTGAAGGTTTGATTCATATCTCTGAAATGAGTTGGACGCAACATATTCGCCACCCATCGAAACTCGTTACCATCGGTGAAGTTATCGAATGCAAGGTTCTTAGCCTTGATGCAGAAGAACGTAAAATATCTCTTGGCTTGAAACAACTCGAGCCGGATCCATGGGATCAAATCGAGAGCCGTTATCCGATTGGTTCGGCACAACACGGTATCGTTCGCAATCTGACCAATTTCGGTGCATTTGTCGAATTGGAAGAAGGTATCGATGGCCTTGTTCACATCTCCGATCTTTCGTGGACAAAGAAAATTCGCCACCCTGGAGAAGTGCTGAAAAAATCCGAAGAGATTGACGTTGTCGTGCTGAACGTTGACAAAGAGAATCGTCGTATTTCTCTTGGTTACAAACAGACGAAGCAAAATCCCTGGGATAATTTTGAGAATGAATACAGTGTTGGCACGCGCTCAAAAGGCAAAATCGTACGCATGATCGATAAAGGCGTCATCGTCGAATTGCCTGATGAAGTTGATGGTTTTGTGCCGATCAGTCATCTACTTAAAGATAACCTGGGCAAACCTTCTGATGCATACACCGTTGGTGATGAACTCGAGTTATCGGTTATTGAATTTAATGCTGAAAACAAAAAAATCATCCTTTCAGAGAAAGTTGCGGTAGAAAGCATGCCGGAAGGTGCAGCTGAAGCTGTGACTGTAACCGAAGGCGATGCCACAGAAGCCGTCGCTGAAACCACAGCAGAAGCGTCTGTGCAGGATGAAGCTGTCACAGATGCCGTTTCTGAAGTTGATGAAGCGGAATCAAAGGAAAGCTCTGCCGCTGCAGAAGCTATAGAGGTGGAATCTGAAGACGAAGCCGATGAAGCTGCCGTTGAAGAGGAAACACCCGCGAAACCGAAAAAAGAAAAAGGCAAAAAATAAACTGAAACTGCTGTGCTCGAATTTCGGGCACAGCAGTTTTATAAACAAGACGGGAGCTATGCATGTGGATTATTCGCTGGGTTTTTACAGCATTGATCGTATTGATTATTTTAGGATTCGCCTTGCAAAACACCGCCGAACAGGTTTCCGTTGTCTTGATTAAAGGACAATACGAAACTGGATTGCTTCCGATTTGGGTCATTGTGTATATTTCTTTTGCTCTAGGGGTTATTTTTTGGCTCGTCATGTCTATTTTTCAAGTTTTTGCTCTTAAATCGGAAGTGCGAAAAGCCCATGTTCGCAATGACAAGTTACGCAAGGAACTCGATAATTTGCGTAATCTATCTGTCGATTCTGATATCGAACTTTTACCTGCACCTAAGGCCAAACCTGATACATTAACCAGTGAAAATTAACCACGACCTGTAAAACTGATATAATTATATCTTATGGAAGAACTTAAAATACTTCTTATTACCCTGCTTGGAGTTGTTGTGCTCGCTGGTTTATCCTTTATGACCTGGCGTCGTAAACCGGGCAAAACACCGGATTCGTCCTCTGATTATGCTGCTGCTCTCAATTACTTATTAGCAGATGATGTAACAATGGCGCTTCGAAAACTACGTGATACCGTGCAAAAAGACACGACCAATATCGATGCCTATTTGAAAATTGGTGACATTTTACGTGAAAATGGCAAAGCGGATCAGGGACTCAAAGTCCATCGTGATCTCACTGCCCGGACAACTTTAAGTAATGTTCAACGCATGCAGGTTTTTCGCAGCCTTGTCGCAGACTATGAAGCATTGCAAAGACCTGATCTTGCTCTGCAAATTTTGGATAAAATTTGGGAAATTAAACCTGACGATCTCTGGGCAAAAGAAAAACAATTGCAAATTTACGAGAGGATGGAACGCTGGAATGATGCGGCTACCAGCTACAAAGCCTTAGGCAAAATTAGAGGGAATACGGACAAGACGAAATTGGCATCTTACCGCATAAATGTGGGTAAAAAACATGCTGGCAATAATAAAGAAAAGGATGCCAGACTTGCTTTTCGGGAAGCGATAAAAATCGATGAGCATGCTGCCGAAGCATACATTGGAATTAGTGATAGCTATATTCGCGAGGAGCGTTCACAGGATGCTCTGAATACGCTGAAAAAGTTTATTGAGGCATCTCCAGACAAGGCATCTCTGGCCTTCCAATCTATCAAAGATCTCCTTTACAAACTTGGAGAATTTGGTGAGATTGAAAATATTCTCAATGAAGTTATAAAACAAAGTCCTGAAAATTGGGAAGCCTATATTAATCTGGCAAAAATTAAAGTAAAGAAGGGGCATCTCGACCAGGCAATCGAAATCTGCCAGAATGTTTTGCAATTAAATCCAGACTATAAACCAGCACGCGAGCACCTTGTTCGGTATTATCACCGCGAGGGAAAAGATTTGTTGGCCGTTGAACAGGCCCTTGCCCTAATTAATAATAGTGATTCCTGAAAATAGGATAAAAGTTGATAAATTTCTATGTATGTCATGAAGCTGACAAAGCTGAATCTTGTTTACCTCTGTTTTTTTCTCATTAATCAATTCGTTTATGCACAATTATCAGAAAAACAAATATTAAATATCGTCGCCTCTGAAGATTTGCAAACGGCCCGGGCACGACTCGAAGCAATTGCAAAGCACTATCCATCCTCCCCTGATGTCATTTATCTCCAATCTCTGCTCACCGAAAACGGGGAAAAGGCATTAAAAAACTACACACAACTCTATTCCCACAATAAATCTTCCCGCTATGCACCTGATATCATTTATAAAATTGCACAATTCAATTATGCAAAAGGCGATTATAACCGGGCCCGAATTTTTTTCTCGCATATCGTTTTGGATTATCCCAATTCTGAACTCACAACAAAAGCACAGTATTTTGCTGCCAAAATGGTGCTTGCGCTTTCGAAGTTTGAGCAGGCGAAAGAAGAATTGAAAGACGTTCTAAAAGAGGCCAAAGATCAGGAAATAGCTGCTCTGGCCAGGGAAGATCTCCTCTATATTGAGCAGCTCAGTACGATGGAAGAAGCAAAAAAAGACGAAACCCAGGAGAATAGAGAAGAACAGGAGCCGGTTCAAGAGCAGAATAATGTCCGTTATGCTGTGCAGATCGGCGCCTTTGGAAGCAAAGAGAACGCGATCAGCCAACGCGATTACTATGCACGCCTAGGGTATGCAGCGGAAATTCTTGTCCTGAAAACTCGAAATGGACTGCTCTACCGTGTTATCCTTGGACGTTTTGCTACCGAGTTGGAGGCCAGACGTTTTGGAAAGCAAATCAATTCCCTGCACAACATAAAATACCGTATACTTAAAACTTCCATGAATTAAATATGATTAGTGTAGCAGAAGCTAAAAGTATCATTTTTCAGCAAACCACTGTTCTCGGGATGGAAACCCTGGAGCTTGTGCATGCCTTCGACAGAAGCTTGGGCGAAGACGTCTTTTCCGATATTGATATGCCGCCTTTTCATCGCAGCATGATGGATGGTTACGCTGTTCGATCCGCAGATGTGTTGAATGCTCCTGTAACACTTCGAAATGTTGGGTTTATTGCTGCCGGTGATTTTCCAGAATTTAGGATCCATGCTGGTGAAACCGCGAAGATAATGACTGGTGCACCTTTGCCTCTTGGTGCCGATAGTGTTCGTGAAGTAGAACTTGTGGAATCGGGAGCAGAGGAGAATTCTGTTGTTATATTGCAAGCGACAAAGCCTGGATTACACGTGGTGGAAAAAGCATCGGAAATTGCCAGGGGGCAGCTTGTGCTTTCTGCCGGAACGATGATTAATTCTGCTGTTTCTGGCGTGTTGGCAACTGTCGGAAAACCATCCGTGGTCGTCCATCGTAAGCCAACAGTTGCGATCCTGTCTACAGGCGATGAGTTAATTCCGCCATCGGAGAATCCTGTGCAAGGCCAGATTCGAAATTCCAACAGTTACACTTTACATGCGATGTGCAAGCGATTCGGGCTGGAATGCACCTTGCTGGGAATTGTGAAGGACCAACGGCAGCTACTTGAAGAAAAAATCTTTGAGGGATTGCGTGCGGACCTGCTGCTCATCACTGGTGGTGTATCAATGGGTGATCTGGATTTTGTCCGTGATATTTTTAAAAAATTAGAGCTTGAAATATTTTTTGAAAAAGTGAAAATTAAGCCGGGCAAACCCACTGTATTTGCAAAGCATAAAAATGGTTTAGTTTTCGGATTACCCGGAAATCCGGTCTCAAGTTCAACCGTCTTTGAAGTGCTTGTTCGTCCGGCAATTTTGAAAATGATGGGGAGAATTGCTCCGGAGAACACACTTGTCGTTTCGGAAACCACAGATGTATTTTACAATCGTTCCAACAGGGAAAATTACCATCCGGGGATTACCTCCTACAAAAATGAGCACTTTTTTACGCGTCCTTTAAAAACAAAAGGTAGTGGAGATATAGCAGGCTTTGCAAAACACAATTCTCTTTTGATATGCCCTCCGGAAGTCATCGAGTTGCCTGCTGGTAGCTCGTGCAAAGTTCATTTGTGCGATAACTATTTTTCATAGACCAGGTTTAACATAATCGAGATATGTCGATAGAGAGGGTAGGACTTGTGATACTATTTACGGCTTATGAAAAGACACCTTTTGCGTATTTTATATAGTTTACTTTTTCTCTTTTGTTCGATCCCGTCTCTCTTTGCGAATAACAATCCAGCACGTGAGGCATTCTCCGTCGTCCACCCCAAACCCGATGATGTTGTTCATGCATCCGATTCCACGTTTGTCTTCGGGAATTTTAGTCTCCCAACTGACAGTATTACAGTGAATGGAATCCTTGCGAATATTTTTCCTAACGGTACATTTCTCGCAATGATCCCGGTTGCTCCCGGTTCTTTGTATATCAATACACAATTTAATTCCAAGTCAAGTTCCTTTAAAGATCAGCGAAAGGTCTTTGTCCCACCGCATCTTTTTGAAATTCCTGCAGAAAACTTGCTTATCGACAATGAATTTCTTTATCCGGATCGCCCAATTGCCATCAATAACGGCGAAACAATCGCCATTATTGCTAAGGGCACACCCAATGCACACATGTATTTTTCCCTCGGGGAAGAACGAATTTATCGCATGCAACAGGTCAATAAAAAACGTCGATTTCGTTGGGGGAATTCTTCCTTTGGTTTGAACAGATCCTGGGCATTGCCTCCTGTGGATGGTGTCTATGTTGGCACTTTTACTCCGGAACCGGAAGATGCAGGAAAAAAATTTCAGGTTATGCTGACTCTAATCTCCAATTCGGAGCAAGCAATATCACTTCACAATGCAAACGAAATTTATGTTCGTGCACAGAATAAACCTGTGATTAAAGAAGTTACAAAGAAAGTTTCACTCGTTGATTATCAAAACAGACGATATTTTCTTACTTATTTACAACCCGGAACAAGCATCCAGACAGATGGGGGATATGGGGAATTTAGCCGGATTCGCCTCAGCGATTCGGTAGTCGATTGGTTGTCAAGGGAGGAAATTGAGATTTCACCACGCTCCCTCGGTATGGAAGAACTACCCGGATCGCAATTTTTTATAGGCTACAGTGAAAATGATAGTGACAAGGTATCACTTGATATTTTTTCAAAGCAACCGGTTCCGGTACAGATCGCACAAAGTTCGAATTTGAATTATTGTGATTTAACCTTTCTTCAGGCGACAAAAACGCCTGATTTTATTCGGGATGAGCACGGTAATCCCTTTTTGCATCGGATTGCTGGAAAAATGATTGCAGACGATATGTATCGTGTGAGATTTAGTTTTGCAAATAAAATGGTTTGGGGATACCAATTTGAGTGGGATGAACGAAAATACTCAATTTCCTTCAACAAGTCTCCCGTTCGAAAATTTGAATCGGAATCTCCACTCCATGGTCTTATAATTTGCGTTGACCCAGGGCATGGCCCAGATGATGGTGCATTTGGTTTAACCGGAATAACGGAAAAGATGATGACGGTGTACTATGCACGTAAACTTCAGAGTTTACTCGAACAAAAAGGAGCACATGTTATCTTAACACGGACTGAGGATACGGGGCTTGAATTATCACGACGCACCTTATTTGCTGAAGCAAATAATGCCGATCTGTTTGTGAGTTTGCATTTTAACGCACTGCCTAATGGTGTAAATCCAATGAAGATTCGCGGAACGAGTACATATTATTTTCATCCACATAGTAAACCGCTTGCGAAGGCTGTACACCACCGCATGTTGCAGCAAACCCAGCTGCCGGATAAAGGCTTGCATGCACAAAACCTTTCCGTATGTCGTGTTACAAGTATGCCATCAATCCTGGTGGAACCGGCCTTTATTATGCAGCCCTTTGAAGAAATGCGCATCCTTGATTCAGACTTTCGCGATGCCGTATGCCAAGGCATCTGTGATGGGATTATCGATTTTGTAAAAGAGTACAACGAGTAAAATATTATTTGCTATCAGTCTGCTACTACTCTATAAATATTTTCCTTGCCTTTCTGTTACATTCCCCTTACTTAATAAAAAGTGACATTTAAATCCGTAACAGGCATAAAATGCGATACATTCTCAAAATATTTTTGATTTTAATTTTTTTTCTGACCGCATGCACAACTCCGCAGAAGCAGGTAGTTATTCCTCAGCCAGAGCCTTCCATCGAACATCTCATTCAAAAAACCTATGTTGAAACTGTTGAGCTTGACCGGACGCATCCTGTTGCGAATGAAATGAAACTCATTGTTCGTGGACAGTTACCAAGTCCTGCGTATGTATTCGATGTTGTCGATGTGGTGAAAGATGATCATAAAATCTATTTAACCCCTTTCGCGGTCTTTGAAGAAAAGACGACAGCATTGCAAGTGCTGATTCCCTATGAAACTTCCGTGATTGTCCGTATAGATTCACCTGGTGAATACAATTTGATACTTATTGGCCGGGGGATAACATTGCGAAAAAACGTTTTCGTTGATTAGTCTGAGTATTCTTTCTTAAGGCAAGGCACATGACAACCGCTCTTTATTACGATGATATTTTTTTAGAACATGATACTGGTGATTTTCATCCTGAATCGCCTTCACGCCTGGACAAAATTGTACACCACATGCGTTACCAGAAACTGTGGTTGCCCTACCTGCAGAAAAATTTCCCCAAGGCCAGTCGGAACCAACTCTCCCGAATACACGCCCCCGAATATATCGATTCCATAGAGATAGCTAGCAAAAATGGCACGCGACAATTGGATGCGGACACGTGGATTTGTGAGCATTCGTTTGATGCTGCATTAATAGCAGCAGGAGCAGGATTGGCTGCTGTTAAAGCTGTATTAAATGGTGATTTTAAAAATGCGCTCTGTTTGGTGCGTCCACCCGGACACCATGCGGAATACGATCAGGCAATGGGTTTTTGTTTGTTTAATAACATTGCCATCGCGGCTGCTGAGCTGGTTCGTGAGCATGGTTTGAATCATGTTATGATCATCGATTGGGATGCTCATCATGGGAATGGAACGCAGAATTCATTTTACGATAACTCACATGTTTACTATCTGAGCCTGCATCAGGGGCAGCTCTTTCCACACACAGGGCGGCACGAGGAAGTTGGTGTTGAGGCTGGCATCGGTGCAAATAAAAATATAGTTTTTGCACCACATACACCAGCGGATGTTTATCTTGATAAATTTAAGAAAGAAGTTGAAGCAAGTTTTAAGTATTACAATCCGGAGTTTGTGCTCATTTCAGCAGGGTTCGACGCTCATGTAAATGATCCACTGGCCGATCTCTGCTTACAGACAGAACACTTTGAAGAAATGACCCGCTTCGTTTGCGACCTTTCTGAAAACTCTGCAAATGGGCGTATTATTTCATTCCTTGAAGGTGGCTATTCACTGACCGCGCTTGCCGATAGCGTTGAAGCGCATTTTTTAGCATTGAGTAAGGATAAATGAACACCAGTGGACAATCGGATGATGACCTTTTAAGATTACGTTTGCGAATGGTGGAGAAACAGATCGTGAACCGTGGTATAAAATCGAACCAGGTCCTAAAAGCACTGAAACTTGTCCCACGTCATTTTTTTGTACCCCCGAAGTTACGCTATGAAAGTTATGATGATAATCCCTTGCCAATTGGATATCAGCAAACAATTTCCCAGCCCTATATTGTTGCTTTGATGACAGAAACGTTGGATTTAGAAAAGCAGCATCTTGTTTTAGAAATCGGCACAGGTTCCGGCTATCAAACCGCTATACTCGCATTGCTTTCGCAAGCTGTTGTGACTGTTGAAATTATCCCACAGTTGCATCGGCGTGCATGTGAAACGTTAACACATCTGAAATTTGAAAATATCACAGCTTATTACGGTGATGCCTGCGCTGTTTTACCAAAGGAACAGCATTTCGATCGAATCATGGTCACTGCAGCAGCAGAGCGGATTCCACGACATTTAGTGAACAGATTGAATCCCGGCGGGAAAATGATAATCCCAATTGGCCATAAAGATCAGCAACTCAAGATGGTCATTCACCACGGTAAAAACATCGATGTTTACAACGGGCCAAGCGTTCGATTTGTCCCCATAACTGGCAGAAATTTTTCTGAGCAAGGATTGGATGATTAACTTGTTTTTTAAGATATTTATGCTGCGATTAAACTGCACTTTGAATTCCTGAGCACAAACTTTTTACCCACCGATTACCTTTTTAGTTTCCCTTGCAACCACTACTTCTTCATTCGTTTCCAGAACAAAAACGGAAATTCTGGAATCTTGTGAGCAAATTCGCATTTCCTGGTTGCTGTTCTGCGTCAGATCAATTTTACATCCGAGAAAGGCAAGTGCATGACAGATTTCACTGCGTAAATCCGTATCTCTGAGTCCGATGCCACCGGTAAACGTAAGCGCGTCAAGACCTTCCATCAAAACGATAAATTCGCCAATGTACCTTTTGATATCATAAATGAATTTGTTTTTTGCAAGACCTGCGCGTTTGTCGCCTTTGGTTATGGCAGCATTGATATCCCGCATGTCGCCGGAGGTTCCGGAAAGCCCTGCTAATCCGGCATTTTTCGAACATTCGTTAAGCGCTTGCTCCAGTGTCAAGCCTTTTTTCTCCATAATGTATGGCAGGATAAATGGATCCATATCGCCGATACGCGTGCCCTGAATTACCCCGGATTGTGGAGTAAATCCCATCGATGTATCGACTGCGATTCCGTTCTTGTATGCGCAAACTGAAGATGAGCCGCCAAGGTGGCACGAGATGATTTTGTGGTCATCCGGATGTCCGAGCAACTCGACGGTTTTCTCACACACATAGCGATGGGATGCGCCGTGGTAACCATACCTTTTTACACCGAATTTTTCAATCCAGTCGTAGGGCGTTCCGTAGATTTTTGCATAGTCTGGTGCCTGTGCATGGAAGCCGGGCTCAAAGACGCCAACAAGTGGCGTATCTGGTAAACACTCACGGAACATGCGGATCGCAGCCAGATATGGCGGATTATGGGCAGGGGCGAGGGGGGCATAGAATTCCATAGCCTCAAGCACTGGTTCTGATAGAAGGACGGAACCATTTTTCTCACCAGCTTGTACGGTTTTAAATCCAACCGCATCAATTTCAGCAAAACTTTGCAGTAACGCATTGGCTGGATCGATGAGAAAATTGAGCATTTCCTGTACCGCTTCCCCATGGTTACGGATTGCTTTGCTTTGTTTTTCCTCTCTGTCACCAGCCTTGAAATCAATACCTGCGTTATCAAAACCAACACGATCGATTCCGCCTTTTGCGAGAACGGACTCATCGCTCATGTCCAACAGTTGAAATTTCAAACTGCTTGAGCCGATGTTGCAAACTGCTATCTTCATTTCAATTGCTTCAGAACAGCATCTGTGATTTGCTTCACGAGGGCATCTTCATCAATTTTTGCAGGATATTGGCTGCTCGGTCCCTGTGCTTTTGGCACCGGATCGATTGCGCATCCCACATCGGTTGTGATACCGAACTTTTTCCGCAGGTCAAGTAGATCGCCAACATTTTGTTCATTGAGCGTGTTGACATTTCCCAACATGCGTGAAACGAAGAGAATGTGTGCAAAATGTTCCATCGTTTCCATTTTATGGTATGCATTCAGTACATCTTCGCCGATGGTCAATGCACCGTGGTTTTCCAGCAAAAAAGCATCATGCGTGTGCACATATTTTAAAACCGGTTCAAAGAGTTTATCCGTACCCGGAAGACCGTATTCTGCAATCGGAATGCCGCCTAAAGCTACGATAACTTCCGGCAAAACACACTGATCCAGGGGGATGCCCGCAACTGCAAAACCAGTCGCATAGGGTGGGTGCGCATGGCAGACACCAAATACATCCGGACGTTCCTCGTACATTTTGATATGCATGCTGAATTCGGATGATGGTTTCTTGTCACCGTTCAGTACTTTACCATCCATGCTCAGGACGATCAAATCTTCCGGTTTCATGAATCCTTTGCTTACACCCGTCGGTGTAATCAAAATGCGTTCATCATCAATTTTCGCACTGATATTGCCATCATTGGACGCCACATACCCGCGTTCGTATACGCGCCGCCCAACGGCAACAATTTCCTTTTTTAGGCTATATATGTTTTTTTGCACAATATTTTACCTGTTATTTTTTAACTGGTGTGTCGATGAAAAGGTTTTCAACATCAGCGTGGGGGCGAGGTATGACATGTACCGAAACAAGCTCACCTACTTTTTCTGCCGCAGCAGCGCCGGCATCGGTTGCAGCTTTAACAGCGCCAACGTCACCGCGAACGGTAACTGTGACCAGACCACCACCTACTGCCGTTTTTCCCATCAAGGTAACGTGTGCAGCTTTCACCATGGCGTCAGCAGCTTCAACAGCGCCAACAAATCCACGAGTTTCGATCATTCCCAATGCTTCTTGTGACATAATAAATTCTCCAGTTTAAATGTTTAAAGTATTCGTATTGATTTATATTTTTTGTTCAATTTTTGGTTGGGTGGATTTCTGCATTAATGGAACAGCAAAAGAGTTACTCCCAAAATCCAGCAATCTATCCATCCAATCATCCATTAGTTATTATACAATTTGTAAAGCTTTGTAGACTGCCAGTCTTCGCACGCGTGCAAAATCCCGTGGCGTGCAAACGCCTTCGCCTGTTGGGCTGGCGATGGTGTGTGAAAAATAGCCTTCACCGGCATTGGGTCCGTTGCCAGAAACGCAAGGCCCGTTGACAACCACAATATCTGTATCGATGGCTTTGGTGAAAGCGGTTATGTTTGCAAGATTATTTGAGTGAATCATCGCAGTGTGACCAAAACGATGTTCTGCTTTCACACTTTCCTTAAGACCTTCGGCGAAATCGCGGACCCGGACAACCGGCATAAAGGGCATCATTTGTTCGGCAATGACGAAGGGATGGTTGGCAGCGACTTCACCATACAGCAGTCGAACACTGTCGGGAATGTCAAGTCCGCAGGCCTGCGCAAGCACACGAGCATTTTTCCCGATGTATTCGGCAGTCCCGAAAATTGTCCCTTTTTCATTTTTGAAGAGAGCTTTTGCTGTGAGCTGCTCGATTTGTGAACTAGTGAGTCGATACGCACCCTGCTTTTCCATTTCCTGCATAAATTTATCAAAGACGGCTTCGACGACAAATGTCTCTTTTTCCGCAATGCACAAAATATTGTTGTCGAAAGAAGCGCCATCGATGATATGGCGTGCTGCCGAGCTCAGACAAGCTGTTTCGTCGACGAGTACCGGTGGATTGCCCGGGCCTGCAGCGACTATCTTTTTACCGACTGTGAAAGCCGCTTTCACCAAAGCCGGACCACCAGTGGCGGCGATTAAACTGACTTTTTTGTGATGAAAGAGTGCCTGCACATTTTCCATAGTAGGCTCTTTCACCATGGAAATCAAATTGGCAGGACCCCCGTTTTCGCGGATGACGCGTTCAAAGATTTTTATGGCATAAGCAGAAGTGTTTTTCGCCGCAGGATGGACACTGAAAACAACTGCGTTTCCTGGTGCAATTGTAATGATTATGCTGTTCAGCATAACTGGTATCGGGTGCGTTGAGGGAGTAATTGCCGCGATGACACCGTAGGGCGCTAACTGCTCGACGGTTGTGCCGTTATCGCCGACCCAGGAGCGTGTTTCCAGGTCTTCCAACCCGGGCGTTGCATCGGCGGCGTTATGGTGCTTGGCAATTTTATCTTCCAGTCGCCCCATACCTGTTTCCTGCCACGCACGCCGGGCAAATTCATCCGTATTGTCATGCATGGCCTGTCTCAGGGCAGCGATTACTTTCGCTTTCGTTTTATTCGGGGTATTTACCCAGATTTTCTGGGCGGCCTCTGCGGCTGCGATTGCCGTTTCGACCTCCTCGAATACCGCATATTGAGTGGAGCTGCTACTGGTATTTGCAGTATTTTTTGCAGCACCTTCGCCTAATTGACTGATGACTTCACGAACAATTTTATCGATAACATGTTGTTCGATTTGCATGGTGATTCCTTTTTTCGTTTGAATGCTGGAAAGAGTGAACAATTAAACGTTCACACTTCACACTTTTAAACTTTAAAGCTTTTATTCTTCAATGACAATTTCACCGATTTCCCCCGCCTGGATACCTGCTGCATTCGCTTCATCCGTGTCCACATGCATGGAGAGATTCAGATTCTCGCCAGTACGAATGACGCAGTTGTCGAACGTAACCTGCATCGGGCCATGAGTGCGCACGCTTACTTTCTGACCTTTTTCAAGATTCCATTTTTGGGCCAATTCCGGGCTCATGTGGATATGCCGCATGGCGCGTATGGCGCCCTCCGGCAACTGCACGATGCCATATGGCCCGATGAGTATAATGGATGCTGATCCTTTGATGTCACCGGAGATACGGTGTGGTAAATCAATACCCAAATGGATGCCATCCGAGTAAGAGAGTTCGATCTGGGTTGCCGGACGAACAGGACCAAGAATACGTACATTTTCAATGATACGGCGCTTGGGACCGACAACGGTGACTGTCTCATTCGCGGCAAATTCCCGTGGTTGATTGAGATCGCGGAATTTTGTCAGCTTTGAGCCCGGTCCGAAAAGCTTTTCGAGGTCGCTTTGGGTGATGTGCAGATGACGGGCAGAAACTTCTATGGGCACAAGCCGGCGTGTATCCGGTTGCAGGGCAGCTTGCACAACTTGCCGCACTATGGATTCAACCGTTGTACGCAGCTTTATTTCGTCAATATTCCCGTTTGCACCTTGTATACTTTTCAGACTTGCAAGATTGGCATTGTTTCCATTCATTTTAGTCACTGCTTTCTATAAAATTTAATATCTACTTTTTCCAAAGTGGCCATACCTTCGACGATAGCATCGTCGATAATTGGCATGAATGATTCAATTTTATCCAGTGCATCCACAATTTCGATAATAATGGGTAAATCCTCCGACAACATGAGAATTTTTGATGTGTGCACCTGACTGTGGGTACCAAATCCCTCCAGGCCCCGAATGACGGTGGCACCGGCCAGACCATGTTCCTTCGCTTTTTTTACTATCCATTCGTAGAGCGGGATGCCTTCAAATTTATCACTTTCGCCAACGAAAATACGCAGTAAATGCCCTTGTTCTGAAATTATCATGGCTTTACTCCTTAAATGATTTTTGAAAGTCCATAGCCTGCGCCAACAGCGCTAAAACCGAGAAGTAAATGCAGGAGCACATTTGCGATTGATAAGGTAAATTCACCATCACGGGCAAAATTGAACACCTCATACCCAAATGTTGAAAATGTGGTGAAGCTTCCCAAAAATCCGATAAAAACAAACACTCGAATTTCAGGAGTGAACAACTGCCGGCTTTCCACAAGGCCGCTCAACATTCCAATCAGAAGACATCCTAAAATATTTACTGTGAGCGTACCATAAGGGAAAAATGGTTTATCCAGCAAGCGATGCACAAGACTTCCAACCACATATCGCATGATTGCTCCCGTAAATCCACCGACTCCAATTATGAAAAGTTTTAACATGACACGCTAACCTTAAATAAAATCTTCCAGCAATTCCATACGTGGCGCTGGAATGACAGCTTTGTTCACCAGCAAACCCTTGCGGGCCACTTTCGCTGCACCATTCTCAACGGCGCTCTGCACATCGGAGACACTTCCGGTTAGTGTTACAAAGGCTTTGCCTCCAAGCGCCATCGCCAGGCGAATTTCCAGAAGTTCGACATTGGCCGATTTCACTGCTTCGTCGGCTGCTTCTATTAACGAAGCGACAGAGAAAGACTCGATTATGCCCAGTGCAATCAATTCCCGCGGTGTAACGGATCCTGAAATTGCCTGAAATACGGACGGATGTATGTTTGCGATGACAGTGGAATCGATGACGAAACCATCCAAAGCACCGACGCCAGCATCCACAGCTGTTTGCACCTCAGCAATTCGTCCGGCGACCATAGCCATATACTTCCCGGAACATATCGAGCGGGCGATCAATAACTCAACATCCGAGGCTTTTAACATGGTATCAACAACGAGTTTGCCTGCTGCAATACTGGATAATTCAACCAGCCCGATTGCTTGTAATTTATTTGTATTCTTCACCTTCACCTTCAATTCTAATTAGTGCATCCGTTATTTCCTGAACACGTCCTGAGATGCTGGCGTGAACCGGGGCGCCAAGTTTTCCTTCCGGGATGTGGGCAATCAGCTGCCCGGTTTGAACAAGCTCGTTCACTTCGACAACCGGAACCGCCGCTGCACCAATATGCTGCTGCAGGGAAATTCGTACTTCTTTTGGTTGGTAAACTTCCGCAATAAAACCGGTCGGGACATCGTATTGCCGAATGCCCAATTTATTTTGTAACTGCTTGCCTGGTATGCGGCGGTATTCCTTCATGGGATGAATTTTAATGGGCTTGTGTTTGCTGTGATCTGGTTTAACCTGCATATTCGCTTTTGCCTGAAAACATGCTTCCCGTGGATATAAATCTTCCGGGCAAGCATACAAAGTACATAAACCGCAATTGCAGCACAGCGAAGCATATTGATTCCAGAAATCCTGTCCCATGGCGGTAAATCCCAAGCCACGCATCACCAGGTGCGGCTGGATATCATAACCAAGAAGATAACGCGGACAGAATTCAGTGCAATAACTGCACTGATCGCATGCTGATTTTCCGATGCGATTCATTTCCTTTGTTGATTTCTGATATCGTGTAATCGCGCGGTGATCAGCGGGCAAAACAATTAAACCGCCTGTCTGTTTCGTTACTGTTTTCCTCAAATCCGATACCTGTTGCCCCATCATAACGCCATTTTCAATTACGGCAAAGGCGGGCAGGGTGGAGCCGCCAGCAAGAGAAAGCACTTCATTATAGCTTGTTCCGATGGGCACACAAACCGTTACCGGATTTTTTACAGCTCCAGCGATTGTCATGTATTTATAGATGACCGGGATGTCTTCCACAGCGCGTGCAATATTATACAGCGTTTCGATATTGCTCACGACAGCACCAATATCCAGTGGAATTCCAGCTGGTGGAATGAGTTTTCCCGTGATTCCAGCAACGATTTCGTATTCGTCGCCAGCCGGATAATAATCTGCAAATTCATGAATAGTGGCTGGCGAGTTGGCTTTTTTTATTGCCGTATTGAGCGAGGCAATCGCCTTGGTGTTTTTTGATTTGATGCCAATGACAATTTTTTGTGCTTTGGTATGCTCTGCAGCTAGTTTGATGCCCTGCACGATCGTATCGGCGTAGTGCTGCATCAGCTCTTTGTCTTTGTGCATCAGCGGTTCACACTCTGCTGCGTTCACCAGCAACCATTCCACTGTGGTGCCCATTTTTACATGGGTGGGAAATCCTGCGCCGCCAGCCCCGACAACACCGGCATTTTTAATCTTTTCAATGAAATTCATATTAATTTAAACTCAGTGCCCAGATACGAATTAATTTTTCCAGTTTTTTAAATCCTAAAAGTCGGTTATTGATAAAAATCATATTGGCATTTCCGGATTCTTCTCCTGCATTCGCGCACGCGATATCCCAGCACATTGCTGAGCGTATACCTTCATATTTTTCCGCTTGCCGCTTCAGTTGAAATGCCGCTTCATCGATGACGATGCCGGCACGTATTTCTTCGTTTTGTATTTGTCTACATACCTGCGTGGTTGCTCTTCTTAGCTCCGAAGTAAAACCACGAGTTAATCTGTTTTCGAGTACGTCGTATTTGTGCCCGGCAAGCACAGACTTTATCGTTTCAACTTCTGTCCGGCTGCAGCTTCCGGTGATAAGCGCTATTGTATTCCCGGCAATCGACCGGTTTGATGGCGGTTCTAATTCTGCAATTGTCGCCTTATGTTCCAGAGTCATTTTTTTTGAAAGCAGGAAATCTTGTGCCAGAGGCGTTACCAGGGTTTGTGATGAAATCTGAATCGTTGCAATGCCTTGCTGAAAAAACCGTGCTGCATCCCCTTCGGTGAGCAGTTTATTTTGCCAGAATATGCTCTGCGTTGTAGCATCTGCCACCATCGTCAGGGCGGGTGAAAGTGCACCGAGTATGTTGTGGACAACCCGCTCGGTGATCGTTTGGATCAGTTTTTCAGTTTCAGCCGGTGAATACACTAGTTAGTCTTTTCTAAATCGATTGAATCAACGATGGCGATGATGATACTGCGAAGTGGCATCTGACACTCGAAATGCAGCAGCTCGGCAGCGCCTTTGCCTTCGGATGCCACGAGCACGATATCACCTTTTCCAGCACCGACAGTGTCAACGACGACCATGACGCCTTTTTTTGTTTCACCCCCTGGTGAAATGGGTTTCACGAGCATGAGCTTTTTGTTTGCATAACAGCCGTGTTTTATTGTCGAAACGATTGAGCCCGTTACCTTTCCAAGTACCATATTTCACACATCCAATCGGTCAATGAATCCAACAATCGTCGCATCTGAAGGAATTTTTTTGCCTTTAAAGGCAAGCATGGCTTCACCGCCAGTTACCCAAAATACCAAATCACCACCGCATGTATTGATCGTGTCAATCGCCACAAGCGATCTGCCGATTGGCTCACGATTTTCATCCAAAGGCTGCAGGATCATCAGCTTCAAACCTTGCAGCTGCTTGTCTTTTTGCGTAGCCCAGACTTTACCGATCACTTCACCAAATTTCATGAGGAAATTCCCACTTTGTAGGGCGATTTGTCGCTGTTTTTTTCTTTATTTTTCATAAACAATTGCGCCTTTGAGCTCAATTGAATCGACGATGGCAATGATACTGGAATCCGTTGGCACCTTGCCAAGGCTTTCCGTCTGACGCGCCGAACTGCCGCGAACGATGAGCACAACTTCGCCAATACCAGCACCGACAGAATCGATAGCCACGAGATAATTGTCCGTTGCGGTTGCGTCCGCATTGAGCAAATTGGCGAGCAACAATTTTCGCCCTTTCAGGCTTTCGGCTTTGACCGTTGAAACCACAGTCCCTTCGATACGGGCTAATTCCATAAAATGTCCTTTACGTCTAAATCGCCCATGGGGCAAGACTACGAATGTTCGCATCAATTAAATTTGTATCCAGGGCCCTTGAGGCCTTTTTCTTTTGGAACCTATAAACTTTTCAATTTATCCTGCGATTTTTGAAACAACCGTATCTAAAACGCAGGATCGATCAGGGCTACCTGTTATCAATCGTTCGCATATCTCTATTTATTATAACTTCTCAAATCGGTTTATTGCATCGAGCCATTTGTCACTGTTTTGTGGTGTATAGCGTTTCAACTCTTCCATATTCGATACAATTTCTCTGGCTTGATGGATATCCCTTATTTCTCCAAGGGCAATCAATTGAACTAAAGCGTTGCCAATCACGGTGGCTTCAACGGGACCTGCGACAACCGGTCTTCCCGTAGCATCGGCTGTCATCTGGTTGAGCAGCTCGTTTTGGCTGCCGCCACCACCAATGTGAATAGTTTTTACTTGCCTGCCGGTGAGCTGAACAAGTTTTTCGACGACGTCACGATAGGTTAAAGCCAGGCTCTCCAGAATGCTGCGAACAATTTCTCCGGCCGACTGCGGCACAGGTTGATTGGATTTTTTACAAAACTCCATAACTGTGTGTGCGTGATGTCCCGGTGGTAAAAAGATGGTATCATTCGGTTTGATAAACGATTGCAGGGGAGTCGCCTCTGCAGCCATTTTCGTCAATTGCTCATAGGAAAAGTCGTGACCTTCCCGCGCCCAGCCAGCCCGGGCCTGCTGCACAATCCAAAGCCCCATGACATTGCTCAAAAGACGGAAGGTGTTATTGACGCCTCCTTCATTGGTCAGGCCAAAATCCATCGCGTCATTATTGATGAGTGGTTGAGTGTTTTCCAATCCAACGAGGCTCCAGGTCCCGCTGCTGATATAAGCGTATTCTGGTGTAAGCGCTGGAATCGCCGCGACTGCACTGCCGGTGTCGTGGCAGGCTGGAGCAATAACCGGGATGTCTTGCCATTTGCCCAAGCGTGTTCCCGGGGGCACGATTTCCGGGAAAATGTGTTCTGGAATTTCAAGCGCGTTCATCAAATCGGTCGCCCAGCCACCGGTGTGTGGATTGTAAAGCTGCGTTGTTGTTGCGATGGAAAATTCACAGGCTTTCGTCCCTGTGAGCCAGTAATTAAGTAGGTCTGGCGCTGTTAAGAAAGTGTCGGTCATTTTTAAAAGGGGAGATTTGTCGCGGATCAGGCTGGCGAGTTGAAATATGGAGTTGAAAGGCAAAAATTGAATACCTGTTTGTACATAGATATCTTCTTTTGCAACCGTTTTAAAAACATGTTCCATGATGCCTTCGGTGCGTCGATCACGGTAGTGCACCAGATTGCTTAGCAGGGCACCATGACGATCGAGTAAACCAAAATCGACGCCCCAGGTGTCCACACCGATTGACGCGGGTTGCAATCTTTTCGCTTTTTCCAGACCGGCCTGAATGTCGCGCCAGAGTTCGAGGAAATTCCAATACAAAGTCCCGTTCACCGTAACAGGGGAGTTGGCGAAGCGCTGCAATTCTTCGAGCCGAAGGGTTTTGCCATTAAATTTTACCGCCATCACCCGGCCGGATTCGGCCCCAAGATCGACCGAAATTACCGTTTTCTCAGCCATTGTTTTTCTTCTTCCCATTTTTAACATGTTCTGCAATGCGCACATCAATGCCTTTTTTGCGAAACATTCTGATCATCGCCACCGGCGCTTCTTCGTCGGTCACTATCGTAGATATTTGAGGTAATTCGGCGAAAGTTGCAAGACTGGTTTTTCCCCATTTACTGCTGTCTACAAGCAGGATCACCTGTTCTGCCTGTTTAACGATTGCCTGTTTTAATTCAATTTCAATCAGGTGTGTGTCCGTTGCTCCGGCGGATTCGGAGAGCCCGGCTGCACCTAAAAAAACTTTGTTTAGATTGATTTTGCTTAAGGTTTCAAGGGTGATTTGTCCGGATATTGAACCGGAGGTGCTGCGCACCGTGCCCCCGGTGAGGACGACGTTAATGTCCTGAGAACCCAACAATTCGAGTGCTGTCCAGATTCCGGTTGTGACGACGGTTAAATTGTGCAGATCAATGCGTTGCTTGATAGCAGTAACGAGCGCGACAGCAGTGGAGCTGGCGTCGAGCAAAATTGAATCTCTCGGTTCGATGAGTGTTGCTGCTAATCGGGCGATTGCCTGCTTTTTATCGGCATTCGTTTCTTGCCGTGTGGCAAAAGTATATTCCTGCCGTACTCGTTCTTTCCCGATGCGGGCTCCGCCGTGGGTACGGACAATGTGTCCATACCTCGCCAGGTGGTTCAGGTCGGTGCGTATGGTTGCCGAAGAAACTTGTAATTTCTCGCTCAACTGCAGAACGCTTGCCGTTTGCTGTGCTACCAATGTTTCGAGTATTTTTTGGTGCCGGTCGTGCGTGAGCATGAATGATAATTTCCACTTTTTTATAAGGATTAATCGGGATTAAATTAAAAAATCGACCATAAAACGCAAATAAATTATTAAAAAATGAAAAAAAATAAAAATATTTTGCAGAAATATGAAAAAGGTGGTCCTGGGATGGCTGCTTTGAGTGCCATAACATTAAGGGATTATATGCAACCGGGAACCTTGAGACGTCGAC
Organism: Deferribacteres bacterium; assembly: GCA_020633655.1. Lineage (GTDB taxonomy): Bacteria > Zhuqueibacterota > Zhuqueibacteria > Zhuqueibacterales > Geothermadaptataceae > Bioreactorimicrobium. The sequence goes on from JACKDF010000005.1 coordinate 444,236, forward strand.
GTCACTCAGGGCGAGCAAAGGCAGTAGCAGGTTTAATTTTTTATTTACCTAAGGAGACAAAGATGTGATGTGTTGTTTTTATGAGGTGATAATCGACTTTTCCCACCATACCTGGAGTTTGGTGGGAAAAGTTAATGCAGAAGACAGCTCAAAGGAAAAATGCTTTTTATCGATGAATTTATCATTCAATAAAGGTGATAGGAAATCTTGTGGCTGATGGGCTCAAAACTACCTATAAAAGTAATTTTTTTTGAAATAAGCTACCGATAGTGCTACCGCTTGCGAATTCAAAAAGTTATTCATTCTTTTTCAGCGAAATTCATAGAAATTGTGTGGGGTTATCGTCTCCTTTTTAATTTCATAGCGAACTGGAAAATTGTGGGTGTGGTAGTGAAGGCGAACACCTGGGAAAATCGTGTCATGGCATTGAATAAAGGCGAGTTCCGCTAAAGCTTCAATTTGTGCATTGAGCTCATCAAGGTAGCGCACCTGATCTTTTTCCTGCGCTTCCAGTGAAACACGCGCTTTTTTCAATTCGCCCAGTAATTTTTCTTTATCCTGCGGCAGGCTGCCATTGTTTATTTGTACGCGAACGAGGGCTGTTATACCTTGTTTCACCCGCTCAAGGCTCTCCCGGGTTTTCGCAATCACCTCTTCCTGTTTGCTCACCATCGCCCGTATTTGCGTGTTTGAACCAATAGTCACGTCGGTGCGCATGTTCGTGGTGTTGCCGATGCAATGTGCTGTCACAGAGGTGCCGGCCTGGATTATGCCACCGATTATATTGCCTGCATGGCCCTTCGCTTCGATGGATTCACCCGCTAACAGATGCCCCTGAATAATTTCACCGTTGACCAGAATTTTGCCATCGGCAACAATCTGTTGGTTGCTGACATGTTTTGTAATCACATCACCACCTGCATGGACAACCCCTTTTCCGTGGCCGATAAAACCATTTTTAATGATGACATCCGCACTGGAAATGATGGTGGCGTCTTCGACACAGCCTTTGATGGTGATCGACCCCTGTGCTTCCACTTTGAATCCTGATTTAACATCACCGCTGATGATGACCGAGCCAATGGCCTTGATGTCGCCTGTGTCAAAATCGATATCGCCGGAAATTTTGACTACATCTTCAACTACGATTTCTTTGCTCCGTGCCAGCCGTACATGTCCATCGATTTTTGCGATAATGATATTTGGATTTTCTGAGGAAACTTCTGCATTTTGGCAGTTTGGCAGGGAAGCTGGTTTTACTTCTTCCACTTCAACGACGTTCGCGAACAAATCTTTTCCCGGCGTTCCCTCCGTCGGTGCGTGCAATTCCACAAGCCGATCGCCTTTCTTCACATTTTGCACGAAGTGAAGGTTGTGAAAATCGACTTGTCCGTGTTCGTCACTTTCGAGATTATGCCGAACGTCAGTTTCAAAAAAATACTCCAGCCAGCCATCCTTTCCCGCAATAACCGGCGTTCCTTCGGCAATCAGGTATTGATTTTCTTCAAGTACCTTTTGTTGAAATTTTTCATAGGCATCCTGCCAGCCCTCGTTCAGATTGAATTCGGTGATGTCCATTTCGTGCAGGAGTTTTACAATTGCAGCTTTGTCAATTGGATTTGCAAGGTCTTCGTCCTGAAAAATCAAAAACGCCTGCATGTTATCTTCGGATAATTCTAGCTTCATATTCCAGCTCCGCTGTGGTCCATGCAATTCGAACAAAAACAAAGATAAAAGCTACTGAGCCAGCGTAACGCTGATACCACCTCGAACTTCGTGGAGTTTGTAGCCCTCTTTTGTATGTCCGGAAATATCTTTCTGGCCTCTTGGCTCGCCGTGGCAACCGAGGCACGCGGTTTTAATTTCTAAAGGCATGATAAATCGGTAGAGTTTTTTTCCATCTTCAACAACATTTTCACCAAATCCCTGCTTGATCACCCAACCCGGGGCTTCAATTTTGGCCAATGCTTTCTGTTCCCAGGCATCCGGTGAATTGTAATGGCTGTTGCGTGCGCCCATGCCTCTCCCTGAAGTTGTTTGTTTGATTTTAATATTTGTCCGACTGAGGAATTCGTCAGCCACTAAACGGCCAAACACCGCAGGGTAAAAATTTTTCGGATTATTGCTTCCGTCACCATCTGTATTGATTTTGTCCTGACCACGGGCAATGACAATCCGGGCTGCTGCAAGATAGCCAGTTAAAACACGGGCTAACTGCTGCTGATCCGTGCTTCCAACGAGATCCTTCATGCTGATGCCTTCACCAGCAATCATTTTTTTAAATTGCGCATAAGACTGCTTGGCAAACCACTCTTTGTCGATTCCTTTGTTGGTGATGCTGCCATCTTTATTTGTGTTAAACAATTTCTGGTTTTTATCGACGACTGTCATGGCGCTCTCTTTCAGCACGTCGAGCATTTCCTTGTTGTCCTTTGGCGAGTCGGAAATGGCGAATAGTGAGAAAACGCTTAACAGAAATAAGCTGAGGAATAGAGTTGTGCGCATTAGTGCTCCTTTACCGATGGATGATTTATGTAGAAAGTCTGTTTTCTCTTATTTTCGTCATATAATCTTGTTTATTTACTTGCTTTATATTAGTTTGGCGCCGGCAATTCATTCACTCTCATTTTTTTTCAAAATTTTGTAATTAAAAATTGCGTTCGAAACAGCAATTAACTAATCGATTGAACATTTAACTCCGCAGTTTCTGATTGAACAAAAACTCCCTCAATTTTCTTTTTTGCTTGATCAAAAAAGAAACAAAAAAATTAAGGCTGTTGAAAAATGGCTAAAATTTTGGAGATTTTCCTAAATCATTTTTAACTCGCTACGCTCAAACATAAAATGATTTTAACGGAAATTCTTCAAAATTTCCTGACGCCATTTTTCAAAGGCCGAAGGAAGAAATTCGCGGAACTAAAGACTTAATCAAATTAACTAATTCACTTTTGAGGAGATGAAGCATGCACACAATCATCGAACCTTTTCGCATCAAAATGACCGAACCCATTCATCTCATCTCAAAAGAAGAACGCATTAATGCGCTGGCAAATGCGCATTACAATGTTTTTCTGCTCGACGCAGATGATTGCTGCATCGATTTGCTCACGGACAGTGGCACAGGCGCCATGTCCACGCAGCAATGGGCCGCATTGATGCTTGGCGATGAAAGTTATGCCGGCAGCCGTTCGTGGAAGAAATTCGAGAAAGCCGTGCGGCAAATCACGGGTATGAAACACATTTTCCCTACCCACCAGGGGCGTGCAGCCGAGTCGCTGATGGCGCATATTCTCGTCAAAGAAGGCGACATCATTCCCAACAATAGTCACTTCGACACCACGCGTGCCAATATCGAGTTTCGTGGGGGAATCGCCCTCAACCTGCTAAGTGAGAAAGGCATGGATTTGACAGCCAACGTTCCTTTCAAGGGTGACATGGACGTGGATAAACTGCAGCAGACGATTGAAGAGTACAGTGTGGAGCGTATTCCTTTTTGCATGATTACCGTGACCAACAACACAGGTGGTGGCCAGCCAGTATCCATGGCGAATATTCGTGCTGTGAAGCACGTGTTGCAAAAGCACGGCATCCCGCTCATCATCGATTCCTGCCGTTTTGCGGAAAATGCCTACTTTGTGAAGCAGGAAGAAGAAGGCTATGCGGAAAAATCACTATTAGAGATTGCCCAGGAAATGTTTTCCTATGCCGATGCAGCGACGATGAGCGCGAAAAAAGATGGACTCGCCAATATCGGAGGGTTCTTTGTGTGCCAGAATGATAAATGGGCGGAGCAATTTCGCAATATGCTGATTTTGCGGGAGGGTTTTCCAACCTACGGCGGGCTCGCCGGTCGTGACCTTGAAGTGCTGGCTGTTGGATTTATGGAAGCTTTGGATTATGATTACCAGGTTTACCGCCACGCGACCATCAGTTACATGGGGCGCTTTTTGGAGCAGAAAGGCATTCCTTACGTCAAACCGGTCGGCGGCCATGCTGTCTTCCTGGATGCACGGGAATTTCTGCCGCACATCCCGCCGTTGCATTACCCAGGCATTGGTTTGGTGAATACTCTGTACATCGAAGGGGGGATTCGTAGTGTGGAACTGGGTAGTGTGATGTTTGGCCATTTCGATGCCAACGGCGACGAGCAGCCCTCACCGCTGGAGCTGGTGCGCCTGGCTTTCCCACGCCGTGTCTACACCCAAAGCCATTTCGATTACATGCTCGAAGTCATTGAAAAAGTCTGGCAAGAGCGCGACAAAATTCACGGCTACAGAATTACCTATCAGCCAGAATTCCTGCGACATTTTTCCTGTTATTTTGAGGAGTTGTGATTTTTTTTGGGGGGGGTGGCGAATGCCACCTTTTATTTTTCGGCACAGGGTTGATACCCTGTCCCATCAGTATAAGAATTATCCCCACCAAACACTGTAGCCCAGGCCCTTGTGGCCTGCATTTCCGGCGCCGGTACAAACACGCCCCACAAGGGGGCGGGTCACGATATTCGCGACGATAACCCTTGCGAAGGCTGCCAGCCTTCGCAAGGGTTTAAAACTTCACTCCCGCAAATCCCTTTTATTTGGATTCTCTCCTGTAATGCCCCACACCAGTCGCTGCATTGGATCGGGTTTGGTTCTTCGAAAATCGACCCAGGTCATATCCTCGAGAAAAATCGGTAACTCAGGTTCAGTAGAAGCATTTTCTAACAAGACGGGAATTACCGGGATACTACGTTTAACAAATTGCCGTAAAAATGCATTCAGCTCTCTGTGATGCCAGGGGCCGATTCCATTTTCTCCAACGATAACTGCGGCGGATTTTATTCTAGCAATTTGTGCTTCCAATGCATCTTGCCACGGCAAACCCGGTCTTAATTCTTTCTCATCCAGCCACGGTGAAATGCCTTCCTTCTGCAAATCTTCGTAAAGCTGGCGCACGGCTGGTTTGTCTTCGGAATTGTGGCAGAGAAAAACATCAAACTCGCCGGTGCTGATTTTACCTTTGGATTTCATTCGGTTTGTTTCATCCTCCCGGCGGGCTCTTGCAGCTTCGTCCATTTCACGGACTTTTACGAGTAATTTTTCATCGCCGAATTTTTCTTCCAGCATATCGAATAAAGGAATCGCTGTGTCGCAGTACTGGCAGGGGATGGTTGCCTTGCCCGATTCCAGGCGTTTGGCAATGGCTTTTTCGTTAACAACTTGTTCCCCACAGTCGGGGCAGCGGTAGATGCGTTCCCGTTGCAGCGATTTGTCCAGGGCACGGCGGAACAGGTGCTCGTGGATGAAGCGCAGGAACAGCACTTTGCTTGGCAAATCGGTGCTTTTTTCGAAAAAGATAGATAACAGACCGCTGCCTTCTTCCGGGTGTTCGAGTTGGAAACCGCATTGTTTGCCAGCCATGTCTTTGAAAACCGAGGCGTTGCGGTAGAGCTCCATGCCATCGTAAATTTCAGCGTAGAACAGGCGTACCACCAGCGTAGCGTAAATGTCCTCCACCGGCCCTTCGAAACGGTAAGCGACTTCAGTGACCGGCGGTTCGGGAATGTCTGGCAGGGTGCGGTTGAATTTGGAAGGGAAGACAATGACTTCGCCCTCGCGCAATGCCACTTCACGCTCGAGACACAATTCAAGCGTCGCATGCAGCAGTGAACGTTCGGTCTCCCGGTCTTCAATGCGCTGCATGTCTTCAAAATTGAAACTCGCTTCGAGAATGTCGCGCTCTTTTACACAGCCCAATCCTTCGCTGTGTTTGCGGGCGACGCGCACAATGGCCGAGGCGTAGTCGTTGAGCAGCTCTGGTTTCAGCAGCACGAAATCACCGAAGGACAGGCGCCACAGCAGACCCTGCGCCTGTGCGTGACCGACGACGGTGTCGAATTCTTCCACGGATATAAAACCGTCTTTGTGACTCTGGCGAAAAGCCTCCAGCAGGTCAGCGCGGCGACTAAGAATGTCGGCGCCCTGGCGGCGTTGGATGAGATACTCGCGCAGGCGTTCCCAGATTTCCGGCGAACTAGTGACCGGTAGATCACCCCACGGCACATAGGCAGCGATTTCCTGCTTCAGCTCTTCCACACCGACGTGGGTTTTGGCGCTAGTGGCGATGTAGGCCGCCAGGTTGTAGCGCTTGCAATAGTCCTTGATTTCCTTATCCGTTGCGCTGATGTGTCCACGATCCACCCGTCCGGCAACCAACAGACGTGGGCAGCTTTCCCCGGCGACTTTGCTAAGGGATTTGGCCCAGAAGTCGACGCCGGCGAAGGGATTGTTGGGATCCGCTGGATCGAAGAGCAGCAGCGCCAGTGAGGTTTTGTCTAAAAACAATTGGTGCACCACCTGGTAATCCGCCTGACCTGCGAGGTCCCACAGCAGGGTGTCCCGCTGTAACTCGCCGCCGTATTCGTTTTGCACCGATTCACTCTCAAACTCCCACACTTTCATGCCGTGGGTGCTCTCCTGGGGCTCAAAGGGTTCACCCATGAGGGCGCGGGCCAGGCAGGTTTTGCCGCGACCGCTGTCACCCACCAGCACCACTTTGGCACTGCAATATTGATTGGCTATTTCGGAAACCGCATCAATTTTGCGGGAACTAATCCAATCCACATTGTAAAAAACCACGGTCTCGTCGTCAGAAGCGGAAGCGACGATGTTTCCGTCGCTGCTGAAAGCGACCGCGCGGACATAGGATGTATGTCCTTTGAGTTGTGCGATTTCCTTGTAGTTTTTCGTTTCCCAAAGTCTTACGGTCTCGTCAGATGAAGCGGAAGCGATGGTGTTGCCGTCGTTGCTGAAAGCGACCGCACGGACAGAGGATGTATGTCCTTTGAGTTGTACGATTTCCTTGTGGGTTTTTGTGTCCCATAGTCTGACGGTATTGTCATCGGAAGCGGAAGCGATGGTGTTTCCGTCGCTGCTGAAAGCGACCGCACGGACATAGGATGTATGCCCTTTGAGTTGCGCGATTTCCTTGTGGGTTTTCACGTCCCATAGTCTGACGGTCTTATCATCGGAAGCGGAAGCAATGGTGTTCCCGTCGCTGCTGATTGCGACCGACCACACCGTATTTGTATGTCCATTGAGTTGTGTTATTTCTTTGTGTGTTTTTACATCCCATAGTCTGATGGTTTTATCATCGGATGCAGAAATGATGGTATTCTCGTCGTTGCTGAAAGCGACCGAGAGAACAGCTTTTGTATGTCCATTGAGTTGTACGATTTCATTTTTTCTTTTTAAATTCCATAATCTGATAGTATGGTCATCGGACGCGGAAGCAATAGTGTTGCCATTGTTGCTGAATGCAACCGCCCTCACAGTGTTATTGTGTCCTTTAAGTTGAGCAATTTCTTTGTGTGTTTTTGTGTTCCAAAACCTGATTGTTTGGTCATCGGAAGCAGAAGCTACTGTATTGCCACTGCTGCTGAATACGACCGATGAAATTGCCTTTGTATGCCCGTTGAGTCGTGCGATTTCTTTGTGGTTATTCGCGTCCCATAATCTGACGGTGTTGTCAGAAGAAGCGGAAACGATGGTGTTTCCATCACTGCTGAACGCAACAGCACGAACCCAGTTTGTATGTCCTATGAGTAGCACGATTTCCTTGTGGTTATTCGCATCCCAAAGTCTGACAGTGTTGTCAGCGGAAGCGGAAGCGATGGTGTTACGGTCGCTGCTGAACGCGACGGAGTACACAGTATAAGTATGTCCTTTGAGTAGCGCGATTTCCTTGTAGTTATTTACGTCCCATAATCTGACGGTATTGTCATCAGAAGCAGAAGCGATGATGTTACCATCACTGCTGAACGCTAAGGCACGGACCCAGTCTGTATGG
>JACKDF010000050.1 GCA_020633655.1 Deferribacteres bacterium
ACGAGTGCCACAGGCCGCAGAACAATACTTGCTGAATCAGCATTATTAGCCGTAAGTGTATCTGCATCGCTGATAATGGAAATAGAGTTGGTAAAAATCTGAAATGTGCTATTGGCCGGTGTCATCATTTGAGCGGAAATGTGAAGTTGCAATGAATCGCCTGCGGCAAGCGAAACTCCCGGCCAGCGAATTGTATCACTGGAAACACTTATATTGTGCGCTGTCTGCATATTTTCAATTCGAATACCCGCAGGCATTTTCTCGAGCAGATAAAAGTCACTGACTGAATCAGGCCCTAAATTTGTCGCTATGATATAATAGGTAAAAAAGTCGCCCGTTTTTGCAGTGTCCTGTGAAATCGATTTTATTATCAGTAGATCAGCAAAAGGTACGTGCTCGTTTGGAATGGAACACGAGCCTGCAGAAAGTGCAACTTGACCAGCGTTGTTGACCAGAAGACTGTCGTTACGTACTTCGACAAGTGCAGGGTTTCTCAGGGTCGATGTCAGGCTATCCAGCACGATTCCTTTTATAGTGGCTGTAAATGAATTGAACCCGGGAAGTGAGTCGATATTCGTTTTCAAAATGTAAAAATCCGCTGTCGAATCGATCGTATTCCATTCGTTTCTTTCGAAAAGATGTAGAGCTTTCGGGACTTGTGTTTGCAACGCTATTCTGTAAGCAGTGCTTGGGCTATTGTTGTGAATGAGGTAGGTAAAATTTATGGTGTCGTTAATACAAAATGTATCCACATTTGCAAATTGCTCGAGTGATAAATCGAGCGTTTTGTAAACATGTCTCGTTGAATCGCTGTTATTGTTAGGATTGGCATCATTTGGTGTGTCAACGAATACATAGTTTGGCAAAATTATGGACGTGGATAAGTGCAAGCTATCTGGTAATTGTGCTGAATAAACGAGCGAATAGGTTTCGTTCGGGTTGATCGTCTCGGAAATTTGCCAAACGAGTGTATTTCCCATGATATCGGGTTCAAGGCTGAAATTTACTGGTTGCAGGCGAGAATCCAGAGAATCCCTTACAATGAAATTGGCGACTGGTGTAGTGCTCTCATTTTTAACGATAATTTGATAATCGATCGTTTCGCTATTCAAAAAGGATTGCCAGATTCCATTTTTTGTCACTGATAAATCAACCGCAGGTGTTGAGCAATCCAGTTGGAGCGGTACAGTATTTTTGATGTATTGATTGTCTGGATTTATATCCTGCTTCAGGAAGAGCTGTGAGGTGATTTGTGCTTCGACAGGTGCCTTGAAGTTGGCCATATCTACCTTCAGCTGAAGCATTTCTGCTAACTCGGTAAGGGGAACGTCGTTGGACTGAGGGTGCCAAACGAAGGTCCAGACAGTTTGATCTTTGGTCTCAATATGTGATTGCCACCCTGGTGATTCTCCCGTAAAGCTCACAGTCGAATCGCTGGAAATTTTAAAGACCAGGCTATCGATCGATTCTGTCGTGAATTGTTGCTGAGTCAATTCGTTGATATGAAAGTTCATTTGCAGAGTACCGGTTGAGTCGAGACAGTTCGTAGAGAAGCGCGGCTCTGTCTGCAATTGCAAGTCTTGAGAACAATTCACTGGAATCAACGCGATCATGTAACAATCAACACTTTCACCAGAACGGATTCCTCCGAGTAATTTCCCACTATTTACACCGGGCGACAAAGAATCGTGGCCTGGATAGTAGTTGACAAACTGGGGAAATTGTTCCACTATTTTTTTGTAGTGATTGAACTGAATTACATTGTGGCCTTTTTCAAAATAGAAAGTTCCAGCATTGCGAATTCTAAACTCGTCAAAATGAGCGGTTGGATCATCGGGTACAACGAAATACGCTGCTGAATCAGTTTGACTTTGTGCATTAGGATTTTGAGGATAACGAATCGTGCTGTTTTTTACGAGAAGGTATAAACTTTCGTTTTGCTGCCGGTTTTCGCTATTGTAAAGAATGTAAGCTTGAACGTGGAAATAACCCTCTTCGGGGAAATCATTAACTTCATATTCTACACTCCGATACCAGTCATGCCACAGGGTTGTGTCACTAAATACACGTTTGCCCGGGTAGTTAAAATAGTACGAATATGTTGAACATGAATCTTGCGCGGAGAGGGTGTTTGTCTGGAGAAGCAGTGCAAGAAGAAAAATCAACAAACCATAACCACGTTTCGGGTTAACGTTTGTTGTCCGCATATGGTTTTATCCGGTTTGATTTGGAAAATTTATGAATGAAATAAAATTATCGAATAATTTTTCAAAATACAAGTAGTAATTTCAAAATTCCTGTGAAGTTGAATAAATTTATGAAATGAGTGTTACTCTTTTTACGAATTTAATGTGAATTCACAGGTGCAGCCGAAATGATTTTGATTTAAATTATGCTATTGCAAAGCTGCACTTCCTGTTCTATCTTGCAACTGGAATGAATACCGGAAAGGAGTACATGATGGAAAAATTATTTTTATATGAAGAGATTATGCTTCTTGCATTACGCGATGAGGAAGGGACGATTGTTTCCGGTTCAATGTATGGTTTTGGTTTGGCAGGAGCGATTGTAGCTGAACTTCTATTACAACATCGCATAACCGTTGAGGAAAATAAACGCCGTCGGGTCGTTAATGTTGTTGATACGACAATGTTAGGAGATCCTTTGCTGGATGAGTGCCTTTTAAAAATGCAATCTGCAAAACGACGAGCAACTTTATCTACATGGATTTCACGTTTCTCCGGCATCCGTAAGCTAAAACATCGCGTCGCACTGCAATTGTGTCAACGCGGAATATTGCGTGCAGAGGAAGATAAAATCTTACTGATATTTACAAGGAAAATCTATCCGGAGGTTGATCCACAACCCGAAAATGAGATAAAAGAACGATTGCGTGAAGCTATTTTTACTGAAGACATGGATATTAATTCCCGCACCTTGGTCCTGGTTTCACTGGCGAATAGTACAAGTTTGCTGAATGCAAATTTCGATAAAAAAGCATTGAAAGAACGGAAGCAACGCATAAAAGCGATTACTGCGGGTGAAGTTACTGGCAAAGCTACAGCAGAAGCAATTCAGGCGATGCAGGCAGCAGTAATGGTCGCTACGATCGTGCCGGTAATAGCAGCTGCCTCTTCGGCCAGTTAATCGCTACCAACGCACGAGTAGCAAAAATTCATTTGCGAAGTAATAGTATTCTTCTCAGATGCTTGATATATTGCAACTTATTCGAAAACAACAAATTCCGTATTACTTTTCTCCGTGCCGTTGATCACGATTCGCAATCCGTGTTTTCCTGGATAATATTTTCTCGTTGTGATCGGTCGAAACGAATGAGATTTTGTTATTTGGCGTTGTTTTACGGTAAAAATGCCCTCAGAAATTTTAAATATCTTTGGTGAGGTTTTTCCGTTCGCTTTCATGAATTCGATAATATACTCCAGCCTTAGTTTGCCGAGTTTTCCATTATCTGCTGTAATAGTAAAATTAAAGTCGATGCTTTCTCCGAGTTTGATTGACGGAGTAACGCAAAGTTCCGTAATTTCCACGTGATCAGGTTCCTGGTAGCCAAAAAGAAGAAGGGCTTTTGTGTTGCCGACGCGCAATAGGGTTCGGCACCCATGTTTAACAATCCAATCTGTCTCCGCAGTTTTGTTGAGCCACTCTCCTGCCGTTTTTAATACAATTTCCGGGTGATCTTTTGAAATATCGTTCAGGTTATTGGCAACCGATTTTCGCACATACTCACTCGGGTCATTTTTCAGAAGTTCGAGTATTTTTAAAACAGGTGACGGGTCTTTTTTGAACACCGGCAGAGCCATTGCCCAAGGCAGACGCGGACGGCATCCTTCGCTGGATAGACGTCGCAGGTGTTCATTGCTTGCTCTCGCCCATTTTCCCATTTGTTGCATCATTTCCTGCGGATATTTTACAATGAAGGGACGCACCGCAAACTCCGCGCTTGAATTTTGAGTGAATAATTCTAATGCATTCACAGAAGCATCAAAATGATCGAGGCCAAATACTTCGACGAAGTCCGCAAAAACAATATGAGCGAGACCACTAAATCCTTCTGATGCATTTTTAAGTATGTCTATCGCTTGCACATAATCGCTGGGAAGGTAGGGTCGCAGGGATTCGGAGATGTGGCGCATGCGTTGCTTGAGTTCACGATCAGCCCAATTTTCATCCAAAACAGAGTTTTGAAATTCGCCTGTGTTAAAAGATGGGTGAACTTTATGAATGGCGGATTCGAGATCAGTCACAAATTTTTGATTGAATAGTTCTTTAAATGGTTCAGCCATTATGCATTTTTCACCTTTTTAATTAATTTGTTCACGCGTTTCATTTGCGTATCAGTAAGGCTAACTTTACGTTTTTCTATTTCCTGCAAGAAAATCTCTCGTGTTGTACCATCGACAGCTTCCGCAATGAATTCACCGTGCATCGGCACCTCTTTGGGGCGACAAGTTTGCAGATGGTTTATGAGCCAGGGGAAAATTTCTGTTCTGTAAGTGGTATCCGTCGAGGCAACGAGCGCCAGTGTTTTTACACCGGCATCGATCGTGATAACTGACCCTTTTTCGATAACAAATTTCAGCTCATCTAATTTTCTGAAAATATCCTTTGGCTTTAATCTGCCAATCGTAGACAATGCAATCATGCATCCCCAGGTGAGCCTGTTGTTTTTTGTGTGTAAAAGTTGGATAAAATCAGCAACATAATCGGCAATGAGTTCAGGCTTGATGTACCCGATTTCGTACAATACTTTGATGCAGTCATTCTGTATTTTTTTATTTTTATTGTGCAGATTCTCAGCAATAAGTCTGATCCCTTCCCGATCGTCATCGTGGATAAGTTCCAACGCCAAATCCTGGTTTGGTTGTTCATCTCTTCTTCCCTGAATACTGGCAAGCTTATGCAGAACATCCATTTTGCGTCCTTTTTCTTTCATTTTCAAAAATTTATCAAAAAAATATTATGCAAACGGCTGACGAAGTACTGTTTTCAATTTTTCAGGTGCTGTTTTGCGTGGGTCACTCAGGTAAATCTCGTGATGCTTCCCTTGCAGTTTGCCACCTTTTTCTTTAATGAAATCGTGTATCAGTTGGATAGTCGGGTGTTCGTCGCTGTAAGGCCCGACATAGATGATTTGCGCGCAGCGACCTTCTGAGTATTTTTCGAATCGTAGTTTTTGCAGAGCAACAGGCGCTTTTTTGGCTTTTACCTGGTCGCGTGCTTCTGCGATTAACTCAGTCGTTACAAAGTCCGGTTGCATAATCATCAGGGTCCATTGCCATTGGTCTTTATTTTCCAGGGTGAATTCTGTCATGTTTTCCATCCACCATAATCCTTCCAACGGCATGACAACAAAATCCTTTGAAATGGGAGGCTTTTTGCACATGAATTTTAAGGTGTAAGCCATACTATACAATGCCTCGGTGGCGTCCATGAATTCTTTCGAAGTATTGGGATTGCCCACACCGTCAACCATAAGATAATTGATTGCTGGTAAATTCGCTTCACTCACCTGTTTTGGAGATGGGTCGTAAAATTCTTTGAGTGTCTTCTTAAAATCAAATTTTTCCATATGATCACCAATTAATTAAAGATCGATCAGAAAATACTTCTGATCGATCTGTTGATCTGCTTTGATCATAAACACCAGATTTGAACAAGGATCTATCCTTTGCCCATCGTTCACTCTAAAGTAATGCATGACTAAAGCAGCTGAATTCTTTCGATTCCTTTTCTTGAAGACTAGGAAAATGTTCTCTCTAATCTGATTGTCGAGTTCGTCACTGATTATTCTGAGTATGGCATCGGGGGAACTTTGCCACACAGCCGTGTATAAACGCTCAGCGCGCCACGATGGTGGGCTGTATGCTCTATCGTCGCACCAATGACAACCAGGCAGGGGGCCGCACCCATGATGCTTGTATCCTTTAATGGAGCAAGAAGCTGTTCATCTGTTTTACTCGCAATGACATCTCGGAAGTTTCCGGAGGCCTTTTCAAAGTAAGCTCTGGCATTTTCAAGTGAATTATAAGCCATTACCTCAGCCATATGTTTTTCAAAATCTTTGTCAAACCCGTTTTCTCCAAAGGCACCATCTATAAACCATTCAAATGTTTGTGCTACATGCGCAACGACTTGTGCGCTTGTCATCATACTATCTTTCGGTGCAAAAGTCGAATCTTCTTCGGTAAGAGCGGATGTGCTACGCTTAAAAAATTTGTAGCTTGCTTCCAATTCTTGCAAATAACCTTCTTTAATCATGTCGCCTCCAATAATAATGTTTTGTACTAAATTGACTGTTTCCACACAATAATAAGCATGCCTTGTGACAGGTGTATGTCAACAGCAATCGGGAATGTTAGAGAAGTGGCGACTAATCGGAAAAATTTATTGCGTATTTGGGGTGTAGAGCTCTAAAATTTTTTGTGCTTCTTCTATCATCATTTCTTTCAATGAGTCCGGAGAAATGACCTCGGCATCTCCTCCGTAGGATAAAAGCCAGTGAGCCATCCAGCGTAGTGAATCAACAAGAAAAGTCATCGTTGAGACATCACCTTCGATTTTTTCTTCGACAAAACCGAAAAACTCGCGATTTCGAATAAAATTTTTAATGTGCATCAGGAATTTTACTTTGACTTCCACAGCATTTTTTACATCGCTCAAGGAACGTGCATATTCAGCAAGACTGAA
>JACKDF010000051.1 GCA_020633655.1 Deferribacteres bacterium
TCGCGTTACATGTTTTGACTAAGCCCCAATCTTGTGGTTTTTGAATAAATCAGGATAATTAGATTCATAATTCAACTTCTTACCCGGAGAAGCCTTTCATGATTGCCGCCAAACCCTCAGAATTGCATTTGCATCAGTTTTGGGAAAAATCGAAGTATTTTTCCCACCTCATGCTGACCCAAAGTGGAAAGAAAATTGAAATAATACGCCGTGGGAGCGTAAATACCGATGGCGGGCCTGATTTCCGTGGAATTGTAATACGTTTGGATGATAAAATTATAGAGGGCGATTGTGAAATCCATCTCAATTCAGCGGATTGGGTACGGCACGGGCACCATGTGGACAGTGCCTATAATCAAACGTGTTTGCACATTTCTCTGGATCATAATCCTGCCTCAAAAATAATCCTGGAAAACGGTTGCGAAGTTGAACAACTTATTGTACCACAAAATCAGGTTCTTGCGTTTCTTGCACGACGGGAAGATGAGATTCCCGGACAAAAGTCAAAGAGCTGCGCTTTATCGAAGCAATCATCGTTTGTTAAAATTGGCATCTTGCAGGAGGCAGGAAAGCGGCGATTGATGCAAAAATCACAGGTATTCTCGGAAAGATATGCAGCCGTTTCGTGGGACCAATTGATCTATGAAGGAATTTGTCAGGCACTTGGCTACGCAAAAAACACTCAGGCTTTTGGCAAACTTGCTCAGCTTGTGCCTATTGATTTGCTCTTTCATGAAATGCGTCAGGCAAGAAGTGGAGCAGAAGAGGAAGCGGCTGCAGCGCTTCTCTTTGGCGCAGCGGGATTTCTGGAAACACAATTGGAAGAACAAAATGCTTCCCCGGAAATAAAAAGATATGTTGCCAATCTCAATGAAATTTGGCAACATGTGCGCCATGTTCTGCAAATCCAGCCGATGCAGCGGGCTCATTGGCAATTCTTTCGTCTACGGCCGCAAAATTTTCCAACAAGACGTATTGCTGGTATTGCAAAATTGATTGTTAAATTTCAGCGCTATGGTATCCTGGAAAGACTCATTTGTGATGTTCAAAGCGAAGTATTAAATTTAAGGGAAATAAACAGCGGCTTGCGTGAATTCATAACAATTGAAGCTGATGCATTTTGGCAATTTCATTATGATTTCAAAGAAAGAACTTCGCAGAATGCAGCTGCTGGATTTGGAATGTTAATTGGAAAAAATCGTGCTGATGATCTTGTAATTAACATCCTTTTTCCCATAATTGCATTTTATGCGAAAGAGATTGGAGATGCCAATTTAGGCAATAAATTACTGGAGTTGTTTTCCTGTTATCCGCGTTTACAGGAAAACACAGTGACTCGACAGATGCTAATAAAAATTTTGCTTAACAAAAGCTCAAAAAACGAAACTCGGGACAATGCACGTGTTCAACAGGGGCTCATTCACTTATCGAAAAACCTCTGCCGTGAGGAAGAATGCGATCGATGCTTATCGATTTATGCGGCAGATCGCAACCATGGTAGTGGGAAATAAAGCTGTTCAAGCAATTTCATGTTTTGTAAAGTTTTTTTCTTTGGCCATTTTAGCATTTTTGCTAAAGTATGAAGTGAATATTCATTCGTTTTAGTGATGATTTTCGCGATATCGATAATGTCATCCACCTGCCAGTCACTTTCAATCCCTTCCAGAATATCAGTACTGAGTAATACAGCAAGGTGGCAGGAAAATGTCGCAATTTCCGGATTACGGCACTCGATAAAAACGTCAAAGCGGTTTTCCGGTTCCCAGTAATTACAAGTCAAACCACTGCACTCATCCAGTTCATCCAGCTGGCATTGTATCTCCAGCGAAATGTGTTCAACCAGGTGCACTGTGTCTATGACATCGCCGACAATTTGAATTGGAGCTCCGAGTTGGCGTATATCAAAATCTCTGTTCGAATATACTTGCTCTCCCTGATGGCAGTGGTGGTGACGAATATTGGGAAACATTTGCAGGGTTTTAAAAAGTAAATCCGGAAATTTGTTGATGTAATATGGTTTTTCGTGGATAGTATCTATCGTTACGCGAATTCTTTGCGTATCTGCTTTAAAGTTTGTGTTGAGTTTCTTTAATTCTTCAAAATTCCCCTCAAGTATCTTTACTAACTTCATTCGGATATTTCTCCAGAGCATCCAGTTATAAGCTTCAACTACCTTTAAATAAGTACAATAAATCGTATCCAGTATCGAATATATCTGGACTCCCCAGAAATCTTTGTGTAAAAACGATCGACCTGATTATTTTGAACTTAAATGAAAAACCAAACACACCAATGACAAAAAAATCACATGTTTTTACTATAGTTTTTAGGAGCAGAAATAAGAATTCAGGGATGAGTGCAAATCAGATATTTCTTAATCTAACGCAAGCTCATCCCTTGAAAAAAATACGAAGTGTCCACACGGTTTGGTGGAAATTGGATTTGAATAGACAGTAAACTGAAAACGAAATTTAAGTCTCAGAATATCCGTCTGAGTAGAAGCAAATTTTAAAGAAGGACAGCTGACATTTAATATAGAGATTGGCAGCTGCAAAAGCAGATAAAGTCTGTAATTGAGGGAATCACACAATGTTGGATTTTTTAAGTTTTCCTTTCAGGACTATTTCGTAAACTCCGGTTCCATTGTCAAGGCTTGTTACAGCGGCGCTGTATTTCGTTGAGTTTCTCAGAATATTTTGAACGTTTTCACGAAGATCGGGGGAAGATGGCTGGGAAATTTCGATATAATCGAGGTCAGACAAGTTGATTTTCAACATAGGATTCTCCAATGTTAGGAATTTAAGTGGAAGTAATAATTTGAGGATTTTTGCCGAAACGCTCATTAACACAATCAATATTAACATTGGCAGGATTTTGAAAAACTAAAATAAGTAATGCAAAAAATTAATACTTTTGCACTATCCCTGTTGGTTTTTATTCATTGTGAGAAGAAAAAGATACAGAAAAGAAAAAGTGTTTTTCAGAAGATTAACACTAAATTGAAGAAATTGGGAAATAACTTAAGCGTTATAGCGACTGGCAATAATAATGTTTTTTTTATCATGCGCAAGCAATATGACAAAAGTTTATTTTAACTGTAACCGTAGACATAATGCCGGATGGCAGCGTCCAATTGCATCCCATATGGTTGTGAATTGGGACAAATTATAAAGAGGTTTTAGCTTGACTTTAATTTCATTTAAAGATACTATAGTGGTCTTGTGTGAAAAATACGACTTCGGCTTTGACTTCATTTATCATACGATGCATGGAGTTAATTATGGGCGGGGATTCCCATGCCCAATCTTGATGGGTATTAATTAGGCAGGTTAAGAGCTTTAATATATTTATTGACGTAAATTCCTGATTTTATTTTAACCGGATTTTTGGTGTTCGAAAATGGGAAAAGATCAAGCTGTATCGGCTATTGATGATTTAAAAAATGCAATCCTCGAAATCGGTAATGTACCCGCCCATGTCGCTATTATTATGGATGGCAACGGACGCTGGGCAAAATCCCGCCAGCTGAAAAGAGTGGCTGGACACAAAGAGGGCATTAATAGTGTTCGTGAAATTGTTGAGCTTGCCGGGAATTTAGGTATAAAATATTTAACGCTTTACACATTCTCGACAGAGAACTGGAAAAGACCGAAGGGAGAAGTAACAGCTTTAATGGCGCTGCTGTTGAAAACGATTCGGGCTGAAGTTCAGGAATTGAAAAGCAATAATGTCAGACTAACAACGATTGGTCGTCTGGATGATTTGCCCATTCTCGCACGGCAAAGCATGAAACAGGCAATAGAGATATTAAAAAATAATACAGGTTTAAACCTGGTGCTCGCATTGAGTTACAGCAGTCGTCAGGAAATACTTCATGCAGTACAAAATATCGCGCAACAGGCACGCGATAATAAAATCAATATTGATGATATCGATGAACACTTTTTTTCTGAACACATGTATACAAAAGACATTCCTGATCCTGATCTTTTGATACGT
The DNA here is from genome assembly GCA_020633655.1 of Deferribacteres bacterium. Taxonomy (GTDB): domain Bacteria; phylum Zhuqueibacterota; class Zhuqueibacteria; order Zhuqueibacterales; family Geothermadaptataceae; genus Bioreactorimicrobium. The sequence continues at coordinate 4,000 of JACKDF010000051.1, forward strand.
ACGAGTGGTGAATTGCGAATCAGCAATTTTCTTTTGTGGCAATTAGCCTATACAGAGATATATGTAACCGATGTTTTCTGGCCGGATTTCCGCAGTAAGGAATTTCTGGAGGCGATTCATGCTTATCAGGGGAGAGAACGCCGCTTTGGAAAAGTAAGTGAACAACTTACAGCGAAACAAGCGTAGCCATCGTCATATTATAGCACTGTGGAACCTTGCCGGGCTTTTTTAGTTCAAAAAAGACCTGATAATTCAAATTTTGCTCACATTAACATGAGATAAATAACGGTATTCCTGCCGATTAAGGTATGAAAAAGCGTAAGCTGCTTATATGGACGACTCTGATCGTCGTGCTCGCTGTCGTTCTTGGTGTAGCGGCATGGCACCTCTGGGAAGTCGAAAAACGCATTGAATTCGCCATTCGGAGTAAAATTGATGTTGCATTTTCCGATAAGCTCCAGGTTGGCGATATAAATCTCGCATTTGGCAGGTTGCATCTGAGTGATATTCGTTATCAATTCGAAGTTTCCCCTTTATTGCTCTCCATTTCGGACATTTCCATATCCTACAATATTCTCAGTTTTATAAAAGCTGGATTTAAGTTTGAACAAACGAGTAATGAAATCATAATTACGGCTCCCGCCATTACCTATATTTTGCGTGAAAATGGTGTTGCAGCAAATAAAGTGACGCGGGAACAAATAAGCGAACTTCTGAAAAATCAATATCAAACAGCTATAAAATCTATTGAATTTATCAATAGTGCCACGGTGTCCAATGGATCAGTATTTATCATAGATAGCCTTTCCTATGCGAGAACGGGGGAGAGTAAAACCTATGCTGTCGTCCAGGGTGTCAATGGCTGGATTGAAACACAAAAGGATGGAAAAGCTTTTACACGGCTCGCAGGCCGTTTCTTTAATTCGAAGAATTATTCAGCGAAAGTTGTCGGAACAGCCGATCTCAGTCAGGGCACGTTGGATTCTCTCATCGTTCAATTAGTCGATTATAAATTTGAACGACAGCTGTTGACGGAGTTCCCCGAATATCTCACGAATGTGGATGGTAAAATAAATGGATTTTTAAAGCTGCAGGAAAATGCCAGGGGACCGGGATACGATCTTTCAGGTAAGATCAGGGTTTCCGATGGGGAGATGGACCTGGAAGCCGCAAATCTGTTTATTGATGATTTGGATATTGAAAGCAGACTCGACAATTTTGATTTTATAATCGACCATGGGGAATTTACGCTGAATGATTCCAAAGTCAAGATCGCCGGATCGATCCAAAATCTGCTTGCTCCGCAATTGCTCGTCGATGTTTATTCTCCTGAAATTGATCTGCAAAAATTCGCTTACCGCCTCAGTCCGCAGTCTCCATTTCCGATTAATGGCAAGGGCAAAGTACACCTCGCCATACGTGAAAGTATCCAGAGTCCTCAATTTAGTGGTTTCTTTATAGCAGATACGCTTTCGATAATCAACAGGCCGGTGCAGGATATCAGAATCGAGATGTCCTTCAGGGATTCAACACTTTATCTCGATGAAGTCCGTGCGCAATTTCTGCATTCAAAAATCGAATCATGGGGTGAGTTGGCCTTCAATAAAGCGCGTCGCCCTCTCAATATGCACCTCGTTGCAGAAGGGGAATTCCTGGACAATTTAGAGGATATTTTCCCCTTTGCCATACCTTCCAATTTCGGCGCTGTGGATGCGGAACTTTTTGGCCCGCTGGATTCCCCGGTTCTACGCGGAAATTACTCCTTCACCGTTTCTGCCAAAGATCGAAATCCCCTGGATTTACTGGGGCATTTCACGATTGATGATTGGAACTTGAATTTCGGTGCAGGAACGATGGATCGCAAATTTCAGGCGAGTGGAGCAATTACAAATTTAGCGGAACATGCTCTTTATCAAATTCATATAGAAAATATTGGACACATACTCACGCCCCTTGGCGTGCAACCTATCAGCCAAATTGCGGACAGATACAGTATCGATGCGAACTTGAACGGCATACGTGAAGATATGAATCTCGAATTAAGTGGTTATAACTTTCAATCCAATAGCACTCATTTTACGAGTACTTTTCGATTAACGCAAAAGAATCCAAATTTAAGCAAGATAGCCGGCACGATACAAATCCTGCCAAAAACTCCCTACGCCTTAGCAACAAATTTTAAGGCAAATCTAACGGATACCTCCATCGTATTTACTCAACTTGGAAACCAGCACTGGTTCGATGGACGCTGCAAAATAGATTTGCGTGAGGAGAAGGCCATCGATGCCGAATTTCGTGTTTCTAATCTGGAATTGGATCAGGTTGTCCCAAAAAATGATGACGGTACGACAAAACTGAGCGGGAAATTGCTCAGCCAGGTTCAAATTAAAGGAGATTTGCACAAGCCAGAAATAAAAGCAGAAACCTGGATGCTGGGTGCAAAATACAACGGTATTGGTGTGTTGAGTGCCCATGTGAAAGTGGCTCTTGAAGATAATAATGTACATATTGAAAATGTATCGCTTTCCCGAAACAATATTCCCCTCGTTCGGTCTGCAGGCTGGGTAAATATTTCACCCTTTGCAGTTAATTTTGATTTGATTGCCCAAGATCTCGATATGAACGA
>JACKDF010000052.1 GCA_020633655.1 Deferribacteres bacterium
TTGAAATGATGGAGGGAGAAATACGTGTGGAGAGTCCGTATCCGCCGAATAACCAAAACGAGGACGGTCCCGGTTCGCGGTTCTGGTTTACAGCGACATTCGAATGTGGGGATAAATGTGATCAACTGGAAAAACCGATCAGCATGTCGCTGCAAGACCTCAAGCAAAAGCGCATCCTGATCGTCGACGATGTTCCGGCAAACCGTCGTGTTCTGCAAATCTTGCTTGATACATGCGAATGCAACTGGGAAGAGGCTGACAACGGTATTACCGCCCTGGAAATTCTGCGTCGTGCAAAACAACAGGGGCGCGAGTTTGATTTGGCAATTATCGATATGTTTATGCCTGAAATGAATGGCGAAATGCTTGGAAAAGCGATAAAATCGGATGCAGAGTTACAGCATATTCCCCTCGTTTTAATGACATCTTTCGGCAAAAAAGGCGATGCAAAACGCTTTGAGCAATCGGGATTTGCAGCCTATCTCACAAAACCCATAAAGCAGAACCAATTATACCAGTGCCTGCTAAAAGTATTGGATATTCAAAAACAGAAAAATGACGAAGCGCCGGCAATTGTAACCAAACACTCCCTCGCTGAAATGAATATCCACATTCTCCTCGCCGATGACAACATCGTGAATCAGAAAGTAGCCGCCATGATGCTACAAAACCTGGGCTGCCGTGTAAACTGTGTTTCCAATGGATTAGAGGCGGTGACTGAAATTCAGAGGCAGCCTTATGACCTGGTTTTCATGGATTGCCAGATGCCGGAAATGAGTGGTTATGATGCCACCAGGGCCATTCACCAGCTCGGAAACGAATACCGGGAAATTCCAATCATCGCATTAACTGCCGGTGCCATGAAAGAAGACGAAGAACGGTGTTTCGCTGCCGGCATGGACGATTATCTCACCAAACCAATCGACAAAAACAAACTTGCGGATATCATCACAAAATGGTATGACCAGGATAGGTAATGCTTAAAAAGCCGCAAGTCTTGTGGAATGAAACAAACACCATTTTTCCTTCGCAGTATTCACCGCTTTAAGTTATTCGTATTTTTACTTTTAGAAATTAAATATTTTATCGCCCCACAATAAATACTTTGGATGTTATTCTTACCTGTGTTTAATTAACGCTTTCCATTAAAACAATTTCATATTTACACATGGAGGAAGAATGGCAAGCAAATTTATGAAAATATTTGTTATCGGTTTCACTTTGAGCATTGCAACTGCATTCGCCCAGGACAATAAAAACCACTCAGAATTCATCGACGGTGTATACAAAAAATGCCTGACAGAGGGCACAACCTATCAACTTTTGGGCGAACTTTGCGAAAAATTCCCCAACCGGTTGAGCGGATCTCCGGGGGCAGAAAAAGCCATTGCATGGACAAAAGAAGTGATGCAGAAATATGAATTTGATAACGTTTTTTTACAGGAAGTGATGGTACCCCATTGGGTTCGGGGAGAAAAAGAACAAGCCAGCATCGCCACGGGTTCCAGCAAAATCGATCTCGCAATTTTGGCTTTGGGACGATCCGTTGCAACGCCCGCTGAAGGCCTCACAGCGGAAGTCATCGTAGTAAAATCATTAGAGGAAATTGAGAATCTCGCACCAGATAAAGTTGCCGGAAAAATTGTTTTCTACGACGAACCCTTCGCACAAGAATTTGCCAACACTTTCCGTGGATACGGGGCATCTGTTCAAAAACGCGTCGCCGGAGCCTCCCGGGCTGCAAAACTTGGAGCGGTCGCCGTGGTTATCCGCTCCGTCGGCACCGGTGACGATGATTTTCCACACACCGGTTCCTTGCGCTACGATGAAGACGCTCCGCAAATCCCTGCGGCAGCGCTTGGAGCACACTCCGCAGACAAACTCGCAAAAATCTTACAGAAAAATCCAAAGGCAAAACTCTTTCTTAAAATGAATTGCCAAACACTGCCCGACGTGCTTTCCTACAACGTGATTGGTGAAATAAAAGGCAGCGAAAATCCCGAGGCAATCATTGCGGTGGGTGGCCACCTTGACGCATGGGATACCGGACAGGGCGCCCACGACGACGGCGCCGGTGTGATGCAATCCATCGCTGCATTGCAAACGCTGAAATCACTCAGCTACAAACCAAAGCATACGTTGAGGGCCGTGATGTTTATCAACGAAGAAAACGGCTTGCGCGGCGGGTTAAAATATGCAGATTTGGCTGTAGAAAACAACGAGAAGCACATCATTGCCATCGAGTCGGATGCCGGTGGTTTTACACCGCGGGCGTTTAGTTTTAAAGGCGCCGATTCTTCAGTGGCAAAAATGCAGAACTGGATCGCCTATTTTCCCAACAACACCATCGACGCCATTCGTGCCGGCCACGGCGGTGCCGACATCGGGCCATTGAACAAGGCAGACGGCACTCCCGTGGCCGGCTTTATCCCCGACGGGCAACGCTATTTCGACTTTCACCACTCCCCTGCCGATGTTTTTAGCGCAATCAACAAACGCGAGCTTGAGTTGGGGACAGCGTCCCTGGCATCCTTCATTTATTTGATTGATCAGGAAGGGCTATAACTTTCCAGCGGTAAAATTCAGCTTGAGGGAAAGCGGAGATTCTCCCAAGCTGAATAAAATGTTCGCTTAAAATGGATCCCGATTTAATATACCAGCCGCAACAAAAAATCATCCCCTTGTGCAAAAACCGCCGCGCTGTTTTTACCGATGGTGATGGGAAAGGATACCGTCGGCGCACCTCCCCCGAAATCCAATTTTTGCAGCGGCATGCGAGTAAGGTTTGTCACCAGACAACCGGTTTCCGGTTCATAAGGCAGCAATGCATGCTCCTCGTGCTTTTCAATTTCAACTTCCAAATCCGTTAGATACCGTGCATAAGCTGCACTATCAACCCGCGGTACGGATTTACGAATTTCCAGCGCCAAATCGCCTGTCTCCATGCTATCCAGTGCCACCGTTTTCATTGCCAAACGATGAAATTGCAGGGCATTGCCAAAAAACTTCGGGCCAAGTTGCGGAACATAGCGCCGAACATCCATCGGAATCGACAAAGTGAAATGATCACTAATTTTCGATTTTTGTATTTGATACGTCTTCTGGAAAACCAACGCCGACAAGTAGTCATTAACCGAAACATTTACATCATCCGCCTCATTCAAGCGTTCAAGGGTTGCAAGAATCGGTGGTTTAGCAACAGTTTCATTCACGATGCTGCACTTCTCATATACTTTGGCTTCACGAATTTTCTGTTTTTGAAAATGAAATAATTTGACAGCTGTCCGGTTCAAACTTGGTCTGGCGAGGTGACGAACGACAAATTTTTTTAAGGGGATGAAGGAGTTTTGCGTCATTGCAGCGAGGACGGCAAGAAAATAAAAATAACTATAGCCATCCCCAACGAGATGGTTCATTTTCGGAACCAGTGCGGTCCCATTTTTAAATTGCAGAACCTGCAGAAAAAACAGGCTGTCAATACCCGCTGTGTTCACATCTTTATAGCGCTCCCACCTCGGCATCGTGTCGGCTGCAGCGTCAAAGGTCGATTCATACAGGGTTTCGTGAAAATGATTTTCCTCATTGTAAGGTCGTGAAGAAATCGCCCCGTTCTCGTACTGCCCGAAGAGCGGCCAAAAGGTGTCAGAAAGCTGATACAACGCTTTGCGAAGGGCGGCTGTGCCGAGGGGATTTTCAAAATAAAAAAGCATTTCGATGGGATAGTTGCCGTTGACAAAATAGGAATCGATCTGTGAAATGGGAAGGGATTGCATGCGTACTCAGTCCTTATAAAATTCAGATTAAACTCACTGCTGCCCCGGGCGCCAGACCATTTTCATGTACACCCCGCCCTTTTCAAGTTCATCGAGCATTTGGTTGAGCCGTTTTTGCACTGTTTCCGGTCTTTTTGCCCGGGTGATCCAGCCGATGTAATCATTCTGCTGGTAGGCAGGGCGCTGCTGGTAGGATTTCAATAAATCACGCTGCACAAGTGCAGTTTTGACAAAATCCGGCATCGGATATTTCGGGCGTGTGAGGTTGGAGAATTTGTCTTTGGGCATAATTAAATTCATAAAAGCAGTCTAATTTTGATGATAATAATTTATCATTTTTTGTTAAAGAGACAAAACCTTGTATAGCTTTTCGAACAAATCGATAAATATAATATTTGAAATCATTTTTTTGCTTGCACATACAAATATAATTCATATCTTTTGCCCCATGAATTGCGATAACGAAAATATTTACTGTGGTTGCCTGTATTATTCGGCCAACGCCTTGGCGCGGGTGATTACGCGCATGGCGGAGGAGGAATTCAGCATTGTGCAACTGGCACCGTCCTATGCTTTTCTTTTAATGACCATCAACGGCAAACCGGGAATCCAACCGGGAGAAATCAGCAAAATTATGATGCTCAAGCCTTCCACTGTCACGCGCCTCATCGAAAAAATGGAATTTAAAATGTTCCTTGAGCGCAGAACAGTGGGCAAGTTCACACAAGTCTATCCGACTCAAAAAAGTCTCGATTTGGATAGCCAGATAAAAAAAGCATGGGGCAACCTTCTGGAACGTTACAACACCCTTATGGGAGCGGAAAAAAGCAGGCAATTAACGACAGATATTTTTGAAGCCACAATCAAATTACAGGAATAATTTTTTTTGCAACTCGATTATTGTATGTACAACCAAACAAATCAGGAGTATCAAATGAAAATAGGTATATTAGGATCAGGCGTTGTTGGGAAATCCCTCGCCAAAGGTTTTATAAAACACGGTTACAAAGTCATGATCGGATCACGCTCACCAGAAAAATTAACGGCTTTGCAAGCCGAGATTGGACCGGAATTGCAAACAGGGACGTTCAGCGATGCGGCAGCCTTCGGTGAGATCGTCGTATTGGCCGTGAAAGGGACGATTGCAGAAAATGTACTGAAGCTTGCCAGAGTTGAAAATTTAACAGGAAAAACCATCATCGATGCGACAAATCCTATTGCCGAGGCTGCACCGGAAAATGGTGTTTTGAAATTTTTTACCGATCAAAATGGTTCCTTAATGGAGCAGTTGCAAAGGCTCGCTCCGCAAGCACATTTTGTTAAAGCATTCAGTTCCGTCGGCTCTGCTTTTATGGTTGATCCGCAATTCGCTTCAAAGCCAACCATGTTCATCGCCGGCAACAACGATACAGCCAAGCAGCAAACAAAAACAATTCTCGATCAATTTGGTTGGGAAACTGAAGACATGGGTGGCGCAGAAGCGGCTCGGGCAATCGAACCTTTGTGCATGCTCTGGTGTATCCCCGGATTCCGTGAGAACCGTTGGACACATGCCTTTAAATTACTGAAATTGTAAAATCAGTAGCGCCCCCTTGTGGGGCACAATTCGGAGAAATCATGAAAACAACCATACATCGTGCGGACAGCCGCGGTTACTTTAACCATGGCTGGTTGCAAACGTACCACACCTTTAGCTTTGCACAATATTACGATCCAACGCGCATACACTTTGGCAAATTGCGTGTTTTAAATGATGATGTGATTGCACCCGGTCAAGGTTTTGGGCGCCATCCGCACGATAATATGGAAATTGTCACTATTCCCTTGCAAGGCGCATTAGCGCACGCGGACAGTGAAGGGCACGAGCAGGTTATTCGTCCAAACGAGGTTCAAATCATGTCTGCGGGCAGTGGTATCTGGCACTCGGAATTCAACCATTCGGACACAGAACCCGTTGGTCTGTTGCAAATTTGGGTGCTTACCGATGCCAGAGGACACAAACCACGCTACGACCAGAAAGTGATCGACCCTGCAGCTCGAAAGGAAAAATTCCACACCTTCGTGCAACCACAGCAAAACGAAGACAATCTCTGGTTGCATCAGGATGCGTATTTTTCACGGGCTGATTTACGTAAAGGAAAGAAGTGCAATTATGGGGTTCACACGCCCGGTAATGGTGTTTATATATTTGTCATCGAAGGACAAATCGAAGTGGCATCAGAGCATCTCAGCAGAAGGGATGGTATAGGAATCCGGGATGCTGAGGAATTCACAATTCAGGCACATAGCGATGCACAAGTTTTAGCGATTGAAGTACCGATGCATTGATTGCACCAGATAACCTGCTTTATTCATACAATACTCAAGGTATACGGTGGGGCTGAGTCATAACAGCTTACTTCTGATCCAAACGTCCATTTTCTAAAGCGAAAGCGGCCTTGCTGAGCGTAACGCACATTCCACTCGGCGGGACGCCTTCGTTCTATTTATGTTTTGACACAGCCCAATCTTGTGGTTGATGAATAAAGCAAGTTTTATAACAGGTTGCGATTTTTCATAGAATCATTAAATTATGAGGCAGAATTTAGCAATTCAATAGATTCCAGCTTTACCGCATGGCATTTTTAACACCGGTTTGGTAAGGAAGAAGGATATCTCAATGGCACAAAAAAATGCTGAAGCCATCGTGA
>JACKDF010000053.1 GCA_020633655.1 Deferribacteres bacterium
ATATCGGCACACTGAAGAAGATCATCAATATAATCAACCTGTCCCAGGAAGATGACGTCTTTCTGAATACCAAGATCACGAATGACTTGCTGCACGAGAATCCGGTCCGGGCCCTCGCCGATGAGCAAGAGTTTTGCTGGAATCTCGTCGCGTATTTTATGAAAAATTCGCACGACATCCGTTGTCCGTTTCACTGGTCGAAAGTTGCTTGCGTGCATAACGATTTTTTCATTTTGCGGCGCGTACTGTTTTTTCTGGCACATTGAACTGTGGTGAACACCACGATTGACATCGATAAAATTGTGTATGACGTCGATAGCCTCTCTCTCGATGCCAAATTCCTCACATGTTTTTTCACGAAGATAATTGGAAACAGCACTCACCCCATCCGATTGTTCAATACTGAATTTAACAACTCGCTTGAAGCTGGGATCTGCGCCTGTGAGGGTGATATCCGTGCCATGCAATGTTGTGATGACTTTTAACTTCTCCGAGCCAACAATTTGCCGTGCGAGATAAGCACTTGTGGCGTGTGGTACAGCATAATGGGCGTGCAGGACGTCGAGATCGTAATCCTTTGCAACTTCGGCCATTTTCGTCGCCAGGCCGAGAGCGTACGGAGGGTATTTGAAAAGAGGATAGACACCGACTTCAACATCGTGCAAGAGAATATTTGGATGAAATTCTGCCAAACGGAATGGTGTTGCATAGCTTAAAATATGCACTTCGTGACCTGCGTTTGCTAACTGTAATGCAAGTTCGGAGGCAACAACGCCGGAGCCACCGTGCGTTGGATAACAGGAAATTCCTATTTTCATGGAAATCTTTCACTAATGAGTTAAGTGTTCGGGATTCATTTTATCTTGAGATAAATTCAATTGATTGAGTCTTTTGCTCCGTCTGCTTTTCTTGTTGGCCTTTGAAAAATGGCGTTAAGAAATTTTGGAGATTTTCCGTTAAGAATCATTTTATGTTTGAGTGCAGCGAGTTCAAAATGATTTAGGAAAATATCCAAAATTTTAGCCATTTTTCAAGAGCCTTGATTTTGCTTCGCCGGCTTTCAGCTTTTTGTTTCTTTTTTGATCAAGCAAAAAAGAAAATGAAGTAAAATTCAGATTAAACCTGAAGTTCCGGGGCTAGTTATCTAATTTAATATTTGTATGACTGCTTTTGAATGTGTTTCAGGAAACTTTAAACAAGGATTTTCCTGATGTTATTTCGGCAAAGTTTTGTCGCCAGCAAAGGCCATCCTATGGGCGCGTTTTAAAATGCGTTTGCGTACCGGCCTTTCGAAAATCACGATAACAAATGCCAAACCAGCGTAAAAAAGAACCAAATCCTGCAAATTATAATAGAAGTTCGCGGTTACAAATTGCAGGATGAGCAATCCCATGAGCGGTAGTGCGATGAAGAAAAATGTAATCAATTTGGGTTGGGAACCACGAATTTTGGGTTCTGAAAAGGGAAGCTTTGGATTGATAAAATAATTGATCTGCAGGATTAAAAAGGACAGTAACGTGAGCGTGAAAACGTGCAAAAACGCATGTGTCCAGTTTGAAAAATAGTAGACAAACAGAAAGAATAAAAAAAGTAAGGTCGGTAACGAGAACAGAACAAAGAGCAAATTACGTGCTGCAAAGACAAGTTTTGCCAGATCTACCGGTGTTGTGTAAAATATCCAGCTTGCTTCAAATGCCGAACTCATTTCGATATTGCTTTTCATGATAAGCGGCATGAATAAGACCGCGAAGAAGAACACCAAAAAATTTTGGATTCCAGCTGAGCCTGTCAGAAATGGATCGGAGAGTATACCTTGCTCCAGCCCCAAATAAAAATAAACAAACATGATGGGTAGCATGCCGAGGATAGAGAAACGGAATTTCATATCATACCGGAATTGACCACGCAGCAAGCGGGCGATCACGCGCGTTTCAGTATTGAAAAAGGAGAGAAAAGGTAGTGGGCGTGCATTGATCGTTCGTATTTGGGTTGGTTTTGCTGAGTCCGGTGCATTGGAAAATGAAGCCATTTTCTCGGCATAATCAAGTGACAGGCGGGAAATGGCTATGTAATAAAGAATTCCCAAAGCCACAACACCAGTAATACTTGCGGAAAATTCAAAAAATGTCAAATGACCGTGCCCGATTTGGATAAATGCCGCGAACCAGCTCGTAGGCAGCAGCAAGAGCCAGTTAGAGTGATCTATATGCATGTTTTCTGCGTGTTTTAACAACAAGCGCGGAATAATTAGATAGCCCAGATAGATGAAAAGGGCGAAAAAGAATTGCAGATAAGAAAGAAAACGTTTTAAGCGCGTTGGTGTGATGATTCTCAATAAAAATGTATAAATACTTGCAATGAACAAGGTGATAAAAATTCCTGAGGCAATTATTGCGAGGAGGGAAAGTGCCAGTTTGGCTACTGTAAATCCGTCGCGTACAGACAAAACGACGGCAGAGGGCCCGCCTAAAATAAGTGTGAATGATAAGGTATAAAAAAGCAGGTTGATTAATTTTGCAACAAAATAAGTGCTGGAAGAAACGGGCATGTATCCGAGTATATTGTAATCTTCCGGGGAAATTATGATGGTATTGTACTCGACGAGCATTATCCCGGCCATGAGCAGCATAATAGCGGCAGAGATGAATGTTGCAGCCACAAATGTATCGCGAATATTTGCACAGGTATCGGCGAAGACAATGCCAAAAAAGAGATAAAAGAGGATTGCTATGAAGAATGCCAGAAGTGGCTTTTTCCCTTTTTGCGAAAGTCCAAATCCAAGCTTCGTATTGCGCATATCCAGGCGCCATGCCAGACGCAGCAGGGCTTTCAACTGCCGTTGATCACTATTCTCCTGGTCGGGCACAAATTTCATTTTTTTTCACCCCGGAATGCTGAGAGAAATTCGATTGCTTTTTCACCCGCATCCGCACCACCGGTGAGTGAATTGAAAGCCAGTTCCAATGAGGAAAATCCGGTTTTTTCAGCGATTGATCGGGGTGTCCCTTCGGTGACGATTTCTCCATCGTTTATAATGATTATGCGCGTGCACAATTTTTCTACGACCTCGAGAATGTGGGAACAAAAAAAGATCGTTTTCCCTTGCGAACTCATTTTTTTCAAAATTTCTTTGAAAACGAGTGCTGTATTTGCATCCACTCCATTGAGTGGTTCATCGAAAAAAAGAACATCCGGATCATGCAGCAATGATGCAACGATGAGCACTTTCTGTTTCATTCCTTTGGAAAAATCGGATAAACGCTGGTGACGTTGTTTGTCGAGGCCAAAAAGATGGAGAAATTCCTCCAAACGTTTTGCGAATAAATCCTCTGGCAGATGATGCAAGTCCGAAACAAGCTGTAGGTATTCAAACGCAGTCAATGACTCAAAAAGTGCTCCACTCTCGGGTATGTAACCAAAACGTTTCTTTACCTCCATCGGCTCGGTGCTGATAGAATAGCCACAAACCATCGCCTGGCCTGAAGAAGGCGGAAGGAGCCCGGTGAGAATTTTTATAGTTGTCGATTTACCCGCTCCATTCGGACCGAGAAATCCGAGAATCTCACCGGGTTTTACAGAAAAGGAAATACCTTTCAATGCTTCTGCTTTACCATAGGATTTTACGAGATTGCTGACTTCAATCATAAGGATTATTCTTTAAGGTTTATTGAATTCCAGCTGAGTTGGAAATAGTAAAATTTTGTGACTACAACGGTATTTAATTTTCTGTTTCATAGCAAGTTATTTTCTTGTTGTCTCCGCGAGCACTGATGCAGCCTATTTTCCACATTTGACTTAAGCTCTATCTCAAAGAAGACGAATTTAGAGTTATGAGAAATTGTAATAACACATCGTGCAGCGAAATACATAACCCTCATTTATCTGCTGTGTTCCCTAAAATAGGATTGAGCGGAATGATGGACTCTGTTTATGGATGTGTGGAACTCATTAATAAAGAACGATAATACTGATTTGCCAGAAAATCACTGGTATTCTTATATGGTCAAAAATAAATTCAATCTAGTTTACTTTGACAGCAAAGGTGAGAATTCTTTTCTTCTCACGGATGAGATTAAAAAAAGCAATCCAAATTTCTATTTCGATGTGGTGCATATCCGGCAACCGGAAGAAGTGCACCAACAAGTGACGACGGAAGTAACAAACGCAATTCTTGTCAATATCGGCTCGCACAACGGCATGAATGACCTGCGCCAGATTACGAAAACACTTGGTGGTGAAGTACCAATTATCGTGGTCTCCTCTGAGGGCGAAGAAGAAATGGCGATTTCTGCGCTTCAATATGGTGCGCAAGACTATGTTTTAAAAGAACAGATCGATTCAGATTCCCTGTTCCGCAGTGTTCGTTATGCCTGGGAAATACACCAATTAAATGGAAGACTGAAGAAGAATTTCAGCATTCAGCAGCATTTGACACTCTATGACCAATTAACGGATCTACCGAACCGTCAGCTTTTTTTTGACCGCCTGTTTCAGGCCCTGGCTCATGCAAAACGCTCTGGCTTGATGTTGGCAATCATGTATCTTGATATCAACAATTTCAAACTCATTAATGATGCCATTGGCCACCGAGCTGGTGACATGATTCTGAAAAATGTTGCCAGTCGATTGAGCTGCTGTGTGCGTGATTCCGACACAGTGGCCCGCATGGGCAGTGATGAATTTGCCTTTATCATCAACGACATCACTGAAACTCAGGATATCGTGCACATTGCCCAGAAAATAATATCCAATGTTACACAGCCAATTATACTCAGCGGAAATAAAGATAGCGTTACTGCCTGCCTGGGAATAAGCGTCTACCCCACAGATTCCGATGATGCCGAGATTCTTGTTCGCAACGCCGAGCTGGCATACCAGCGCGCCAAGTTAAACGCGATGAATTCGTTCCAATTTTACAACTCTTCTCTGGATAAGAAAGCTGTTGAACGCATCGAACTGGAGCAGGATTTACGTTTTGCCTTGTCAAACAATGAATTGCACGTCTACTATCAACCGCAATTTGACATTCGGAAAAATAAACTTGTCGGATTTGAAGCCCTGATGCGCTGGATACATCCGCAACAGGGATTTATTTCTCCTGCTATTTTTATTCCCATCGCCGAAGAAACAGGTTTGATCATCCAATTAGGGCACTACATTCTCAAAACCGCCTGTGCACAAATGCAGGAATGGCATGAGAAAGGGCATCCCGATTTGCGAATTGCAGTGAACCTGGCAGCACGCCAATTCCGGGATGAGTCACTACCGCAGATTGTGAAGGATGTCTTGCAGGAAACACGGTTGCAACCGCGATCTTTGGAGCTTGAAATCACGGAATCCAATGCTATGGACAGCGTTGATCACACCATTGCTATGCTTTCACACTTTATAGATATGGAAGTACGTCTTTCGTTGGATGATTTCGGTACCGGTTACAGCTCACTTAGTTATCTGAAAAAATTTCCAATTCATACATTGAAAATCGACAGTGCATTTATTCGTGGTGTGCCCGATAACAAGCAGGATTGCTCTATAACGACGGCAATCATTGCATTGGCGAAGAATATGGATTTGGAAGTGATTGCAGAGGGGGTTGAAGAAGAAGCACAAATTGATTTTCTGCGCCGCCATGATTGTGATCTTGTTCAGGGATTTTATTTTTCCCGACCCCTGCCGGCGGAAGATATTGAGAGACGATTTTTACAGCAACCAACCAGTAGATTACAAGCAATGGAATGACACTATGCACTGACGATTCGAACCGATTTCAGTGATTTGTGCAAAGTGGACTTCACACCAGAATACCTGTTTTTATAAATTCCCCTATAAATTTTTCCAGCCGCGTTGCCGCCAACCGGAGGACTGGACTTTTTCCGCCTTTTGTGTTGAAAAATCCTTTGAGTTGAGCATTTCAAATAGCACTGCAGCAATGGCAATCTTGTTTTCTTCGTCCTCGGTAAAACCGAGTATTTCGTTTACGTCTTTACTGAAAAATTCCTGGTCAATAAAACCCGTATCGATATCTCCAGCCTGGAATCGGGGATGTTTGAGAACCCATTCACAAAACGGGATCGTCGTAACGACGCCAGAAATGCGATATTCGCCCAGGGCTCGCAGCATGCGAAGGATCGCCTGTTTACGATCATGGGCGTGTGCCACGAGCTTGGCCAGCATAGGATCGTAAAACATACTAACTTCGTCTCCT
>JACKDF010000054.1 GCA_020633655.1 Deferribacteres bacterium
TAAGTCGGCGATGAGTTACGAGCCCCCGTACCAAATAATGGTGCTTTGGCGCAAAACAATTTATGTGATTCTCTTTTGATATGAAAAACATTGACAAACTTAGTACTTTACGCTAAGCTTTAATTACTGATTAAAAATTTCCAATTTACAATTAGTAATTATAATATATTCGACTAAACAAAAATATTTTATTTTTCGAGACAATGATTGGTTACACTATAGTCGACTATAAATCTGAATCTAATTAGATGCAGAGAAAAGTTATGTAAATCGCTGAATATACTATCTTTTCTTTCGTGACAGAACCAGTGTTTTACTGCAAAGAGTGGCGTACAATCAGAAAATTAGACATAACGACTTTTCATTAATGCAATTAATAGTTGTAAATTTTCCAATTAATCTTTATTTTAGCAAGCCTGATGTCTTTGTGGCATTTTTACCAGGAAAACAACTCGCAGTTTTCTTGACAGTAAGGAAAAATCAAGCACCTGCATAACACCTTCTCAACTGTTCAACCTTATGGTCAATTGCAAACCCGAGTTCAGTAATGCGATAGAAAAACCCAATGTAATATAAAAGCCGGATTCTATGCACGAATTTATGCAAAGGAGAAAATCATGAGCAAAAATGTTTTATCTATTACTGATCAACGCACCGGTAAGCAATACGAAATACCCATCGAAAACGGGGCTATCAATGCAATGCAATTGCGTGGCATAAAGGTGAGCGACGATGATTTTGGCTTGATGACTTATGACCCGGGATTTAAAAACACTGCATCCACAAAGAGCACAATTACATTCCTCGACGGTGAGAAAGGTATTCTTCGTTATCGTGGTTATCCCATTGAGCAGATTGCCGAAAATTCAAATTTTCTTGAATCAGCCTACCTACTTCTTTTTGGAGAACTTCCAAACAAGAAGCAATTCGAAGATTTTGAATATGAAATAACTCACCACACCATGCTCCATGAAAATACGAAAAAGTTCATGGAAGGATTTCGTTACGACGCTCACCCAATGGGCATGTTGGTCAGTACACTTGCTGCTTTATCAACTTATTACCCCGATGCCAAGGACATCATGAATCCTGAATCACGCAAATTGCAAATGATGCGCCTCCTTGGCAAAACACCAACTATTGCTGCCTATGCTTTTCGTCATTCACTGGGAATGCCTTACAACTATCCGGACAATGAACTCAGTTACGCAGGAAATTTCCTGCAAATGATGTTTAAAATGACCGAATCAAAATACGAGGTAAATCCAGTACTTGAGCGTGCATTGGACGTACTTTTTATACTGCATGCGGACCACGAACAAAACTGCAGCACGACAACGATGCGCGTTGTTGGAAGCTCACACGCTGATCCCTATGTTGCAGCAGCATCCGCATCTTCCGGTTTATACGGCCCATTGCATGGCGGTGCCAATGAGATGGTACTTCGCATGTTGAGAGAAATTGGTTCTGTAAACAATATTCCAAACCATATCAAGCGAGTAAAAGCCGGTGAGCTGCGACTCATGGGATTCGGGCACCGCGTTTATAAAAACTACGATCCACGCGCCCGTATCATCAAAAAAATTGCGGATGAGGTTTTTGAAGTAACGGGTCGTAATCCTTTACTTGACATCGCCATTGAACTGGAACGTATCGCTCTGAGCGACGAATACTTTATTAATAAAAAATTGTACCCGAACGTCGACTTCTATTCCGGAATCATCTATGAAGCGCTGAAACTCCCTGTTACGATGTTCCCGGTATTGTTTGCCATTGGCCGTATGGCTGGTTGGTTGGCACAATGGGAAGAAGGACTACTGGATAAGGAACAAGCCATCGCCAGACCACGGCAGTTGTTCCTGGGACAGGAAAAAAGAGAATACGTCCCTTTGAAGAAAAGATAATCTTTCCTCAGGCTTTAAAAATTGCTTTTAAGTTGACAGGCTAATTATTTTCCTACATCCAGCTCTGCATTAGAATTCGCAGAGCTGGATTTTTTATTTTAAAATACAAATATTCAAAAAAACACTTCACTTTAAATCATTATTTTTTTATATAGTAACTTCAAACGAGACTAATAAATTCGTATGATTCTGGGCAGTGCATTTTACCTAGACCCTATACATTTAAAATAATTCCGCGGAGGCTGACATGTTTGGAAAAAAGAAACCGGAAGTTCTTATTGTCGGAGCAGGTCCTGTCGGTTTAATGACTGCTCTGGAATTGACAAAAAATGGCGTTGTCGTACAAGTAATTGATAAAGAATGGCAACGCGCAGGACATAGTTATGCACTGGCCTTGCACCCGCAATCCTTGCGGATGTTTAAAAAACTCGGATTACTCGATAAAATTCTGCAACACTGCTATAAAGTAAACACCATCGATATTTGCGATGAGAAGGAGTGCAAAGCCACTATAAATCTTGCAGAATTAAAACATGAATATGCCTATATAACCGCCATACAGCAGAATGTACTGGAGAAAATACTCGAGGATGCACTGCTTGAAAACGGTGTAAAAGTTCTCTGGCACCACCGGCTTGCTCACCTGACTCACTCGATTGATCATGCGAACGTCATTATTGACAAATTGGAAACCGATACCCTGGGTTACATCATTTCACGCACCGAGCAGGTTGTCACAAAGTCCATCCGTGGAGAAATTCCCTATGTTATAGGAGCCGACGGGCACTATTCTTTTGTACGTCGTTCACTGGATATCAATTTTGATCCGGTTGGTGATACATTAAACTGTGCCGTATTCGAGTTTAAAACAGATATCGATCTGCAAAATAAAATGGCACTTTCTTTTACAGAGGGTGCAGCAAATGTGATGTGGCCACTGCCCAATGGATATTGCCGCTGGAGTTTTCAGTTGCTCGACCGGGAAGCAAGCCAGGAAAGCCGCATAAAAGAACGTTATGAAGTACAGATTGGTACAGGTCCTTACGCTGAACTCACAGAGAATTATTTAAAAGAAATATTGAGTAAACGTGCTCCATGGTTTAAAGGCAAAGTAGAGGATATTCGCTGGCGGCATATCGTTCGTTTTGAACGCCGGCTTTCTGATGCCTTAGGTAAAAACAAATGCTGGCTCGCAGGAGATGCTACCCACATGACCAATCCGGTGGGAATACAAGGTATGAATGGTGGTTTCCTCGAAGCGCAAGATTTGACTGCCGCAGTTATTAAGAGTTTGAAGGAAAAAGAATCGCCTGAACTCTTTGCAGAATATAATGAAAAATGGTTGAATCAGTGGCGGTTTCTGCTTGGTCTGGATGGTCGGGTTGAGACGACAGCCAAGACGGATCCATGGATTGCACAACACAAAGGTGCTTTGTTGTCCAGTATACCCGCACTTTCAGAGGATCTCAAGGGGTTATTGGGGCAAATTGAACTAAGCATATAATTGATATTCGAGATTGGCTATCAAATGCGACGCAAGCATGCTTTGACCTGCTGGTTCAAGTATACTTGCGTCGAAATGCTGATTTTTCCCACCCCATTTTACCACTCCGGATCAATAAACCCATAATAGCGCCCAAACCAATAATTTCGAATCATCGTCGATGCGTGTCCTTCCACAACGGATTCAACGAGTTTATAGCCATCGTTCACAGGAATCTTGAAAGTTCGCATTTCACGCTCAAATCCCCACATACTTTTTATTCCTTCAATCCTGTCTTCCGTCATTACATTTTCGCCAGTCAGAACCTGGTAGAGCATAATAAACCAGGGGTCACCCTGAAAACTGAAATCATGGTTCTGCCAATCATACCAGTGGATATTCAAATTCATTCGATATTTTATCATTAATGAACGGTCGTCTTCGTAGCGCATAAGCATATATAGTGATTTTGCAGCATGGTCATCATCGTAGGAATTTCTCCATTCCGTTGGCCACATAACTTTTGATTCCAATTGCTGGTCATCATAGTGATAACGATCGATTAACATATTATAAGCCGCATGAAATCGCTCCTTCCCTGTTATTCGGTGCGAGACTTTTAATCCCATGAGCATTTCCAATGAATTGAGAGACTGATGCGGCAAATCAGGGCAATAATTTCCCCAGAGTGTCATTTTACCATCAAGATCAACCAGCTTAAAATTGTAATCGATGCACCGTCCCGCAAATCGATCCAAAAGATCAGCGGCTCTTTTTTTGTTTTTCTCATCCGCACATAACTCGTAGTAAATTCCAATCCCATAGAAAAGTGAAGTGAACTTATCAGCACTGAGGTCACCCAACCAACGATAGCCGGGCATAGATGTCGACGCGTGCCACTCAAGTGGATACCATAGCACTTGTTCAAACCATAATGGCTTATCCGTTTTATAAAAACCACGAGCCATGAGTCCGGGAACACCCGTAACCTTTTCAAGCTTGAGAATCCCTTCAAAGATCTGATTTGCCCTTTGCAGATCGTCATTATTTTTTGTGATTGCATATTTAAAACAGTAGGCTACAAGCATTTCAACAGTGACATCAAGACAGTCGGAGTACCAGGCGATCAACGGCTTCGTCGATCCAGCGGGAGGGAAAATAACTCGCTGAAGAAATGTGCCCTCATTCCAATGATTACCCAACATGAGTTCGGTGAACATCGCAACCTTTTTATGGAGTGGATCCGTTTTTGCTGGAAATTTGTTGACAGTTTGCGAAAACAAAAATTCACTGCTGCAGAAAAGCAAGATACCCGCAATCAAGCTAAAATATCGGTTATACACAATTCGTCCTCAGTATTGGATTAATGGATTTTATAACTATTCTGCATCTTTGACACATCGGAAACCGACTGGATAGTTGGCAGTTGAATTTGGGGGAACATAATAGCGTTGCGTCGTTCGAATAAAAGAATGATTGTTAAAATTGGAGCCGCCACGCATCACCTTATATTTTTCGCCATACTGCTCCATCGGAATATTGTTTCCGGGGTACGGTTTGTACCAGTCATCTGTCCATTCCCAAACACTGCCAGCCATGTCATAGCATCCATACGGACTTTCCGGTTTTGCGAGTGCGCTACCGCGAGGGTGCGTGCGATCCCAAACGACAAATTTATTATTGTATGTGTTTCCCCAGGGGAAAACACGTCCGTCAGTACCACGAGCAGCTTTCTCCCATTCTTTTTCCGTTGGCAATCTTTTTCCCGCCCATTTAGCATAAGCTGCTGCCTGCTCCCAGGTCACGACGACAGAAAAATTCTCTTTACCATTTTCAAAAGCATAGCTCGTATCAAAAAGGGCATACTCAGCGTTACTCACTTCATATTTTTCAATGAAAAAAGCTTTTGTGGATGCGATATGCTGTGGTCTCTCATCAGGATCGCCATACGTGCTCCCCATGATAAAGGAACCCGCAGGGACATACACCATACCCTGCGGTGGTGTCAGCCAATTTTTAGTGGATTCACCCACTATTGGAAAGGCTGTAATTATACTAAAAAAGAGTAAAATAAATTTCATGAGAGCATCCTTTTACTAAAAAATGAACAATCTTACGGAGCAGTAAAACCTTTTTATTGCTTGATATGGGATCTAATTGAAATGGAAGTTTTCTTATAATTACTCATGAATTCGATCCTGTGAAGTGGAGAAATTACGCTATGCATACAACAAATAAACTAAGAATAATGGCATGCTTCTCCAATGAAAATTCGTTATGCAGAGTTAAAATCTCAGAAATCTGGAAATAAAATGTTGTTTTTTAATATTCTTGTATTATCTTATGCTCAATTCATTGTACCTGTTTTAACGCCTTCTTCTACATGACAGTTATATTTTTAAAAAATTTTTCAAAAGAAACCGCATAAACACCACTATCAGTTCGGATGTTTAATGCGTTTTTTTTTGCCCGGAACAGGCTGCAAACACAGTTGTACATTTCTACAAATTTACAAAGTAAGGATCAATTCAATGGAAACTGGAACTGTTAAATGGTTCAACAGCTCTAAAGGTTATGGCTTTATCACTCGTGAGGAAGGTGATGATGTATTTGTTCATTTTAAAGCCATCCAAAGTGACGGTTACAAAACGCTTGAAGAAGGCCAAAAAGTTGAATTTGAAGTCGAAAAAAGCGCAAAAGGTTTGCAGGCCGTTAACGTTGTAAAAATTTAATAATTTTCGATTCAAGAAAAAACCCGATAATTTGATTGT
>JACKDF010000055.1 GCA_020633655.1 Deferribacteres bacterium
TTCAATGATCATGAATTGACTAAAAATTGAATTTCGTCCCATTGATTTTACAGCAAGAATGGTATAAAGACTCAGTTAGAGTTTCAATTGTTCCACGGCTTTCCATACACGCAATAAGTTGCCACCGTTAATTTTTTCGATATCAGCTGCAGTGTAACCTAGTGCTAACATTTTTTCCGTCAACACAGGATATTTGGTGACATCTTCTAAACCAACCGGCACCTCGTTTACACCATCGTAATCACTGCCAAGGCCAACATGATCGACACCAATCAATTTGATTGCATAGTCGAGTTGCCGCACTACTTCATCAATGTCCGGATTGGGCGCCGGATGGGCTTTTTTATATTCTTCGAACAAGGACACTGCTTTTTCGTGGTCATTTTGGAACTTTCTATTGAGCGAGTCTTGCACAGACCAGTAAGAATCTGCAGGTACTCCGTAATCGTCAGTAATGAAATAGGAACCAAAATTGTATTGAAATACACCTCCATTTTTAGCTAAGGCAACCAGCATGGAGTCAGACATGTTGCGTTCCATGTGACGAAAAGTCCTCAGACCAGAGTGGCTGGCTATGACAGGTGCATTGCTTAATTCCATCACCTGCCAGAACGCGTCGTCTGAAATATGAGAGACATCGATCATCATACCAATGCGGTTCATTTCGACTATAAGTTTTTTCCCGAATTCTGTCAAACCTTTATTCGTATGTCGCTCATCGTAAGACGAATCGCTGATATGATTATCTTTGGCATGCGTCAAAGTGATGTAACGAATACCACGCTGGTAAAGATCAGCTAATTTCTGAATGTCGCCTTCAATTGGCGCTCCATTTTCCATACCCATACAAACAGCGATTTTACCAACCCCGACAATTCGTTCTACATCGCCCGGACTTATCGCTGATTCGGCAAGGTTTTCGCTTGCACTGACTACACTGTCTATCATGGTAATAATGCGTAGTGCCTCAGCATAGGCACCGCCTTTTGCAGCTGTATCCGTACCGGGTTGATTAAATTTTGACGAGACATAGACAGCAAAGAAGGGGGCATCGAGTCCACCTTCTTTTGCACGCACTAAATCGAAGTGCCCATCTGCTAATCGCTGTGAAATATCCACATTTTCATGCGTAATCCGGTAAGGAATATCAATGTGCGTATCAACCAGTATCGATTTTTGATGGATCGCCCTGGCTTTCTCCGAAAACTGTGGATCGTTAGGGTCCAGTTTCATTTTTTGTTCCGGAGAATTACATGCCATCAAAATAAACATAATTAAAAAAAGCCTTTTTCGCATTTCCATTCCTCCTATTGCAAGTGTCCAATTAAAGAAAACTTCTCGACGGATCACAAAGTATTTTAATTATTAACTCTATAAATATTTTGATTTTAAACCAGTTTTACCATGTTTTCATTTTAAAAAAGGATTTAAAAGAAACTCTTTTCGTTATCTGCAGTTTTGCATTATTATATTCGAAAATCCATATCAGCTGTAATTCGTTTTGCGAAGGCTGCAAGCAGTTTTGCAGTATTGTCCACATCACTCAGGGATACAATTTCACTGGGAGTGTGCATGTAACGCAACGGAATACTCACTGCACCAGCTGCTGAGCCACTTCCTGCAAGTTGCAGCTCATTCGCATCGCTGGGGATACCACCGGCAAGGGCTTGCAATTGATAAGGGATTTTTTCTTCTTCGGCGGCTTGAACCAACAATGCAGCGACTTTCGGATGTGCATTGGCGCCGCGCAAGATGACGGGGCCAGCACCCAATTTCACCTCACCGGTTTTCCGCATATCAACTTCAGGGTGATCCGTGGCGTGGGTAACATCGATGCCGATACCGATATCGGGCGCAATACCAAAGGCGGAAGTACGGGCACCACGCAAACCAATTTCTTCCTGCACAGTCGCAACGCTGTAAACTGCGACCTGCAAAGACTCATTTTGCAAATATCGTAAGGCTTCCGCTACAGCAAATGCGCCAACTTTATTGTCAAAAGCCCGTGAAGTGACGACGTCTTTAGTGATGTGTTGAAAGCTCATATCGTAGACTACCGGATCGCCGATTGCAACCCGCTTTTCCGCATTTTTTTTGGAGGAAGAACCAATATCGATCCAAAGATTTTCAATTTCGGGCACTTTCTTGCGTTCTTCCGGGGTCATTAAATGAATGGCCTTTTTACCTGTAACGCCTGTAACGGGACCACCTTTTGTAAGAATTTTTACCCTTCTGCCAGAAATCATGGTCATATCGTGGCCACCAACCGTTTTAAAATAGATGAATCCCTGCTCATTGATGTAGTGCACAAGAAATCCCAGTTCGTCGCAATGACCGGCGAACATAAGGCGTTTTTTTGCGCTTGTGTTCAAACTGGCGATGCTATTACCGTGATAATCGCGCTCAACCGCATCGGCAAATGTGTGCACATATTTTCGCCAGACTTCGGCAACCGGTTGTTCGAATCCGGAAGGACTCGGGGCATCAAGAAGATTTTTTAAAAATGTCAGAGATGCTGCTCGCATTTTTTTCCCTTCAATTTTTGATTATTTTTAAAACTCTATAACTGACTTTTAAATCATTTTCCTGTTCTTATTTATTTTGTTGATTGTTTTGGCAGTGAAAAGATTAATTGCAAAATTCAGATCGAATAGTAGGATAATTTCGGTTTTCAATGCGGGCGACGCATCCTATTTAACCTGGTTTTCAACAGGCAAAGAAACCTTAAATACCGTTTTTCCCGGAACACTTTTAATTGCAATGGAACCGTTGTAACTATCAACAATTTTTTCTATTATCGAAAGCCCAAGCCCGAGACCAAACGATAAACCTTCAGCTTTAGTCGTAACATTTGGCTGAAAAATTTTTTCCTGCAGCTCTGCAGGAATTCCCGGGCCATTGTCCTCAATATACACATTTATTCGTGCATGTGCAAATTCGCTGCGCACTGACAAAACGGGCTCAGACACTTGGGCATGTGTCATCGCCTCGATTGCATTTTTAATAAGATTTGTCCAGATCTGCACTAATTCACCAATATTTCCAACGATTGGTGGGACATCCTTAAGCTGCTGTTTTAGCTTGATTACACCAAGCTTGGGCCTTAACAGAGCCAGCGCTTCACCAATACTTTTATTGATATCCATATTTATCTGACGTGAGTGCCTTTGCGCGCCCAATGCTCTGACGGATCGCACGACGTGTGCCGCATGCTGTGCCGCGATGGCCATATCATGAAAAGTAGCACCGATATCCCAGTACATGTGTACGATATCTGCTTCATAATCCATGATATCAACATAGTATTTTAATTTATCATTAGTCATTCCCGTCTGCGCTAATTTTTGCGCATCGTCTTTCGCCAGGGCAAACTTTTTCCCAATTTCCCGGGTGCGCGCACGCACCTCGCTACTGGAAAGCTGGCGACCATTTTCGTTACCATATTGAAAAAAGGGATATTCTTGTGGATAGCGTTTTTGCAGTAGTTCGGTAATGTTTTCCCGCATCCACTGGGTGTTGCGTTCCAGTACAGCAATAGCATTGTTGAGTTCATGGGCCAACGCAGCCGCCATTTGACCGAGGGATGCCATTTTTTCACTATGAAGTAGCTGCTTCATCGCTGCTTCTTTTTCAAGAAAGAACTGCTGTTCTCTCTGTTGACGATAGGCGAGATCTGTAACGACGACCGGCATGAACTGGTCAAACAAGGAATCACAACCATCTTTTTCGATTAAATCCACATCTTTTGTAATCCAGGTAACTTCCGAATCTTCCTGGGCAATCACATTGGCGCGGGCGATGTAGGTGCGGGAGAAAAAGCTGACAATTCCGACAAACTTGTTTTTCCCGGCTTCAAAACGGGCATAGCGGCTGCCATCGGGATTGTCAACATAGCCGTTGAGCTGGCCAGATTTTACAAGGTATAGATGGTCGTTATAATCACCTTTATTGAATAAACAATCGCCTTTTTTTATTGTCAAACTGCGGTCTTTTGATGAAAAATAGTTTTCTATCAACCAGTTCAGACTTCGTTCAACACTGCTTTGATTCATCAGGAATTATCCTTTGCTTTTGTTGCAACGCAGAAATGATAAATCGTTTTACCACAATTTACCATTTTCTTAAATCCATATACCATGAAAGAATTCGTCCAAAGGCCGGGAGAAATTTGCTAAATCCAGGTCTGTAAATGAGCTGTGCTACATTTCGTTTGCGGTTTAAATACCACCCTAATTGCGATTTTTTCATGCGCCGCCGGTAATTTGAAAAACTGTAATCGTCTGTTTCTATTGCATCGATAACGGCATCGGCAACGATGGGACCGTAACTGAGCGCAGTGGAAATACCTTCTCCCAACCATGGCTCAAGCCCGGCGGCGTCGCCGGTGAGAATGACGCGCGGGCCGCTAATCTGTTGTGCCGGATGATACCAGCGCTCCGGCCAACCTTGTAACTGGTAGTTGCCATAAAAACCACGGCGTTGCAAATGGGCGCTCAGCAATGCTGGTAAATCAGCTCGCGTTCCTTTATTAACACGTGAATCAAAAATTCCGACGTTGAGAAATGGCCGACCGCCGATGTAGCTGGGAAAATCCCAAATGTAACCTTGCAATCCGGCTCGAA
This sequence comes from Deferribacteres bacterium, assembly GCA_020633655.1. Lineage (GTDB taxonomy): Bacteria > Zhuqueibacterota > Zhuqueibacteria > Zhuqueibacterales > Geothermadaptataceae > Bioreactorimicrobium. The sequence goes on from JACKDF010000055.1 coordinate 4,623, forward strand.
TTGCACGAAAGTCAAGCACCGCTTTTTTGTCGGTGAACTCCGGTGTCAGTTCGTTTTCGTTAATTGGAATTAAAACTTCCAGTAATCTGGAGATTCGGGAAATATCATCGCGAAGCACTTTTCGCCGGACAAAACTTTTTGCGCCATCAGCTGCTATGACGATCTCAGCTCGAACTTCACCTGCGGTTGTTGCGAGAGTGACATAGTCAGCTTCCGTGGAAATGTCTGTGACTTTTACGCCTTCCCTGACTTCAATACCTCTGTCACGAATTTTTTTCACCAATGCTGCATCGAATTCATCACGCCGTATGGTGCGCATTAATTGTTGGCTTCCGAAGGAAATCGGTTTATCGTGCAGAAAAAATTCGATGTTTTCCAAAGGACAGGAAGGTACGTCAACTTGCAGATCGAGCTGATCGAGGATTTCATCAGCCCAGGGAGTCAGACCTCCACCGCACAATTTATGGCGCGGGTGGTGTTCTTTTTCAATTATAATGATATCGCTTTTCAACCCGGGATTTTTTTTCAGCAGGGCTGCGGCAGCGGCAATTCCTGCTGGGCCAGACCCGATGATGGCGATTTTAATTTTTGTTTGCATGGAGGCCATAATTTTGGAAAAACAGCATTTAAATCGATTTGCAAGATAATGGATAACCCTTATCATTTGCAATCGTTTTTGTTATGTAATTAACCTCAGGAAAATAGAATTTCTGTCGTGTATATTTTTAGAATAAAATAGGCACAGCGCATAAACGGGTTTATTCAAACGCTGCGTAGAAATAGCGATAGGTAAGGAATATCCCCTGCCCAAGCCGGTTTTTATGAAATTAAACAGGACCATGGAACGTCGCATGCAAGTGTTTTTCCAATGAAACTTGTCAGTCAGAAAACGTTATTCACCGGCAGGAACACTTCGACTTCTGTGCAAAAGACCGATTTATGCGAATTCGATTTGTGGTGCATATAATTGTAACTTTTATTCGCAAAATTTTTCTTCCACTTCTCAATAATAATTATATAATTGAAGGCTGGAAATTTCATTTAAAAAAGGAAATAAAACAGGAGATTTCGCATGAGCAAAGCGAACAAAAATAGTTTTGGTGCTCGACTCCCTTTTCAGGCGCCTTCCGGAATAGCATATATGTACAGTCTCGAAAAACTTGAAAAAGACGGTCTCGGGCAAATTAGCCGTTTGCCTTTTTCTATAAAAGTGCTTCTCGAATCCCTGCTTCGAAACTGCGACGATTTTCAGGTGATGCAGGAGGATGTGAAAAAGCTTGCTGCCTGGGATGCGAAAGCCGCTGCACAGCAGGAAATCCCATTCAAACCTGCGCGTGTAGTCTTGCAGGATTTCACCGGTGTTCCCAGCCTTGTGGACCTGGCGGCAATGCGTTCTGC
>JACKDF010000056.1 GCA_020633655.1 Deferribacteres bacterium
GCAAAGTACATTTCATTTTTTCGAACCGACAAAGTAAGAAAATACCTCTAACAAGAAAAGTACTTTCTGAGAATTAAATAATAGAAGAACTGCTTGCTTCAGGTAGTGTTTTCTTTTACTTTCAGGCAAAATGACAAACATCAGCAAGAAATAAATAGCCGTAATGAAAAATTATCTTCGTTTTTTATCCTTCCTTAAACCATTGAAAATATGGATTTTTTCCGCATTTATTTTGACGATTTTTTACATCGCTTTCAACAGTGCTGCCTTGTATATCACCGGCACATTTGTCAAAACAATTTTTATGGTCGAACCCTCGAAGCCTGAGGAAGTGAAGAACTTAAACCCGGCGACAGAACCAAAGACCAGGAAACCACAGGGAATAGAAGGATTGTTGCCTGAAATTTCTATCAAAGATAAAATAAAGCGGGTGGTTGCCTCCTATATCGAACGTGAAAGCAAGGTTGAAACGTTAAAGCGCATATGTTGGGTCCTCATAATCTCGTTTTTACTTAAAAATATCATGGCCTATACAAAAAATGTCATTACAGGTTTGATCGAATTCCGCGTAATAAACATGATTCGGGAGGAACTTTACGAACACATCCATAAACTTTCGATGAGTTTCTTTGACAAAACAAAGTCAGGTGTGATCACCTCCATAACCATTAATGATGTCACAGCAATTAAGAATATGCTGCGCACTAGTTTTGAAAAAGTATTTTTAGTGCCATTGGAAATTCTGGCATATCTCGCCTGGCTTATCATCCTCAGTTGGAAATTAACACTTTATATCTTTGTTATCATCCCACTCATTGCACTGGTTTTAACACACATCGGTGCCAGTATTCGTCGCAAGAGTAAACGAAATTTTGCCCAGGTAGCCGAAGTGCTCAACCTTTTAACAGAAAATTTGAATGCCATCCGTATTGTCAAGGCATTCGCTATGGAAAAATATGAAATTGTCCGCTTTCAAAAAGAAAACACCAAATACTATGATCTTTCCATGCGACAACGAAAATTATCCGCCCTCACGGGACCACTTAACGAAGTCATCGGAGCTTACATTGCAGTTTTGTTGTTGTGGTTCGGAGGAAGTGAAGTAGTACAGGGGCAAGGGCTGGGAGCAGATGATTTCATGCAATATATCATTTTTCTGTTTATGATGTTTGCACCGCTGCGTGAACTTTCCGGTCTCAATGTTACGATTCAAATCGGTCTTGGTGCCGGGGATCGTGTGGTTAATCTCCTGGAGACAAAGCCGGAAATTGTTGATAAATCGGACGCAAAACCGATCTCTGATTTCCAGAAATCTATTAATTTTTCACACGCTACTTTTTCCTATAAAAGTAAAGCAGTGGCTGTTTTGCAGGATATTGATTTATCCGTTAAAAAGGGGCAAGTGGTTGCATTTGTTGGGCAAAGTGGCGCCGGTAAGACGACGTTGGTTAATCTTGTACCCCGTTTTTATGATGTAACCTCAGGTTCGATTTCCATTGATGGTGTTGATATTCGGGATCTGCAAATGCACAGCTTGCGTCGACTTATGGGTATCGTGACGCAGGAATCGATATTGTTTAATGACACTGTTCGAGCGAATATTAGCTATGGTGTAATGAAAGCCAGCGAAGAGAACATAATAAAAGCTGCCAAAGTTGCGAATGCATGGGAATTTATTGCAAATCTGGAAAAGGGATTGGATACAATAATTGGCGAACGTGGTGTGACGCTTTCTGGTGGACAGCGTCAGCGTCTTGCCATTGCACGTGCTGTCCTCAAAAATCCGCCCGTTCTCATTTTGGATGAGGCGACTTCTGCTCTCGACACAGAATCAGAACAACTTGTTCAGGATGCGCTGAATTCACTGATGGAGAACCGAACGGTTCTTGTTATTGCGCACCGGCTTTCAACTATCATCAAAGCCGATAAAATTGTTGTTTTGAAGGATGGAAAAATTGTTGAAACCGGCAGGCATGACGAACTTTTAAGTAAAAATGGTTACTACAAAAGATTGTATGAACTGCAATTCGCAAGTGAAGCAGAATAAAATTTTTAAATAGAATCCATTTTATGGCACAAGTCATAGATTTAAAAAATCCGAACGCAATCCCCATTGCTGTCGATAAATTAAAGTCTGGAATGGTGATCGTCGGTCCAACAGATACGATCTATGGCATGTTTGCCGATGCCAGCAACGAAGATGCCGTTGCGCAATTAATCACCATGAAAAAGCGTCAGCCAGATCATGCTTTGCCGCTAATTGCTTCCGATCTGGAGCAGGTGGAACGGTATTGCGAAATTTCCGAGATTGAGCGGAAAATTGCTGCGGCGTTTTGGCCTGGGCCTTTAACATTGGTTTTACATCGCCGGGCCGCAGCAAAAATTTCCAGAGCCTGTGTCGAAAATAACACAATTGCAGTCCGGGTGCCGGCGAGTGAGTTCAATAGAGAAATCGCGCGCGCATTGGGTAGATTGATCACTGCGACAAGTACCAATATTTCTGGTGAACCACCAGCAGATTCCGTTGCGAGTGTCTCTTCTGCCATTCAAAATGCCGTTAGTTGTATTTTTGATGCTGGACCGAGTGTGGAATCGAAGCCGACAACCATCATTCGAATTGTGGATAACCAGATACGGGTGCTGCGGCAGGGACCAGTATCTCAAGAAGAAATTCTTGTAAAAACAGGGTTGAATTTGTGAAAAAAAAATATGGTGTACTTTTCGTATGTACAGGAAATACCTGCCGCAGTCCGATGGCTGAGGGAATTCTAAAAGCCATGTTACCCATGAATTTTCGTGATACAATTTCTGTTAATTCTGCGGGAACTGCTGGTATTCCTGGATCAGGAGCGACAGAAAATGCGATAATGGCCGCAACAGAGTGTGCTGCGGATATTTCGGAACATATCTCTCGGCCGGTAACAGAAGAACTGCTCCGTGAATCGAATTTAGTGTTGTGCATGGCTTCGAATCATCGTGAATTTCTGGATACGAGATTTCCGGCTTTTCATGATAACTATTTTTTGCTGAAAGATTTTGCATCGCCAATGAAAGCTCATAATCCGGATATTTTTGACCCCATCGGCGGAGATTTGGCAAAATACCGTGAATGTTGCCAAATTATAGCCACCGAAATCGCCCGAATTCTTCCCACCGTTCAACAATTTGCATCGACAACATATCTCTGAAACTTGCATTTTATTTCCTGCGTTCAAATGAAAGATCGAGTATTTTGCATTCAGTCCGCATAAAGCATTTCGATGAATTGCTGTGGTATCGTGTAATCTTTGCAACCTAAATTAAAAATGTGACATAGCGATAGTACAACCTATAGGAAATTAATAGATTAAGGGGAAATGTTGACCTTTAAAGATTCTTGAATTTTGACCAATATCTGTAGTAATAACTCTCCCTGATTCAGAAAGGCCAATTATATGCATTTTTCGTTTCGTCATTTTATTGATATTCTGCTTCTATTCATTTATTCGACCACTATTGCGCTTGCGCAAGATTCTCACGATGAAGCGCGGAATCCTGAATTTGTCGCAAAGGGTGTATCCATATTCGAATCCGATACCAGTGTTAGCCTGGAACAGCCCCTAAGAATTGTTGAAAACAAGGCTTTTCAGGTGGGCGAATATTTGGAATTCAGTATTCGATACGGCCCAATTGTCGCGGGAAGTTCCAGTATGGCGGTTACTGAATTGGTGAATATTAATGGTCACCCTGTTTTGCATATTCAGACAAAGGCTTGGTCAAATACCTTTTTTTCCAAATTTTTTAAAGTGGAGGATCAGGCTGATTCCTATATTGATCAACGTGGTATTTTCAGTTGGAAATTTATAAAGAAAATTAGTGAGGGCAGTTACAAAAAAGAGTCATTCGCAATTTATGACCAATACAACCATATTGCCTATACAGAAAAAGATACTCTGGAAATACAGCCATTTGTGCAAGATATCCTCTCTGCACTCTATTTTGTCAGAACCCAGCAATTTGAGCCGGGTGATACACTGAAGGTCGAAAATCAGTCAGATAACAAGGTTTATCCTCTCAATGTCATTATTCACAAAAGGGAAACGGTAAAGGTCAAAGCCGGTAAATTTAAATGCATTGTTGTCGAACCTGTTTTACGCGCTGAAGGGCTGTTTAAAGCAAAAGGTCGCATCATTGTGCATATGACCGATGACGAAAAAAAGGTTCCTGTTCTCATGACCTCAAAAATTTATATAAAAGCGTTTAGCCTGGGTGGAATTGTCGCTGAACTTGAGAAAATAGAAGGTGTACCAGGATTTTAAGTAATTACGACAATATTTTACATCCCACTGCGAAAGTTTATTTGCACTATAGCAAACAATTCTTTTATTAATCAATCGTAGATTTACCTTCAATTTCAGCAGTAATTTCAGCTTTAATCCATTTTGTGGACAAGCCGCTTGTTGGCAATTGAATTTGAAATTGGTTAACATTAACGATACGGAAATTCCATGTCAAAGTACCCTCAGATCGATCTCCATCAAATTAAGCGATATTCTATTAGTGATCGGCATAGTAAAGTTAACAAGGAATTATTGGGACAATCGTACTCGGTGGGCCATTCTTTCAAATCGTTTTTCAAAACCCTGCCGGATATACTTGTTGCTAAAGATTTAAAGGAATTTGTAGAGCATGTCGCGCAGGCGATTGTCAAAAAGAAGCCGGTTATGCTTATGATGGGTGCGCATTCCATAAAAGTCGGTTTGTCACCCATGTTAATTGACTTGATTCGGGAAGGAATTATAACCAGCATTTCGATGAATGGTGCGGGTGTTATTCATGACACCGAGCTTGCGCTTTTTGGCCAAACCTCTGAGGATGTTGCAAAAGCATTGGCGGACGGGAGTTTTGGAATGGTGCAGGAAACCGGTATGCTCGTCAATCGATTTATCATCGAAGCGCATGAAAGTGGACTTGGTCTTGGGGAAGGTGTAGGAAAAGCTATACTGGAAAAAAGTCGTGATAATTTACAACGCAGCGTTTTAGCAAATGCCTATGTACACAATGTTCCCGCAACCATCCATGTGGCCGTTGGCACCGACATTATTCACCAGCATCCGGAGGCGGATGGCGCAGCACTTGGTGCAACGAGCCACCGCGATTTTAAGATTTTTGCGGCGCATGCAGCCAGTCTGAATGAGGGAGGCATCGTGATGAATGTGGGATCAAATGTGATTTTGCCTGAAGTCTTTCTCAAAGCATTAACGGTTGCCCGAAACACAAAACCACCGGTGAATAATTTTTACACAGCGAATTTCGATATGATTCAGCATTACCGTCCCCGGGTTAATGTGGTGCAAAGGCCGACACTGCAAGGTGGCAAAGGTTATACTTTTATTGGGCATCATGAAATTATGCTGCCATTGTTTTTTGCGGCGGTGAAAGAAAGATTGGCGGAGCTGCGGAGTAGTTAACCTGCTTTATTTATAAACCTCAAGATTGGTCTGGAGATGATCCCTACCCATCACTCACGTGGAGTTTTGCAGGAAGT